>JBJXEX010000380.1:0-16456 GCA_046156195.1 Planctomycetaceae bacterium | reverse complement strand
TTGATTTTTTGAAATTGGCGGGGATCACGCTCAATCCCGCCAATTTCAAAAAATCAAACACCCGACCCCTTATCACTTCGCCATACATGCCACAGGCATCGTTGAGTTTGATCAGACGTCCGGCCAGAATGAAAACCGATCGGCCGATCACAAGTCAGCGATGCCACGAGCGTGTTTGATTGCCATCGACAAGTGCGGAAATCGTGAAGGAGTTTTGCCATGATCACCGAAGCAGACATCCTCACCGAGGTTGTCGAACCCAATCGTCCCATGCTGAGCGCGGAGTTAGCGGAAGAACTGTTGTCGTTGAAGTTCAACGACGATGCGACGGCTCTGATCCGTGACCTGCTGCAAAAGAACAACGCAGGCTCGATCACTCCGACGGAAAAGTCGACGCTGGAAAAGTATCTGCGAGTGGGTGAGTTTCTCGATCTCTGGCAGGCCAAGGCTCGGCATACGCTGCACCAGCTTCACTCGGCTTAACGATGACTCCCGCACTTCGAGAACAAGTTCGCCAACGTGCGCACGACTGCTGCGAGTATTGTCGGATGCCGCAGTCCTGTACCCGATTGCCTCACGAAGCGGACCATATTCGAGCGCAGAAGCACAGCGGACCAACGACGTTGACCAATCTCTGCTGGGCCTGCGCGCTGTGCAATTCTCATAAGGGCAGCGATGTCTCGGCGTTTGTGCCCAACACCGACGAGTTGGTGAGATCGTTTCATCCAAGGGTCGATGATTGGGACAATCACTTCGAGTGGGACGGCCCGATCCTTCGTGGCAAAACGAAAACGGCACAAGCCACCATCGAACTTCTCAAAATCAACAGCGACAGCCGCGTCACCCACCGTCACCTGTTGATGGAAACTGGTCTGTTTCCACCTGACCTCAATGGATCGTGAGCGCCCCCAGTTCTTCCCTCGTCGATTACACTTCTTCGAGTTGAAGGTTCTGCATCCTCGGCCATGAAAGAAGACCACGATGGAATGGCAAGATCGAATTACGGTGAGCCCTGATGTGTGTCATGGCAAAGCCTGCATCCAGGGCACTCGCATCATGGTGTCTGTGGTGCTGGATAATCTCGCGGCGGGACTCACCGCGACCGAGATCATTGAGAGCTATCCGTCCCTGACACCGTCCGACATTCAAGCGGCCATGAGCTACGCCGCCGAGTTAGCTCGGGAACGAGTCGTGGCGCTGCTTCCAGGAGCGGCCTGATGCTCTTCAAGATTGACGAGAACATGCCGGTCGAGGCCGTGGGATTACTTCAAAGAGCGGGCCACTTGGCACACACCGTTTTCGACGAGCAGCTTGCCGGGCACCCCGATCCCAATGTGGCTGCCGCGTGCCAAGTCGAGCAGCGGGCATTGATCACGCTCGATGTCGATTTCGCCGACATTCGCGTCTACCCACCGGCTCAATTCGCGGGGATCGTCGTCCTCAGACCGCGAATCCAGGCGAAGCCAACCGTGTTGTCGCTGCTGTCTCGATTGATTCCGCAATTCGACCTTCAGCCCCTCAACAAGACGCTGTGGATCGTCACCGAAACGAGCATTCGGATTCGCAGCGAGTAGTTCGCTTTTGGGAAGAGGAGGGTCCGGGGTCGGGTGTTTGGTTTTTCGGAATTGGCGGGCAGAAAGCGTGATTCCTGATCCGGCTCGATCCCCGCCAATTTCAAAAAACCGAACACCCGACCCCAGTCTCTATTTGCTTGCCATCACGCTTGCCCCAATCGACAATCGACCGAGTGGAAACGAACTCAGTGGACCCGCAGAGAAAGCGATGTCGCCACGCTCGCCAAGAGCGTGGGTTTTCCCGACAACGCCCACGCTCTGGCGAGCGTGGCTACCTAAAGACACCAAGCAGCGAGCGATTCATGGCCGTCATCACGATTTCCGACGAGTTATTGGAGCGTGTCGAACAGTCTCGACCGAGCCTTTCCACAGCCGAGTTTGTGGCGGACGCGGTGCGAGAAAAGCTCGCGTGGCAAGAGCGCAGGTCCGAGTTCTTTCGACTGTCCGACGAGACACGCCGTCAGTTGGACAAACAGGGAATCAGCGAAGCCGAAATCCTCGGTGACTTCGACGCCTTTCGCGAAAGCCTGAGCCGTGGTTGAGACACTGGTGGTCGATGCCAACCCGCTGCTTTCGGCACTGCTCGGCGGGCAAGCACGCGAGGTGTTATTTTCAGGGAAGATCGTTTTCTATTCGTCTCAACATACGCTGTTCGAGGTCGCGAAGTATTTGCCGATCGTCGCGAAAAGAATTGGGCGTTCCGAGTCGGATTTATGGCGTGAATTCCAACTGCTGCCGGTCATCGCTGTTCAGCCGCGCGAGTACGATTCGGAACTGCCGCGAGCGATGGAATTGATTGGACAGCGCGACCCCAAAGATGTGCATGTGCTGGCATTGGCCCTTCGCTTGGGCATGCCGATCTGGACGGAGGATCGAGATTTTGAAGGATTACCACACGTCTCGATCCACAAGACCTCGGACCTCTTGGTCCAGATTTCTTCGTGATGGGGGAAGCTCCAGGGGCGGAATTCAATCGCGTCATTGAGTTCGTGAGCTGCGGTGGACTTGGTGCGCACGGCTCGCAATCCATTGCCGAAGTGAAACACAAATTTGCCACTTGGCCACGCATCGGAGAACGATTGCCATGACCCGAGAATCTGAGGAAGTGCTGGAAGAGCTTCAGGCGTCCGCCGTCGCTGCCCCGGACATGCGAATCGGGCAATTGATCGCCAATCTGACGACGATCGCCAGTGACGAGGAAAACGATTCGATTGAGGAGCTGAATGACCACGATCTGTTCGACGCAGCTCGGCACTTCCTCGAAGCGTTGACCACCCGAGGCTTAGCGGCGAAGGGAGCGGATCGGAACGAAGTCTTTGACGCGATTCGCATGGTCGCCGCCCGCTGCCCAGAAGCCCGAATCGCCCAAGTGATTTTGATCTTAGAGCATCGCGCTCGCGGACAGACACCTGAGTCGGTCTGGGACGTCGAAGACGAGGAACTCGTGATTGCCGCGCAAGCGCTTTTGGCGGACTTCCCTTTGCGCCAACCGGTTTCGGCTTAATCGTTTCGCCGCCATGTGTTCTTTGCCAGACACGGCACGCTGGTCGGTCAGCGATACTATTTTATTCCTCACGAATACCAGCCCGGAGCCAACAGCCAGGAACAAGACATCCGCAAGCAGGGACTGGCCGCCGATGAACTGGCCGATCCGCTGGCGAAGCTCAGGGCCGAGCATCGTCTGCTGATCTTCGATACTTGCTCGTCAGGAAGTGCCGTCCAAGTGGGGAAGACGGGGACAGCTTACGAGTTTCGCGGAGCAGTCGCCGGACTTTCACGCGGTACCGGCACGACATGTTCCGCGCTTGTCGAAGAAGTTCTACGGGCATGCAAGAGTGGGCGAGTCGCATGGATGCCGAGGCTTGGAATCGAGTCGTGGCCGTTCTTCGCAAGGGGGCGGAGGTCGTTCTCGAAAAGGATGAATTCGTGGCGGGATCGAAAGCGCTCGGCGAGACATCCGCCAACGCAAGTCTGTGCCGCTTTCAGGTTCTGTTCCCCGCCAGCGGAGCGATCGATTCCGAGCTGCAACTCGTCAAAGGCAAATGGGTGCCGGAGATCGTGCCACTGTTTCCGATCGCGAAGGATTTGTTCTTGAAGCAGATTCGAGATTCGACGGAATCGTTCGTCAAAACTAGCAAGCCAGGTTTCCTGCGAGAACTCGACCGGTTCGATGCGCTGCTCGACATACTGCGAGCGGCCAAGACACAGGACGCGTTCGACGGGATCCTCGAAGAACCTCTGCCGCCAACCAAAAGCGAGTAGCCGCCTCAGCCTGCCGCGGTGATGACCATCTCGACTCGGCAGTCGGGGTGTCCGAGCGCCGCTTGCACGCAAGCTCGCGCGGGAGCGTGGCCTTCGGGAACCCACTCATCCCATAACGGATTGAGCACCGCCGCGTCTGCCAAGTTCGGCAGATAGATCAACACCTGCAACAACCGCGTCCGATCGCTACCCACCAGGTTCAATCGCTGATCAATCTGCGCGAGCACTTGTGTGATCTGTCCGCACACGTCCTGAGTCATGTCGTCGGGAACCTCAACAAAGTACGCCACTCCGCCATGAACCACGGCGTCCGACCAGCGACGAGTTACTCCGAAGCGTTGAATGTCACTCATGCTCATCACTTTCTTCTCGATACTTTCGCGCAACAGGCTGTGTTCGGCGAACTCACGCAGTTCCCTCGGTAATCTCTCGCCTCAACCGCGGCCCCCTTCGCAACACGTTTCGCAGATCGTATGGCACTGGGCACATTGCCGCTTGTGTCGAATCTCGATCAGCGTCCCACCGCACACCGGACACGCTGGCCGGCACGTCTCCGGCCTTTCCGCAATCTCATCCGCTCGACCTTCTGCAACATGCTCCGTCATCGTGCCTCCTCAATTTTTGATTTGCATTTCGCCATGCTCAATTTGCAATCCCCAACTCTTTCGATGCCCACGGTCCCAGCTTCTCGCGAAAGATCTTGACGTTGTGCCGGATATCCACGGGTAGCGCCCGATGAAACAAAATCGTCTCGATCGAGACCGTCAGCGGATTCGCTCGCGACAACTCCAACAACTCTGCTCGGAAGCGATCCCGTTCGGCGGCCGACTTGGGAAACTCTCCCGCTTCCGGCTCGACGATGATGACCGGTCGTTGCTTCGGCATCGAGCCAACTCCTACCAGCGCCGACCGAAACACTCGCGGATGATTGTTGAAGATCGACTCGCACGGAATTGTGAACATGCGGCCGAGTTCCGTCTCGACGATGTGTGACTTCCTCCCGCAGAACCAGAGCCGGCCTTGTTCGTCGAAGTAGCCGACGTCGCCCATGCGATGCCAATGGGGAGGAGGGGGGGAGGGGGAGAGGGGGAGAGGGGGAGAGAGAAGCTCGCCGAGTTGTTGAGCGTGTTTGATCTTCGCGATCGCAGTCGCATCCGGCCGCTGAAAATATGCCTGCGTGGTTGAGGGGCCGCAGACGATGATCTCTCCGATCTTGCCTTGCGGAAGTTCGTTCACGTTCTCCATCGAATGAATCGGTTGATCGGTGATCTCGATGATCTTCACTTGGATGCTCGGAAAAGTGCGGCCGACACAGGTGCCGGCTCCTTGTCTCGAAAGCGGTGCGGTCTGTTCCAAAACTTCGCGTCCGCTGATGGAGGCGATCGGCAACGACTCGGTCGCACCGTAGGGCGTGTGGATGTCGGCATCGGGATTCGAGAACGCGCGGCGCATCCGTTCGATCACCGGGACCGGCACCGGTGCTCCGGCGGATAAGACACGCTTCAGCGTATTCGGCAACTTCGCGCCGGTGGCTTCGCAGTATCGCCCGACTCGATTCCAAATCGCGGGTGAACCGAATGCTTGAGTGATATTCCAGTCACTGAGGTGCGCCAAAATGCGATTCGGATCGACTCGTGCAGGCTTTGTTGGGTCCATGTCCGGGATCACGGTTGTCACGCCCATCGCGGCGTTGAACAGGCCAAACAACGGAAAGCCGGGAAGATCGGCCTCGCCCGGTTGGATGTCGTAGAAGTTGCGAAGCAGGTCAACTTGCGAGTCGAACATACTGTGCTCATACACAACTCCCTTCGGAGGGCCGGTGCTGCCGCTGGTGAAGATGATCGCGGCGGTTTGATCCGAGGAAAAAGGATGACGGCTTTCGGCCATCGGCTGTCGGCCATCGGCCAGAAGTTCGGAGTACGTCTTGCCGCCCCAGAGCCATCTGAGTCCGCTGACGGTCACGTTGAATTGTGCGTTGCGAAAACGGCGACGATTGAGGACTCGGATCGCCTGCACGATGGGAATCGCCACGAAGCCGTCGGGATTGATCTCTTCGAGGCAACGAAAGATGTTGGAGCGGCCCATGCCCGGATCAATCAGCACGACCACGACACCGGCTCGCATCAGGCCGAACGTCAGCGCGATGAACTCGAAGCTCGGCCGGACCATCAGCACTAAGCGCTGGCCGGGTTGCAGACCCCATGTGAGCAAACCGTTCGCGATGGCGGTCGCTTCGTCTTCGAGTTGCGCGAATGTCCAAGTTCGGTAGCGGTACTGGCCAGCCGAGTCACGTCCGGCCGGCTGCACGACCGCGATTTGGTTCGGCCAACGTGAGGCCGATGCGGTCAGGCGATCCGCGATGTTGAACGACTCCGTCATGGCGGGGGGAGTGTAGCGACGGACGACTCATTCGCGATCTTTGCGAGCGACTCGCAAATGATCTTTGAAGTCGTAGCGGTCCCCTGCCTGCAACAAGGACGATCGCAAACCGGCGACGCTCGATGAACTGTCGAGGACGGCGACTTGATTCCTCCCGACCACTTCCAGCGTGTGACCGTGGACAATCAACGCGGTCGAATCTTCGATCCCCAAGCCGACGACCTGCGGATGTTCTTTCTGAAGCTGCGTGAGTTCGGACGGCGTCTCGCCCCGCTGAGTACAGGACGCGATCGCGACACCGGGTAGAAAGCCGAAGCCGCGATCGTAGCCATCGGTGAGCATTCGCTTGCTCGGAACCGGACTGGCGTTGAGCAAGACTTCGCCGTGCATCAACCCGCCACCCGCGGTTCCACCAATGACGCCACCGCGTCGCAGAACATCTCGGCAAAGTTGCTCGGCCACAGACCCCAAGCACGATTCCACGCATCGCTGCGGCCGCGCGCCACACAACCAAACGCCACCTGCCGTCTTCAGAATCTCTGTGAGTTTGGGATCATCGGCTTGCTCACGCGAGCTGAACTCCACGCGCTGCACGCTCTTGACCCCCGCCTTTCGCAGCTTGTCCATGAACGCGGTTTCGGCTTCGTGTGATTCCTCGCCATCGAATGAAACGAGTGCGACGTTTGCTTCGGTCCCGCCGGCCGCAGCCACGAATCGCTCGGTCGCTTCGATCGGAACGGCGTCACCGCTCACAATCACTAGCGTTCCGTCCGAGACCTGCGGTGTCGCTTGCGGCATTCGCATTTGAGGCTGCAACCGAGCCAGCGCGATTCGATTGAGCTGACCCAAGTCCGCTTTGTCGCGATCGCGAAGCGATTCGATCATCGGCTCGCGAGTGTTCGTCCGCGCGAAACAAACTCGCACTTCCGAATCACCGAGCACGGTCAAACGTCGACCTTGCACCAACAACGCGGTCCCCTCGTCGATACCGAGTCCCACTAAGTTGGGATGCTGCTCGACAACCTTCAGCAAGCGATCTTGTCTCATGCGCCGCACGAAGTGTTGATCGACGACGGCTCCATCCACGAAGCCGAACCCGCGACCGAGTTCCGCCATCGTCCCGCCTCGGCGAATCATTAGTTTGGACATCACCGCCGCTCCGGCCGACGTCCCGCCGATGACGCCGTTTCGAGCGAGCAGCTTGTGCAATTCGATCTCCGTGCGTGTGCCGGAGTAGGTGTCGATCAACCACGCTTGGTTGCCCCCCATGAGCCACACGCCGGTCGCGCGGGTGAGTGGTTCAACGAACTGTTCGGTGTCGGCCACGTCGCGCGAGCGCGTATGCAGGATCGTGAACTCGGCCAGCTTCTGCTGACGCCACCATGCCACATAAGTTTCAACGTCAGGCGTGTCCGCCGTCTGACTAGCGGTTGAGATCACGACCATGCGCGCGTGCTCACCACCAGCCAGTGTGAGGACTTTGGTTCGCAGTGCTTCGGGCAGAGTGCCACCACCGCAGATGAGCAGTGATCCCTTCTCAGGACCAAAAGCGACGGGAGCATTCGGCTCCTGCGCTTGACCGCGCGATTCCGCAGGCTCCATCGCCGCGAGCATCGCCGAGACCACCGCCGCAATCCACGTTACGCGGCCAAGGCAAATCGAAAACTTCAAGGTGGCACCTCATCATTCAATGAGCCACAGAAGTCCTTCGCCGAATCAGTCACCTCATGCGACCGTCAGAACGGCGAAGGGATTTTGGCTCGCGACGGAATCGAGGACACGGTCCAGAGACCACTGCCATGAGGCAGTCTGCCTTCGATCACGGTACGAGCCGTTTAAGGGCGGGGGAGTATGCCGGTTTTCACGAATGAAGAAAGACTGATCCGTGGTTTTTCGGCCAAACAGTCGAGGTTCTTGATCGGAAAATGACCGGTTGGGAGAACGACAGGAGATAACATACCCGTGACATACAGCATCTATCAAATAGAAGAAGCGGTCGTGATCGACCGCTTCTTACTTGCTGTAGCAGAGCACCGCTGAGGTGCGCGAAGAGTTACTTCTTCTTCGCGGCAGCCTTTTTCGCGGGAGCTTTCTTACCAGCCTTAGCAGCAGCTTTCTTCTTGGCCACAGTCGCACTCCTTACTGAACAGCTAGGTGACTGTCTCGCTCGCTTGGCTAACCGGGCTGTAACGAGTTTGACAAACCACCGCACCTTGTTGTCCGACCTACCAACCGTGATAGGTCGTGGTGAGCTTCGTGTCGCGGGTGTTGGTCGTTCCGATTTCAGCGAAGCGAATTCAGAAGTAAATCTTGGTTCGATTCGTGAGGGAGACAACTGCGATCCGTTGCACGTTGCTCACACTTGACGCGGATCATCCTGACGTCTTTTTTTATTTCTCGCAACCCAATTCTTGACAGAATCGCGCAGATTGCGATGAGTCGTTGTGATTGTCTTCGCTGCGCATCGCAAATGGTTTTCAATCACTCGCGCGTGATGCCGCGCGAGCGTGAAGCACACTGACGAGAGCATTACTCTTGCTCAAGAAGTGGACACCTGCATCACCACATCTCGCAGATATTCAATGCTGTCTCGCGCGATCTTCTCGGCTCCCAGCCGATAGTCGAACACTTCCACTGAGACCCAACCAGAGTAGTTCGATTGCAATAATGCTCGGAGAATCGGGGCATATTCGGTTGGTCCCATGCCGGGGCCGAGCAAGTTCACATCGTTGACGTGAAAGTGTCCAACGTGTGGCGCATAGCGTTCGATGAGCGTCTCGATCGGTTCCGATTCAGCGCCGAGCATCGCCTTCACATCTTGATGCAACACGAGACTCGGTGAGTTGACCATCTCGATGAGTCGCATCGCATCGGAGCAGGTGTTGAGGAAGTTGGTCTCTTTCGGAGTGAGTGGTTCAAGACAGATGCGGACTCCACGATCGCGCAGCGCACTCATGCAACCGCGCAACACATCGGCCGCGTTCTCGAATGCTTGATCCAGCGAGACACCTTCTTCGAGGTTGCGCTGCATCGGTGAGCCAAGCACCATCAAGTCGCCACCAAGATCGGCGCAAGCGTTGCCGAGTTCGATGAGGTACTGCGATGTCGCGCGGCGCACGGCCGAGTTCGCAGTCGTCAGATGGAAGCCTTCCGTCTTCGCCAACAACCAATGTAGACCAATCACTTGAAGGCCATGCCGTTCGGCGGTCGCGCGGAGGGACTGGCGTTGCTCGGCAGAGACATCCGTGATGCGCGGGGCGAGCGTGAACGGGGCCAGCTCAAGACCGGTGTAGCCCAGTTCGGCGGAGAAGGCACATTGCCGTTCCCATTCCCAGTTCTCGAACAGTTCTTGGCAGATGGCAAATTTCATAATGGCCTCGCTGGAGGTTAGGGCAGCTACGAGAGCGGCCTTGCAGTAAATGATGTAGCCACGTTCGCCAGGACGAGGGTGCCAGAACTCGTTCGCCAGAACGCGGGCACCCCGCACTCTGGCGAGTGCGGCTACGGAGAAGTGAATCACTGCCGAGCGTTAATGGCTTCCGAGCACAAACTTGCAACACTCGCAGGACGGCCTTAGATTCCGCCGCTTCGCAAGCGGCCTTCCAGGCATTTGTCAGCTTGGCAATTTTGACGCAACTCAAGAACCGCCCAACAACAGCGGTCACAGAGTGCGTACTCGCGACCAATTCTTGCTGTCTTCGGGCTTGGCTCTTTCGTCTTGAAAAGTCCAAGCCCTTTTTCGGTCATCCTTTCGTCATCGTTAATTTAAGGTGTGGCTCGATGGAGAATCAGACGGTCATCCAGATTAAGAACCTCACGAAGATTTATCGCGACTTCTGGGGTCGGAAAAAAGTTCGGGCTTTGAATTCCTTGAGCCTGGATGTCAAGAAGGGGGAGGTCTTCGGACTGCTTGGCCCCAACGGCTCCGGCAAAACCACCACGATGAAGCTGCTGCTGGGCCTGCTGTTCCCGACGGAAGGGGAGATCACGATTCTCGGCAAGCCAGCTTCAGACGTCAGTAAGAATGAGTGGATTGGCTATCTGCCGGAAGAGTCGTATCTCTATCGCTTCCTCAATGCCGAGGAAACGCTCGACTTCTACGGCCGCTTGTTCGATATGTCGCCGCAGCAGCGCAAAGAGCGATCCAATCAGCTCATTGAGATGGTCGGTTTGCAGAATGCTCGCAAGCGGCAGTTGAAGGAATACTCGAAGGGCATGACGCGCCGGATCGGGTTGGCTCAGGCGCTGATCAACAACCCGGACTTGATCCTGCTCGACGAACCGACCAGTGGCCTCGATCCGCTCGGTTCACGCGACATGAAGGACCTGATCGTCAAGTTGAAAAACGAAGGCAAGACGGTCGTCATGTGCAGCCATTTGCTGGCTGACGTGCAGGACGTGTGCGATCGCATCGCAATCTTGTATGCCGGCGAACTCAAGGAGCTGGGCCGAGTCGAAGACTTGCTCAAAGAGCAAAACGAAACGGAACTGCTCACCTCGAAGTTGAGTCCAGCGGCGATCGCCGATGTCGAAGCGGCGCTGGCGAAGCACAGCGCGACGCTCATTCGGCACGGCCATCCAACAAACAGCCTCGAAGACCTGTTCCTCAAGACGGTGCAGAAGAGCCAGGATCGTCCCGGCCAGCGGTATGTTCCCACGGCCACCGAAAGGTCGTAACCCTCTGTTTGCGTCGAGTCAGTGCCGGCTTCCGACGATGCCGCGCGGGCGTCTCCTTCAAGTTCGTTGGGATTCCGAGAAGCGACCATGACATTTGACCGTACCCCATTCGTATTGCTGATTGCCCTGCGAGATTGGCTGCTGGTGTTTGGCGGTTTCGCAGGAATTATTTTCGCTTCGACGATCTTGGTCTCGCTGGGAATCTACGGATCCTCGGGACCGGTGGCCGTCATGGGCCGAGTCTGGCAGGGCTTGTACGACTTCGTGCATCTCTCGCCTCGGCGAGTCTGGGCGATCAGCCGTTTGACCATTCTGGAGGCTTGGCGTCGCAAAGCGCTGTGGGTGTTTGCGGTGTTCGGGTTTCTGATGATGTTTGCGGGCTGGTTTCTGGATTCGGGACTGCGACCAGAGATGCAGGTAAAGAACGCAGTCAGCTTCTCGTTGACGACCGTCTCGTGGCTGACGATCCCCGTTCTGTTACTGCTGTCTTGCTGGGGAATCCCCGAAGACATCCGCGTCCGGTCGATGCACACGGTCGTGACGAAGCCCGTGCGGCGCAATGAAATTGTGATGGGTCGAATTCTGGGGTTTTCCACCGTCTCGGCGATGATCGTTGGGATCATGGGTGTGGTCGGGTACGTCTGGGTACTGCGTCAGGTGCCTGAAGCGGAACATCCCGAATTGTCATTTCGGCAGCGCGCGAGTCTCGCGGTCGGGTTGCTGCCTGAGCTTCCGGACGGCACCAAGGTCAAGAAGTTCTGCCGGATACCGGTGTATGGCACGCTGGAGTTTATCGACAATGAGGGGAACGTCTCCGAGAAAGGGGTCAATACCGGCGACATCTGGGAGTTCCGAAGCTATATCGAAGGGGGCTCCAATAAGGCCGCTGCAAGGTACAAGTTCCCGGTCGATGAACCGATGGACCAGATCAAGCTGGAGTCTCGCTTCGAGGCATTTCGGACGCATAAGGGCCGCATCGGACAATCGCTGCTCGTCCGATATGTGCTGGTCAATCCGAAAAAAGATCTGCGCGTGCCGCTGCCGTCGTTCGAGATTAAGGAATTCTCTCTCAACGAGCAGTTCATCAACCGCGAAGTGTCGTACTATGACGAAGTCGCCAAAGTCACCAAGACGGTCGATCTTTTCAACGACCTGGTCTTCTTTGATGACAATAAGAAGATTCAACACGACGTCTTTCAGATAGAAGTGCAATGTCTCGATTCAGGCCAGTACTTGGGAATGGCTCGGCCGGACTTCTTCATCCGTCTGCCCGATCGGTCGTTCTTGGTGGGCTACTTCAAGGCCGTGTTTGGCATCTGGCTGCTGACCGTGTTCATCGTCAGTATCGGAGTGACGGCGAGTACGTTTGTGAAAGGTCCGATCGCCACGCAGTTGACTTTCAGCATTTTGATCGTCGGCCAGGGCTTCCGCGGATTCATGATCGACTTGATTACCGGCAAGCAAAAAGGTGGTGGGCCGGTGGAATCCTGGTATCGGCTTGTGCAGCATATGAACGACACGCTGGAGTTGCCCGACACGGTCGGCGTTCAAATCATGCAAGGCATCGACAAAGTGATGCTGAGCGGCCTGTGGCTCATGCAACACTTGATCCCGGACCTGAGTCCCTTCGTAATGTCGCCGTATGTCGCGAACGGATTTGATGTCCCGTGGGGCGTGGCGATGTTTCGCAGCTTGGCGATGACGATCGGCTATCTGATACCGTGTTTATTGGTCGGCTATTACAGCCTCACGTTGAGGGAGCTGGAAGCGAAATGATCGAACAACTCACTTTGCAGCAGCGCAAATTGGTGTATCTGATTGGCATTGTGTTGATGTCGTTGCCAATTATTTGGCTGGGGATGCCGGGCGGACGTCCCGAGGATGGTGCCGCAGCGTATTCAGGCAAGCTGGCGCAGTTGCGGCAAGACTACGATCTGGGCGAAAGCACGCTGGGCAAAGTCGATCCCACCAGTGCGACAATGAATCTAGTGCTGCTGGGTATGCGCGGTGTCGCAGTGAATTTACTCCGCATCCAACTGGATCAGCAGAAGGATCAGAAGCAGTGGGCACAGATGCGAGCCACCACCGAGTCGGTCATTCTGCTGCAACCACACTACATTCAAGTCTGGCGTTACTTGGGCTGGAACTTGGCCTACAACGTCTCGGCGGAATGGGACGCCGTCGAGGACCGCTACTTTTGGGTCAAGGAAGGGACCAAGTTCTTGATGCAGGGTTCGGAAAAAAATCGGCGCGACCCGGAGGTCTATTGGGACACCGGAAACACCTTGGGTAAGAAAATTGGCCGCTCCGACGAATGGAAACAGTTCCGCAAGTTCTTCAAAGTCGATCCCGATACAGAGGTCTATAAAGACGGGCCGGACAGCGAGATCAATCCCACCGGCAATGATAACTATCTGGTCGCGAAGGATTGGTTCGTGAAAGCCAACGTCGCCGACGAGACCCGTGCGCAACACATCATGATGGATGTGCTCTTCCGCTCGTATCCGGCCCGATCGCAATTGGACTATGCCGATGCGCTGCATCGTGAAGGCCAATTCGACGAAACCACTCGCAAGGCTTGGGAGGACTCCTACCACGAGTGGGTCGAAGTCTTCGGCAAGATGCGGTTTCAGACTGGCGACTGCGAGATTTTTCTCGAAGCGTCCGCTTCCGAAAAAGATATGGAACAGCTTCTGGCGGCGTCAGGGGTCACTCGTCCGATCTTGGAAAAGGAAATCAATCTCTACCAGAACGTGTCCAACTATCGTTACTGGCGGACCAAGGCTCACTCCGAAAAGCTGCCCAACACGGCGGCCGTGCATCGCGATCTGTACCAGGGCGAGCAACTCTTCAAGCGCAACGAGTTGGAAGCGGCCAAGGAGCTTCTGGAGTCCGGCCTGGCGCGCTACAAAGTGCTGCTCGATAGCTACCAAGATTTGAGCGTCGATGATGCCGCGATTGAAGAAGGACTTTGGGCGATCATGATCTGGCAGAAGATCTATCAATTGAAGAATCAAGTGCAGCCTCCCGACGAGGAAATCCCGTTACGATCTTTGTGGGAAAAGGAGATCCAACGGGTTCCGGCTTTGCAGGAAGATTTCAATCGCCGCTACGGTGCCTTGTAAATTTGCCACACGCTTGCGGCTCGGCCCTGCGTCCGGCAGCATATCCGGCCAACCTTGCTCGACGACGATCCCTCATCGTCAGCACGGTTGGCCGGTTCTGTTTTGATCTTGCTCTTTGTTTGCATCTGATTTTTCGGAGACCTCCCATCGCCACCGCGACCCGCACCAAACCCACTGCCTCCACCTTGGCCGAGCGCCAGCAAGCCAGCCGCGAGTTGGCGAGTCTCGCCGCACAATCCTGCGCGGACCTCAAGGGCAAAGAGACCGTCGTGCTCGACATGACGCCGGTCACGCCGATCGTCGATTTCTTCATCGTCACGACTGCCACGAGCGGTCGTCAGATGCGAGCCATTGCTCAGGAAGTCGAGCTGTTGATGAAGTCGCACGACAGCCGCCCGCGAGTCGGCGTCGAAGGTCGCGACTCCGAAACCTGGATTCTTCAGGACTACGGCGACATCGTCCTGCATGTCTTCTCCACCGAAGGTCGCGAACTGTACGACTTGGAACATCTCTGGGCCGACGCCCCGCTCGTCGATTGGAAGCCGCTCGCCAAGTCGCTGGCAGAGAAGTCGCCCTCGCAATGAGGTCAACGGCAGAAGAAAACCTTCGCGTAGCCGCACTCGCCAGAGTGCGGGCATCTCGCGGAGAAGTTCCAATGAAATCCCAATGTCCAAAGCCCAAACGGGGACTGGCGCGGGACGTCTAGAAATCAGTCTCGTCACCAGAGTCTGTGAGTGGCCATTGCTTCGGGGGGAGGACGAATCGCTCACGAACGCGGATTCGACAGGATGATTTGGGACAGGAAAATCTGAAACAAAGAACGGGGAGTTCTGAGACTCAAACTGTTTTCATCTTCCTGTCCTCAATTTTCCTGTCGATGGGGGTTGAGCGCCTTCCGGGTTTTCCATGTCAGGTTTTGAGGTCGAGCGTGCCGGAGTCGAGGTTACCCACAGATTCTGGTGAAGCCCCAATTTCTTCAGACTCACTGGGTCGAATCGCGGAGCAGCAGCGTTGCCAAGTCGTCGAACCTTGATCGCTCCTTGAAATCCAAAACGTGTTGGAATTTTCGACGCAGTTCGAGCAGCGGTTCGCGTGATTTGTTGGCGACGCACTGCTTCAGGATCTCGCGCCATTCCGGCTTGGCTCGAAGCAGACGCACCAGTCGTTCGCAGTTGCTGCGGGTCTTGAGCGGAGTCTCATTGAAGACCGCTTTTTGATTCGCTTCGTTTGGTTGCAACGACCGGCATTGCATCGTGTAACCCAGTGGAAAAGCCTGCTGGGCTGGGAACCGCCAGCGGACGCGATTCTCGGCGAGGACCACGCCGTTCGTTTCGACCACAACACCCGGCATCGTCTGGCGGTAGTCGAAGAGTTGCGGAGTTTGCAGCACGCCATGATGCAATCCGGCAATGCGGGCGAATCGGGTTAGGAGCTGCTCTTTGAACGCCTCTTCCGAAGGGTGCTTTGACTTGATGACCTCTTCGGCCCGCTGCTCGAAACGTCCTTTCGACTTGCCCTCTTCCGGTGACAACACTCGACGGAAGATCTCCGCCGCCATTTGGTCATCGAGCGATTTGTCATCGCGGCGTTTGACGAGCTGCTTCACTTTTGCTTCGCCGAACTTCTTAATGGTCTCTTCTTCGAGATTGGCCAGCCCGTGACGGAGATTGACTTTGGCGAGCCGTTGCTCGGCTTGCTGCTTCAACGACTTGTCCGTGTTTTGCGGCCAGTTGTTTCTTGCCGCGAGGTCCAAAAAGAGCGCCGTCAACTCGTCAAACCAAGTGGCTCCCTCGTCGCGTAGCCAGCGTTCGACTTCCGAGACGTCGTAGTTCGACCCCAGCTCTTGGCTCAATGTTTCGACGATGATCGGTACGACCAGATCGATCAACTCGCGCCGCGCGGCGGGGACATCTTCGAGTTGTACGCAGTCGGTCAGCGTCTCTTCCCAACGATGCTCGGTGACGAAGACAAAATCTTCCTGCTCCGACTTTCGTTTCAACGTCGAGGCCGGCAGTCCAGCGGGAGCGGCCTTGCGATAGTGTTCGGGAATCTGTTCGGCGGACGCGAAGTGACCGCGAGCCGTCGTGCCTTGCTCTTTCGGATTGGAGGGCTTGCCGTCTTTGTCTTTGAGAGTGTTGTTCGCCAGTTCCCAAAGTTCGGATTCGAGCCGCTGGTCCTGAATCCCGCTCCGCACCTCTTGCCATTGTTGGTGCTGCTCTTTGTCGAGCGATTGCCAGATCACACGATCGACACTGCCATCGGGCAAGAGCGTCGTCTCCGCGCGAAAGTACTCGGTCAAGCAACCGCTCGTGGCGACCAAGATCCACAGACTTGCTGCAATGCGAATAGACATAAGCAGGTTCCCAGGAGGGCCGCTGAAAACTTACACGGTCGGGGTCAGGCACTTCGGAATTTCGGAATTGGCCTCGGCCAATTCCG
>JBJXEX010000379.1:0-10592 GCA_046156195.1 Planctomycetaceae bacterium | reverse complement strand
CGGAATTGGCCTCGGCCAATTCCGAAATTCCGAAGTGCCTGACCCCGGTTTGTGGAAGTCACACATGATGCGTGTCATTGGCTTGTCTCTGCTGTTGCTCTCGACGTTCTGCCTTCCGGCATTCGGTCAACAAGTGGCCGTTCAACAGCCAGTGGCCGGCACGACCTCGGTGAGCACTTCGGTCGCTGTTCCGGATCGCGGCCGAGTCTTTCTGGGCGGTGTGTCGTCGGCACAATCGGGACGCTCGCGATTCGGATTCGTTCCGTTTGGGTCGTCCCTCGGAACGTCACGGTCGTCGCGATCGCTGTCGGTCGGAGTGACGATCATCGACCTGCGCGAAATGGACGAAGCCATTTTGAACTCGGTCCCAGATCAACCGGCCTCCGTGTCCCGATACTCGTCCGCGATTTCCTCCGCAGCCGTCACTCGCCAGCGTGAGCCGAGTCCCACTCAGGCCGAGTCATCGGCGGATCGAGCCACGAAATTTGAACAGCTCGCCCTCAACGCCGAAGCGGAGAAGCGTCCTGGAGTCGCCAAGCTGCACTGGCAGATGGCCGCGAAATACGGCTCGGCGATCGCGCGCGAACGACTGCTGGCAGGCTTGCGATGATCTGGCAAACGGTGATACCGCTCACGGCTCGGCTGACATGTCACCCGAAGCGTCAGCTTTGAAGTTGCGCGCGTTCGAACAAATTCGACCACGGCACCAAGATTAAGGACCGAATTCATTCGTTTCATTCCTTTGACCAGATTCCTTTGATTCGAATCCTGAAACACGGGTTCGGCCCAGGAATCAAAGGAATCTGGCCAAAGGAATGAAGACAACCTGAGAAATTGACAAAACGGTGCGGAGCCGAGTTCAAAGCGTGCAACTTCAAGACTGACGCGACGGGCTACATCCAAGAGACAACGCCCCAAACAACCACTCATTCCAACAGACATTGCTTATGACCTCACTTCCGCGACTCCGACTCGGCTCGATCGAACTCGATTTCCCGGTCGTGCAAGCGGCGCTCAGCGGGTACAGCGATTGGCCGATGCGAGTCGTTGCCAAACGCTTCGGCGCGTCATACACGCTGTGCGAGGTGATGCTCGACAAGTTCTTGATCGAGTTGAAAGACCGGCATCGCACGCGACGATTTCTGAAAGTCAGCGACGAAGAGCATCCTGTCGGCGGCCAATTGATGGGCGCGATCCCGGAAGACTTCGGCCCGGCAGCATTGAAGTTGGTCGAGGCCGGCTTCGATGTGATCGACATCAACTTTGGTTGCCCGGTGAAAAAGGTTCTGGGTCGTTGCCGAGGTGGCTTCTTGCTCAGTCAGCCGGAGACCGCGTTGGAGATCGTCAGCCGCGTGCGCGACGCGGTGCCGCCGCATGTTCCCGTGACGGTCAAAATGCGGCGGGCGATCGACGACGAAGCGGAAAGCAGGGACAAGTTCTATGAGATTTTCGACGGTGCCTATGCTCGGGGTGTGGCGGCCATCACAGTCCACGGACGGACGGTCGAGCAGCGCTACAACGGGCCGAGCAACTGGGACATCTTGCGTGAAATCAAACAACACGCCGGGAATCGAGTGGTGCTCGGCAGCGGCGACTTGTTCACGGCACAAGCGTGCCTCGACATGATCCGTCAGACTGGCGTGGACGGCGTGACGGCGGCGCGCGGAGCGATCGGCAACCCTTGGATCTTTCGCGAGGCACGAGCACTCGCGGCCGGCTTGCCCCTCCCCGATCCGCCGAGCCTGCATGAGCAACGTGATGTCTTGCGAGAACACTTCCGGCTCGCAATGGAAGTCTACGACGAGAAGCGGACCTCGATCATGCTGCGCAAGTTCGGCATCAAGTACTCGGAGTTGCATCCGCGCTTCGAGGAACTGCGTGAGGCGTTTGTGGTCGTTAGCAGTCTCGCCGAGTGGGACGCGGTCCTCGCCACTTGGTATCGAGAGGACTTGCCCGGTCGGCGGCGCGTGATCGACGAAGACTCGCCGATCCTGTCAGAAAGCTGCGAAGTCGCCTGAGCCGACGGCGCTAGCCGCGGGCGATGGGGCGCGAGCACACTCCCGACGACAGCCTGGATTATTCACAGGAATTCCGAGCCGCGACCGTTAGGGAGTGGTCACGACATCACTTACAGAGTTATCGTCGAAGGCGTAGTTTTTCTTCGCGGATTTCAATGTAACCCGAAGCGTCAGCGAGGGACGCAACACACTCCCTCGCTGACGCTTCGGGTTACATGCGGCTTCGCCGCGCCACACTGATCTTTTACTCATGGTCGCGGCCCGGAAAACACACTGCTCGCGTCACCGTGTCAAGAAATCGAAACACGCTGCCTCTTTCGTTGCAATCGGACCAACTTTTCCGCGGAGCAATCAATTCGGCGGGCAGGAAGTTTACAGGATCCAGAACTCACGCTTTGATGTTCGGTCGCGGGGTCAACCAACATGTCACCTAACTTACTACGAGGAGTCACCATGCGCAATCTGTTTCGCCAATCGTCACGTCGTCGGCAGCGCCGCTTGCCGAGCACGCTGAGTGCGGAAGTCCAACTACTCGAACAGCGCACGTTGCCCGCCGGCACCGTCATCGCTCTCGTCGCCGCTGGAAGCATCACGCTCACGGGAGACAACAACTCCAACCAGTTGACGATCAATGTCACGGCGACGGGCATCACGTTGACGGGAACCGACGGAACGCTCATCCGAAGAGGCGCACGCTCCGCGTCGACCGTGACGATCGCAGGCTCCAACACCTTTCGCGACGTGAACATCGATCTCAACGGTGGCAACGACGCACTGACGGTGAATGTGGGCACGGCCCTGGCCGCCGGAAACCTCACCGCTCTTCGCAATCTGAGAATCAACACGGGGGTCGGGGACGACTCGGTGACCGTGAACAATGCGACTTCGATGAGCGGTTCGATCACCGTCGGCGGCGGTCTGGCCGTCGATTTGGGCGCGGGCAATGACCGCCTGACGACAACCGCTCAGCCGGCACCGAGCACACTGGTGGCCGCGCCCATCAATGTGGCCGGAAACGTGAGGATCACCGGCAGCACGGGCGATGACGTCGTTGCATTGGAAGCCTTGACCGTCGGCAAGCATCTGACGATCGAAACTGGTAGCGGCAACGATTCGGTTGTCTTTGTGGATTCGACGATTACCGGCAATGCCAACGTGTCCCTGTCGGCCGGCAATGACGATCTGGATACGAATGGCCTGACGGTGAACGGAACGGCGATCTTCGACGCCGGAGCGGGCGATGACGGGTCGCTCGACATCGCGAATTCGTTCTTTGCCAGCCTCGTGAGGATCAGTCTGCAAACGGGCAATGATGGGCTCGAGCTCTCCAGCGAGTTCGGAGGTGTGTTGGAAGTGACGGGCGGAGTTGGCAACGACTTCCTGGGGATCGGCGATGCGATTTTTAGCAAAAGCTCCAGCTTCAATTTGGGAGCCGGTGACGACACCGTGTTCATTGACGAAGGCGAATTCCTCGCGAGCACCAGCTTCGATTTGGGTGACGGTGTCGATCGCCTTGAAATCGGCTTTATCCCCGAAATTGGTGATCCGCTCACGCCCATTTTCCGAGCACTCTCCAGCTTCAATTTGGGAGCCGGCAACGACCTTGCGATCATCGCCAGTGCCAATTTCCAAGCGAACTCCAGCTTGAACTTGGGATCCGGCGACGACGAGTTGGCAGTCAATGGCGCGCCACTGACCAGGGGCGAGGACGTCGTCATCACCGTGGACGCGGGCGATGGCGTTGACACCTTGTTCTATGACGAAGACTCGCTCGACGCGCTCGGTCTCTCCGATCTCGCGCTCGCGGCCAACACGGTGTTTGAGAACAAAGAGGATCTCGGTGTTGGCATCGTCGATCCCTAGCACGACGACAGGACACGTCACGCACGAGCGGCCTCAGGAGGAAACTCTTGAGGCCGCTTTTTTTGAGACGCCTCGCTGAAGCCGACAGCCCCATCAGCCGGAACGCGCGAGTGCTACGACCGAGAATTGAATTCCGGGTAGCGGAACGGCGCGAGCCGTCCGGTGTCGTCGAGTTTCACGCACTTCACCGGACGGCTTGCGCCGTGCCGCTACCAAAGTGAGTGCCATTGGGCGCTGGCCGCGGGGCAGGTATCGACGCAACCCGCAACCCGCGGCTAGCGCCTTGCGGCTCACATCGTGCTGATGTCACTCCACCTTGATCACGTCAACGCGTCTCGGATTCCACACGCTCAATTCACGGCGTTGCAATCGGAACAACTTACCTCCAGAGTCATCAATCGGACGGACAAAAAGTTTACAGAGCTTGGAAACCAGTCTTAGATTTCCGCTCGCGGGACCAACCATCATTTCACCTGTTTACCACGAGGAATCACCATGCGCCAGTTGTTTCGCCAATCGTCACGTCGTCAACAGCGCCGCTTGCCCAGCACGCTGAGTGCGGAAGTCCAATCACTCGAACAGCGCACGTTGCCGGCCGGGACTGTCCTCGCCGTTGTTTCGGCGGGGAACATCACACTCACGGGAGACAACAACTCCAATCAGGTTACGATCGAAGTCACCGCGACCGGAATTACGTTGACCGGAGAGGGCACCACGCTCATTCGCAAGGGCGCGCGCACCGGGGCAAGCTTCACAGTGAATAGTTTCAACGTGACTCGCGATGTGACCATCAATTTGCGCGGCGGCGATGACACTCTGACGGTGAATGTGGGGACCGCCAACCTCGTCATTGGACGCAATCTGAAAATCGACGCGGGTGTCGGCGATGACACGATCACCGTGACGGACCCCGGCACGATCACCGTCAACGGCGCGTTGACGGTCGACTTGGGTGCGGGAGCTGACAGCCTGACGGTGGCCACGCCGGTCACCGTGCTCGGCAACGCGAAGATCACCGGCAGCACGGGCAATGACACCGTCAATTTGGATCGCCTTGTTGTCGGCAAGCATCTGACGATCGAAACCGGTAGCGGAGATGATGCGGTGGTTCTGTCTGACTCCCTGGTGACAGGCAATGCCAACGTGGCCCTTTCGGCCGGCAATGACGACTTGGATACGAACGAACTGGATGTGTTAGGAGCGACGATCTTCGATGCGGGAGCTGGCGATGATTCGGCACTCACGATCGCGGATTCGACCTTTGCTGGCCTCGCCAGAATCCATCTGCAATCAGGGAATGACCAGATTGAACTCTCCAGCGAATTCCAGGGGGCGGTGGAAGTGACAGGCGGAAGTGGCAACGATCTCCTGGGGATTGGCGCTTCCATTTTCCGTGCGGCTTCAAGCTTCCATTTGGGATCGGGCGACGACACCGCGTTCATTGACGACGCCGAGTTTGTCGGGAATACGAGTTTCGATTTCGGTGACGGTTTGGACCAGCTCGATATCGGCTTTATCGACGAATTGGATCCGACCCTCACGCCCATTTTCCGAGCGCGCTCCAGCTTCCAATTGGGAAGCGGTAACGATTCCGTGCGTCTCGCCAGTGCCAATTTCCAAGGACGCTCCGCCCTGGATTTGGGATCCGGCGACGACGAGTTAGGGATCGTTGGCACGCCGCCGACCCGCGGCGAGGACGTGGTCATCACCGTGAACGCGGGCGACGGTATCGACCGATTGGAATTTGCCCTCGCGTCGCTCACCGCACTCGATCTCGAAGCGCTCGCGGCCCTGATCAACACGGTGTTTGAGAACAAAGTGGATCTCGATGCTGTCGTCAGTCCCTCCTAGCACGACGTCCCGGAAGATTCATGCACCAGCGGCCTCAGGAGGAGACTCTTGAGGCCGCTGTTTTTCAACGCCTCGTTGCAATCCGACTCAATGACCAGCCACGCTATCATTCGGACGAACAAAAAGTTTACAGGGCTTGGAAATCACGCTGAGATGTTCGCTCGCGGGACCAACCAACATTTCATCGGCTTACCACGAGGAGTCACCATGCGCAGCCTGTTTCGCCATTCATCACGTCGTCATCAGCGCCGCTTGCCCAGCCCGCTGAGCGCGGAAGTGCAATCACTGGAGCCTCGCACGTTGCCGGCCGGCACCGTCACCGCCGTGGTGTCCGGTGGAAAGATCACACTCACCGGTGACCAAAACGCCAATCACATTACGATCGCTGCCACCGGGACGGGAATTACATTGACGGGCACCGACGGAACCCTCATTCGGAAGGGGGCCCGAACCGGGACCGAATTCACCGTGAATAGCCCCAACGTCACGCTCGATGTGACCATCAATCTGCGAGGCGGCAACGACGAACTGACGGTGAATGTGGGCACCGCCGATCTGGTGATTGGACGCAATCTGAAAATCGACGCGGGTGCCGGCGATGACACGATCACCGTGCCGGACGACACCGGCTCGATCACCATCAACGGCACATTCACCGTCGATTTGGGAACGGGAGCTGACACCCTGACGACGACCACGCCGATCACGGTGCTCGGCAACGTGAAGATCACCGGCAGTTCGGGCAATGACACGGTGGATTTGACACGCTTTGAAGCCGCCCAGCATCTGACAATCGAAACCGGCAGCGGAGACGATGCGGTGGTCCTGCGAGACTCCAGAGTCGCCGGGAATGTCAACGTGGCCCTGTCGGCTGGCGATGACGACCTGGATACGGACAATCTGATGGTCGGCCTGGATCTGGATCGTGACGACCGGACAGTGGGCGGGGCGGCGATTTTCGATGGTGGCTCAGGCAGTGATGAGCTGAACCTCGTCGATTCGGTATTTTCAGGTATCGCCAGGATCAGCCTGCAAACGGGCAATGACACGCTCGCGCTCGACAGCGAATTTCGAGGTGTGTTGGAAGTGACGGCCGGAGCTGGCAATGACGACGTGTTGATTGGCAATGCCGATTTTCAAGCGCACTCCAGAATCAACTTGGGAAGTGGTGACGACGAGTTGACGGTCGATGGTACACCGGCCAAGGGCACGGACGTCATCATCACGTTGATCGCGGGCATTGGCGACGACACTCTGCGCTACAACACCGCAGACCTTGCCACGCTCGGCCTCGCGGCCCTCCTTGATGAGGCCAACCTGGTGTTTGACACCGAGACGGATCTCGCCCCCTAGCCAACAGTGGGACATGTCATACGCAAGCGGCCTCGGGAGGAAACTTCTGAGGCCGCTTTTTTTTGCGATCGCGTTCCCATGCTCTGCGTGGGAATGCTCTCAAGACCCCATCCGGGCAAGCCGGATGGGGTCATGAATAATCCGGGCTAGCGCGTTCGGTTCACGCCAGTTCGCGGAGCGGTGCGCCGCCGTTGGCCAGCACGAAGTGCGGGCGGCCTCGGTTGTCGAGGTATTGCACGTCGAGCGGCACTCCGAAGTGATGAAAGATCGTGGCGGCGAGGTCGCCGGGTGTGACCGGACGTTCGCGGATCGTGCCGCCATCCGGTTCGCTCGCGCCGATCACTTGGCCGTGACGGAAGCCGCCACCCGCGAGGCACATCGACATAATGTTCGGCCAATGATTGCGTCCGTCGGTGCTGTCCTGAGTCCCCATCTGCGGCGTGCGGCCGAACTCACCCATCGCGATCACCAGCGTATTCTCGAGCAATCCGCGCTCGTCCAAATCGCCGACCAACGTCGTGATGAGATGGTCGAACAACGGCAGCAGCGGGCCGAGTCCCTTGGAGATGCCACCATACGGCGGGATGTTGTCGCCATGCGTGTCCCAAGTGCCCGACGCGGTGTGATAGCTCAAGTCGAGCGTCACGAACGCGACGCCCGTTTCGACCAACCGTCGCGCGATCAACGCTTGCTGGCACCACAAATGTTTGCCGAATCGCTCGCGAGCGGCGGCCGATTCCCGTTCGATGTCGAACGCCACTTGTGCTCGGCGACCGAGCACCATGTCGATCGCCTGCTGATGGTAGTCGTCCATCGCGGCGAGCGAGCCGCCCTGATCGAGATCGCGCCGCAGACGATCAAACGAGCCAACCAGCGAGTTGCGTTCGGACAGGCGATCCAGCGTCAGCCCCAACGGCATTTGAAACGCCGCCGCTTGAGACATCAGCCCCGTGTCTTTGCCGACGAGATCATAGATCGGCAACCGCGTCGCCTGGCTGGCGAGGAAAGGGTCGTACTGTTTGCCGAGATATCCCGCGAACGCCAGATGCGAGCGAGAACGCATGAAGGCCACATACGGCGGCATCGACGGATAATTGGACCCGTGATGCTTGGCCACGATCGACGCCAAGGCCGGGTACTTCTCGGCTTCTTTGTTGACGCGCGGCTCGTTAGCGAGGTTCGCCGTCTGCATGACCATGTTCGGTTCGTGATTCGAGTGACGGCAATCGACCGACCGAATGATCGTGAACTTGTCGAGCATCGCCGCTTGCTTCGGCAGATGCTCGCAAATGATCGTGCCGGGCAGCTTCGTCTGAGTCACATCGAATGGCCCACGATTCATCAGCGGCCGATCTGGTTTTGGATCCCATGTGTCAATATGACTAGGTCCACCAGCCATCCAGAGCAGGATCACGCTCTTGCCAGACTTCGCACCGCCACTGGACTGAGCCTTCAGCAACTCCGGCAAGCTCAGTCCCGCGAGACCTGCCACTCCGGCCTTCAACATGCCGCGGCGATCGGTCAGCGTCAGCCCTTCGCGAGCGGTGCCGTGATAGTTCTCAAAAGCGTGCGCCCGATGCGCCGCGGTCCTGCAACCGAAAAGTGAATTCACGAGGCCACCTCTTCCAATTTGACTACGCAAGTTGTAGCCGCGTTAGCCAGAACGCGGGCATGGGCACCCCGCGTTCTGGCGAACGCGGCTGAAGGTTTCAACCCCTTCATGCCACTCATCGGCAATTGTTTGATCAAAATTGGAGCCGCGACTGTGAGCGTGCGGCTGTTTTTCGGCGGACGACCGCTCCCTCATGGATGCGGCTCGCCTACGATTTGTTTGCGGCGTCGTCGACCGGCAAACGATCGGCTACGGCTTCTCTTCCGATCCACACGCACAGACCATCTGACCGCAGCCGGGGCAGCCGTTGCCGTACTTTTTCAGTACGGCGGCTTGCAGGTCCACGCCGGAGATGTTCGCGATCGTGGCCAACCACGCGAGGACATCGGCGAACTCCAACGCCAGTTCTTCGGGAGTTCCCTCGCGCAAGGCGGCGGCCAGTTCGCCCACTTCCTCCATCAGCCACATGAACGTGCCGTCCACGCCGCGCGCTTCATCCTTGTGGGAGTACATCTTGGCTATCAAGGCTTGGAGATCGCCGAGACTGAAGGATTGCGCGTCGGAAGGTGAATTCATGTCGGTTCCCTTGGTTGAGGAGCGGATGCTCGTGGTGAATCGTTTAACGGCAAGCCGAAGGCGTGCCTGAACCGCCAACCGAAGGCGTGCGAGCGACGTGGATGGCCGACTGAATTTCGGATGCACGTCTCCGGCACTCGGCAACACGAACGCGCACGCCTCCGGCTTGCCGTTCATTTTCCGCACCCGTTGAATTGGGCATAGAGTACAGGCTGTCAACTTTTGGAAACATCGCGAATGAACTCGGCAGCGCCAACATCTGCTCCTCCGTGGCTGAATGCGATCTCCGAATGGCTGCGGTTCGACGGAACGCTGGTCATTGAGCTGTATGACTCAGTCGTCTTACCCGGCGTCCGCCAGTCGATGGCCGTCGGATTCAAGACCACGGAGATCGAACGCCTGATGCTCGTTGAGGACGAAGAAAACCGGCGTGCAAGCGCCGTTGGTTTTACTCAACTGCCCAATACTTCATTTCGACTGCCTGACATTCTCAGTGATGCCCCATCCGGTTTGCGACGCGGTTGCTGCCGAAGCTCCGATGTGTGAGCGCGTTGGAGGCCGCTTTTGAAGAAGTGCTTTTCGGCCACGAAAATCTTTGAGAACTTCGTAAATCCAGGCGTCCAGTTTCTTGGTCAGAACTCGATGCGATCGTTACAGATTTTCGCCAACCATCTCTGGGCATTTTCGTCCGCGTCTCATTCATCGAAGTTCGGGGGGATTTCATGCGTCTGATGAACTGGCACCGTCAGCTCCGCGGCTCACTCACTCACTCACTCACTCACGGAGTCGGCGGCGTTTGAGGGATGAGTCCTCGCCGAGGGGCGAACGGTTTGAGGATCACGGGCTACGGATGCCGTCGATAGTCAGCCCCTGCCGAGAAGTCTGTGATGCGGAAACTGTAATTGTTGTTTCCGTCACGGAACCGGCCGGCATTGTTCGCGGAGTGGCTCCTCTCGTTTCACGAGACCCCACGGCGGCGCGGTTCCCGAACGGGGTCGTCTGTCGCCGTTGAAGTCGTGGAACCTCGCTTAATATTGAGCGCGGCGGCGGAACTCGACGAGTCCGTCGTGCAACGGATCCTGGAAGAGAAAGACGGGGCCATCCACGGTCCTGGACGGAATAAGGCGAGCCGAGTACAGTTCGGCGCGTCGAGAGAGCGAGAGAGAGTGAGAGAGGCTTCCACAGTTCCGCCGCAGAAGGGGAAGGTCATGGCTCGGACACCGCGAATGTTTGTCTTGGACGAGGAGGTTGGGGGGCTGTACCACTGCATCAACCGGTGTGTGCGGCGGGCGTTTCTGTGTGGTGCGGATCAGGTCAGC
>JBJXEX010000378.1:0-19368 GCA_046156195.1 Planctomycetaceae bacterium | reverse complement strand
CGTGAGGGAGCGGTCTTGAGTCCTTGAAGCAACCGCTCCCTCACGGTCGCGGCTCCAAATCTTCACAGGCGCGCGGGCGAACCGACTCGCGCACGCCGATGGCGTTGCGGTTAAACATCTCACTCATCACCGCGAGCGATCGAACGGTCGCAGTACGGTTGGCTTCATTCCCAAAAGAGAAACGCCCCGCTCATGGACACACCTGCCAAAGACCCGCTGTTGACTCCGTCTGAAGTGGCGGAGGCTCAGCAGTTGTTGATGCGGCTGACCGACGGACTCGGTTCCGCGATTTTGGGGCAGTGGCGATTGATCGAGCAGGTTGTCATCTGCTTGCTCGCGCGGGGACACATCTTGCTGGAAGGTCTGCCGGGATTGGGCAAGACCGAACTGGTAAAGTCGCTCTCCGCTTTGCTGGGACTGTCGTCGCGGCGCGTGCAGTTCACTCCCGACTTATTGCCCAGCGACATCGTCGGCGCACCGATCCTCGAAGAGCAAAACGGCAGCCGCAAACTGGTTTTTCATCCGGGGCCGATCTTCGCCAACTTAGTACTGGCCGATGAAATCAACCGCGCGACGCCGAAGACTCAGTCCGCTCTGTTGGAAGCGATGCAGGAGCACCGCGTGACGATCCTGGGTGAGACTCGTTTACTGCCGCAGCCGTTCTTCGTGCTCGCCACGCAGAACCCGATCGAGTTGGAAGGGACGTACCCGCTTCCCGAAGCGCAGATCGACCGCTTCACGTTCAAGATCAACGTGCATGGCGTCAGCAGCGAGACGTTGCAGCAGATCATTACGACTCGAAAGCGAGGCCAGTCTCCGGCGCTGCCCGTCGTCATGTCCGGCACGGAACTGACTCGGCTGTTCGATCTGACTGACCGAGTCCACTTGCCCGAAGCGGTGGCGAACTACATCGCTCGGCTGGTGACGGCGACTCATCCGCAGCGGGACGACTCACCTTCCGAGGTCAAGAAGTTTGTGAAGTACGGAGCCTCGCCGCGCGCCGCGATCGCTCTGGCCGGGACCAGCCGAGCGGCCGCCTTGCTGGCCGGAAAACCGAACGTCGGTTTTCAAGAGGTGCAGAAAGTGGCTCAGTGCGTGCTCGGTCATCGTTTGATTTTGGATTACTCGGCACGTCTCGAAGGTTGGACGACGACGAAGATGGTCGAGTTGTTGCTTGCTCGCGTGGCCGAGGTCGCCCATCAATTGCCGGCCGATGTGAAGTGGTAATGCTTCAACTCATTCGCACGCGGAGAGTCGCCGAAGAATTAGAGCCGCGACCGTAAGGGAGTGGTGATCGTTCAGGGCTTTGGACCGCTCCCTGACGGTCGCGACTCGAATACTTAATGGCCTCCGCGTGAGAATGAGTGAAGCGAAAAAAGAAAGAACCCCGAATGATCAACCACGCCCGTCGAGTCCAACAGTTGCTGAGTCGAATCCTGACGCTGTCGTCCGTCGTATTCTTGGCGTCGTTGCTCGGCGTTTCCTCCGCGTTCGCGTCAGGCGAAATCTTTTCGCTGACCGGTCACGATCTTCAGGTCGATGTCGATTCGCGCTGGGCGGGGGGCGGGCAGGGAGGTTATTGCCCGGTGCGGGTGCGCGTGGTGAATCGGGGGCCGGCGCGGCGGCTGACGTTTCGCATCGGGAAGTCGTCCGATCAAGTCGTGGCCGTGAGGCAGACGGTCGATGTGCCGCAGAACGGGACGCTAGGACTGACGCTGTCGGTGCCGCTGGTCAATGGCTCAACGAACGGTGAGTTTCGCGTGGCGGACGCCGGCGGCGACTTGGAAACACTCCGACGCAACGTGTCGTTTCCAGAAATCAACTCCTGGGAAATGGGACATCCGGGGTTGGTCGTGGTCTCGTCGGGAGTCGTGAACCTGCAACCGTTCGAGGACGGCGTGACGACGTTTCGGCACGTCGGCGTCGCCGGCGGTGGCATGGCGTCTCACCACGGGTATCGGGGGACGAATAGCGTTTGGCTGCCAAAGGGTTCATTGCCCTCATCGTGGGTGGATTACAGCGGCTTGGATTTGTTAGCGGTCCCGCTGGCGACGTTGGCTCAACTTCCGAAAGAGACTCGTGCCGCGCTGACGCAGTGGACTCGCTGCGGCGGGACGTTGTTGGTGACGGCGATCGGCGATTCATCGACCGCTCACGAGTCGCTCGCCAAGAGTCTGGTCGATGACGCGGCCGCCGCCAGCGCGTGGGTCTGGACCGAGCCAACTCAGAATGACCGACAGACGCCACAGATCGTGAGTCTGAACCCTGGCACGGGAGGTTTCTCGGTGGAGATGCCTTCGGAAGACATTGAGCCCGGCGAATGGCCGCGCGAAACCGTTGCGTTTCGGATGACGAACTTCGGCTTCGGCAAACTGATCGCGTTTCAGGGTGATCCGTTTCCTGGTACGGCACAGGATTGGTTCTGGCTGTTGAAAGCATCAGGCGGAGTGGCTCGCTGGGATTGGGGCAAGCGACATGGTCTTTCGGCTCGGCAAGGGAACAGCGACTTTCTGATGTTCCTGATTCCGGGGATCGGCGGAGTTCCCGTCATCGTGTTCTTGGTGTTGATCACGATTTTCTCGGTCGTGATCGGGCCGCTGAATTACTTCGTGTTGGCTCGTCGCAAGAAACTGCATCTGCTGCTGCTGACGATCCCGGCGGTGGCCATCGTGACCACCGTCCTGTTGTTCGGCTACACGGTGGTAGCCCACGGCTTCAGCGTGAAAGCGCGATGTCGCAGCCTGACGTTGATCGACCAATCGGCGAAGTCGGCCGTGACGTTCAATCGGCTGAGCTTGTATGCCGGACAAGCTCCATCGGGCGGGATGCAGTTCTCGCGCGACACCGCCGTCTATCCGATCTGGCAGGAATACCAAGAGTTCGAGTCCGGGCAGCTCGATTGGACCGACAAGCAGACTCTGACATCCGGGTTTCTGCGATCGCGAACTCGCACCCAGTTCCTGACGGTCGGCCATCGCACCGAACGGGGACGCTTGGAAGTGACATCCTCCGGGTCCGAAAAACTGACGGTCGCGAACGGATATGAATGGGGCTTCGCGCCGCTCGTGGTCACCAACGATCAAGGGGAGTTGTTCGTCGGCAAGTCGGTCGCCGCCGGTGACAGCATCGAACTGCAACGCGCGACCGAAGAGCAACTCCGCGACGTGGTCGCCGAGTTGCAACGTCATCCGCTGGAACTGCCGGTCGGTCTGACCGGCGTCTATTCATCGGGGCAGTACTTCGGGCCATCGCCCAGAGCGATGCACGCGCGGATGTACTGGGAAAACGCTGGCAACGTGAGCTGGCACTACCACGAGAGTTTGATGGAGCAAGCCTGGCAGCGACTGCGAAGCGGGTCGGTTGCCCCAAGCCAACTGGCGTCGGAGCAGACCACGGTGCCGCGCACGTTCTACGGCCTGGCGACGCAAACGCCGCACATCGAGTTGGGAGTCCCCAAAGCCACCGAGATCAACAGCGTGCATCTCGTCATGGGCCGCTGGTGAGCTGCCCCCCGTCGCTCTGGCGGCCTCTCTTCATCCGCGGTTCGGCTTTGCCATCCGCGGGCAGAATGATGGGAAAGCGGAAACAAAAAGACTTCTCGATCACGGTTGGATGTCACAGTCGCGAACCACGGAGTACCACTCATGTTGCGGACCTCATTCTTCGGTGCTGTCGGCTTCGTCGTCGCGCTGCTCAACACCAACTTCACCAACTTCGCGGATGAGCCAGCGAAGCCGACGTGGAATTACGCACCCGAACTCTTGCGGCCGTTCTGGCGAGGCGACGTCGTCGCGGGTGAGTCCGTGTTGTTCATCAAAGATGAGCAGACGGGTGAGTCACGAGCCTCGGTGCTGTTTCCCGTGCGAGACGTGTTGGCGGTTCGCAATTCGGTCGGCGATGTGACCTATGAGCAGGGCAAGGATTTCGTTTGGAAGCCGGAGTCGCGCGAGATTGTGTTGCCGGCTGGCTCGCGCATTCCGTCGCGAACGCCTCAAGAGCTGCGGCGACCGGCGAAGTCGCAGAAGTATGAGCTGACGCATCGCGACGGAAACGGTGAGATCTTCTTCGGTGGGAGGCTCGAATACGCCGAGATGCAGACCTGCATCACCTATCGGCACGCGCCGGATTTGTGGAAGTCACCCGTGCCGAAGTTCGATGCGAAGGCGTTGCCACGTTCGGTGTTCAAGCTGCTCAACAGGCAGACGCTGTCGATCGTCACGCTGGGAGACAGCATCTCGGCCGGAGCGAATGCTTCGGCGTTGTACGACGCGGCTCCGTATCAACCGGCGTATCCCGAATTGCTGCGACGTCATCTGGAAGCGCGGTTCCGAGGCAAAGTCGAAATGACCAATCTCGCCGTCGGCGGGACCGACACCGCTTGGGGACTGACGCAGATTGAGAAGGTGGTCGCGGCGCAACCCAATCTGGTGCTTCTCGCGTTCGGCATGAACGACTCGGCCGGACGACCCGCGAAGGACTATCAAGCCAACACGAAGAAGATGATCGCGGCCATTCGCGAGAAGCTGCCCGACTGCGAATTCATCCTCATCGCGTCGATGCTCGGCAACCGCGATTGGGTCCGGCTGAAGCACGAAGCGTTCCCGGAGTATCGCGACGCTCTGAAAGAACTCTGCGAGCCGGGCATCGCACTCGCCGACCTGACTTCCATCTGGAAAGGATTTCTGGAGCTTAAGCAAGACTGGGATCAAACCGGCAACGGCGTGAATCATCCGAACGATTTCGGACATCGCGTTTATGTCCAGGTCATCGCGACGCTGCTCGATCCGCAAGGGGAGCCTGTTGCGGCGGTGTCTGATGCGAATGGTTCGGACGCGACTCGCGATTTCGTTTTGAATGGGGCACTCACAGCCGCTGCGGAGCCAGACTTCGGCGCGTTGGAGAAAACGTATTCGACCGACGTTCGGCCGCTCGTGGTGCGGACGTGTGCCGAGTGTCATTCGGAGAAACTGGCGGAAGCGGAAATCAATCTGCTGTCGTTCGCCACGTTCGGTGATGTGCGCAAAGAAGTTCGCATCTGGCAGAAGGTGGGCGAGATGCTCGACAGCGGACAGATGCCGCCGCCGGAGGCGAAGCAACAGCTCAACGAGACCGAACGCTCGAAGCTGCGCGATTGGGTGCGACGGTACTTGAAGGAAGAGGCCAAACGGTTCGCGGGCGATCCGGGACCGGTCGTGCTGCGACGGTTGAGCAACGCCGAATACACCTACGTCTTGCGCGATCTGACGGGCGTTGATTCGTTGCAGCCGGCGCGAGAGTTCCCGGTCGATGGCGCGGCGGGCGAAGGGTTCACGAACGCGGGGCACGCGCTGGTCATGTCGCCGTCGTTGTTGGCCAAGTATCTCGACGCGGCCAAAGAGGTCGCCGCACACGCGGTGCTCCTGCCGGACGGTATTCGCTTCTCGCCGAGCACCACGCGACGAGACTGGACCGAATCGTTGCTCACGGAGATTCGCGAGTTCTATCGCGAGTTCACCGACGGGCAGGGAGGCTCGAAGGTGAACTTGCAGGGGATCGTCTTCGACACGAACGCCGGAGGACGACTGCCGATCGAAAAATATTTCGTGGCCACGCTGACTGAACGGGACGCCTTGCAGCGCGGAACGAAGACGATTGAGGTAGTCGCCACCGAACGCGGATTGCGTGCGAAGTATCTCGAAGCGTTGTGGAAGTTGATGACAGCAACTGATTCAGGCGAGCGGGGCGGCGTCAGCCCCCCGGTGACATCGCTGTTGATCGACGGCCTGCGAGCGCGCTGGAAGACGGCGAAGCCGGAGGACGCCCCGGCTCTCGCGGCGGAGATCGCGCGGTGGCAGCAAGCGTTGTGGCGATTCACGAGTGTCGGCCACATCGGCAAGGTCGGCGGACCCAAGGCGTGGATGGAGCCGGTCGCTCCGATCACCGCGAAGCACGAAATGCGATTGAAGTTGCCAGCCGTTCCCGAAGGTCAGGACGTCGTCTTGTATCTGTCGGCCGGAGATGCGGGTGACGGCAACGAGCAGGACGTCGCGATCTGGGATCGTCCGCGATTCGTGATGCCGGGTCGGCCCGACCTGTTGCTGCGAGATGTGCGGCCGGTGTCGCGCGAACTCGCGACACGGCGCGAGCGGCTGTTTGCCAGCGCGGCAAAATGTCTCGCGGCGGTGGTGGATGTGAGCGCGGCTCAGGACGCGGTCGATGTGAAACAGCTCGCGCAGAAGCACGGCGTCGATGCCGATGCGCTGGCGGCCTGGCTGGATTATCTCGGCATCGGCGCGGGGGGACCGGCGACGATCGGCACACCGATCACACGGAAGATCGAGAACTCAGCGGGCTACGATTTCGTCAAAGGCTGGGTCGGCGACGAGGCACTGAGCGTCGTGGCCAACTCATCCGATCAGCATGTGCGGATTCCTGGCAACATGGCTCCGCACGGAGTCGCGGTGCATCCGACACCAAAACTTTCGGTCGCGGTCGGTTGGCGCAGTCCGGCGGCAGCCACGCTGCGCATCGAAGGTCAGGTCCAGCACGCTCACCCGGAATGCGGCAACGGTGTCGTCTGGTCGCTCGAACTGAAACGCGGCAACTCGCGGCAACGATTGGCAGCAGGCACGGCTCAAGGTCCGAACAAGGTGAAGATCGGCCCGCTCGAAAAGATCGCGGTGCGTCCGGGTGATCTCGTCTCACTGGTGGTTGGCCCGCACGACGGCAATCACTCATGCGATCTGACCGCCATCGACTTCACGCTGCACGACGGCACGCGCGAATGGAATCTCGGCCGCGAGATTTCGCCCGACATTCTCGCCGGCAACCCACACAAGGATTCGCACGGCAACGCGGACGTGTGGCACTTCTATTCGGAGCCGGCGAACGGCTCGGCCGGGCACGTCATCGCCGCCGGTTCGGTGCTGGCCCGCTGGCAATCGGCCGCGAGTGTTGAGGAGAAATTACGGCTCGCCGATGAAGTCCAACGACTGCTGCAAGGGGGCGTGTCGTCGCTGCCGAAGGACTCACCGGACATCGCGCTGTATCGACAACTGACATCGTTCAGCGGGCCGTTCTTCGCTCGTAGCCTGACTCTCCGAGTCGGGCCTGCAGCCGAAGACAAGCAATCGCCGGACGCGAAGAAGTCGGACAAGAAGACGCCCGACTCGGAGAGTCAGGCTACGGGTCTTGATCCCGACTTGTTCGGCAAGCATCCCAGCGGCTCGCCGGTCGATGCCGCGAGCCTCTGCGTTCGAGCACCGTCGGTGATCGAAGTGCGGCTCCCGGCGGACCTCGTGGCCGGGGCGGAGTTCGTCACGACTGGCTCGCTGCACGCCGAGACCGGCCAGGAAGGGAGTGTCCAGTTTCAAGTCCTGACAACAAAGCCGGAGTCCGCGAAGGGACTGCAAGCCACCGCCGCGATCGAGACCAACGCGAACGGCCCGTGGACTTCCAACAACCGCAGCGTGTCGCACACGACTCCGATCGTAGCGATGGATGGCAGCGCCGCACGCCGCCGCATCGAAGCCGCGTTTGATGAGTTCCGCCGCTGGTTCCCGGCCGCGCTCTGTTACACGAAGATCGTTCCCGTTGATGAAGTCGTCACGCTGACGCTGTTTTATCGTGAGGACGATCACCTCCGGCGACTGATGCTCAACAAGGCCGAGACCGCGCGGCTTGATCGGTTGTGGGATGAATTGCACTTCGTCAGTCACGACTCGCTGACGCTGGTCGATGCGCTGGAACAACTCATCCAGTACGCGACTCAAGACGCCGACCCCAAGGTCTTTGAGCCATTACGAAAACCATTCGGCGAACGGGCTGACGCCTTCCGTCGCCGGCTGGTGGAGACAGAACCGAAGCACGTCGAAGCGGTGCTCGAATTCGCCTCGCGAGCCTACCGGCATCCACTTCGCAAAACCGAAGCGGACGGCTTGCGTGCGCTGTACCGCTCGCTGCGAGATCAAGAACTCCCGCACGACGAAGCGATCCGCCTGCTGCTCGCGCGAGTGCTGGTCTCGCCCGATTTCCTGTATCGCCCCGAACGTAGCCCTGTCGCTCCGCCACAAGAAAGCCGAACGGCGACCGACCGAATCTCCGTCGCGGGAGCGACGGAAGTACGCAGCGTCACTGACGACGAACTCGCCACACGACTCAGCTTCTTCCTCTGGTCGTCGGTCCCTGACGCCGAGCTTCGCGAAGTCGCCGCAACCAAGAAACTTCACGAACCAGAAACGCTCGCGGCACAAACTCGCCGCATGTCGCGCGACGCTCGCGTTCGCCGACTCGCCACCGAGTTCGCCTGCCAATGGCTGCACATCTACGACTTCGACAACCACGACGAAAAGAGCACCGCCACGTTCCCGACCTTCAATGGTTTGCGCGGGGCGATGTATGAAGAGTCGATCCGCTTCTTCACCGACCTCGTTCAACGCGACGGCTCGGTGCTGGAACTGCTCGACGCCGACCACACGTTTGTGAACGAAGAGCTTGCGAAGCATTACGGCATCCCCTGGGAGAAAGCCGTCGAGCCGCGCCCGTCAAGAAGCGGGAACGAAGCATCGAAGGGACCGCTTCCTGACGCGCGCGGCTCGGCGAGTTGGCGGCGTGTCGATGGCATTAAGCAACATGGCCGAGGTGGCATCTTGGGCATGGCCAGCACGCTGTCGAAACAATCGGGGGCGTCGCGCACGAGTCCCATCCTGCGCGGCAACTGGGTCAGCGAAGTGCTGCTCCACGAAAAACTGCCCAAGCCTCCCAAGGGAGTGCCGGTCCTCCCCGATGTCGTCCCGGACGGATTGACTGAGCGGCAACTCATTGAGAAACACAGTTCGGTCGCCGCGTGTGCGAAGTGTCACGCGCGCATCGACCCGTTTGGATTCTCACTGGAAAACTTCGACGGCATCGGCCGCTCGCGAGCCGCCGCGCAACCACCGATCGACACGCGCACGAAGCTGCTCGACGGCACCGAGATCAACGGCCTCGACGGACTGCGGTCCTATTTGCTGACGACTCGCCGAGACGACTTCGTCCGCCAGTTCTGCCGCAAGCTACTCGGCTACGCCCTCGGCCGAGCGGTCGAACTCTCTGACGAACCGCTGCTCGATGAGATACAGAAGCAGTTGAAACAATCCGGCTACCGCTTCTCGACCGCAGTTGAAATAATCGTGACCAGCCCGCAATTCCTGCGGATTCGCCACAGCGAGGGGAAATCGCCATGATCGCCACGCGGTCGTTTAATCGAGAGAGCTGGGCCAGGATCTACGCCCGAAAACATTTGAAGACCGATCCGGGAATCCGCCAGGTTTTTTATTTACCAACCGATGCTCCTGAACGTGAGATTCGCCTCATTGAGGTCAACGAATTGATCGCGGTGAGGGATGATGACGTCAGTGAAGCGATTGATTTTGGAGTTGATCAGGATTCGCCGAACGCACATACGCTAAAAATCTTGGATGTGACTCCTGCTCAATGGGACAAGATCATTCGCAATAAGTTGTCGCTGCCAGACGGGTGGTCCTTAATTGGAACAACCCAATATGGACGGAATGGGAAATGAATTCTGCGCAAGAATTGTGGTGGGATCAAACTCGACGTTAGGCATCCGAAACATCTTCTTTGGACCACTGAATCCTTTGGAGGAATCCCATGAATAGGATTTCTTGGAATTGTTCTCGTCGTACATTCCTTCGAGGCGTCGGTGTCTCGATGGCCTTGCCGTGGTTTGAGTCGCTGACGGTTTGGGGCGACGACGCAGCCGGCAAGCGATCCAGTCAGGCTCCGATTCGTACTGCCGTGCTGTTTTCCGGCAACGGATTTCACAGCAAAGAGTGGTGGGCGAAGGGCGAAGGGGCGAGCATGGAACTCGGCCAAGTCCTCGCTCCGCTGCATGACTTCCGCCAGAAGCTGCTGTTCATTCGCGGCCTCTACAACGAACAGGCGTTGAAGGGAAACATCCACAGCTCGCAGACCGGCAATCTGTTGTCGGGTGCTCCGCTCGCGCCGGGTGGCGAGATTCGGTCGGGGACCAGCTTCGATCAGCTCATCGCTCAGAAATACGGCCGCAACACGAAAGTCCCCAGTCTCGTGCTGGGCTGCGAGAAGGCGAACCCGTCGGTCCACAAAAACTATTCGATGCTTTACAGCTCGCACATCTCGTGGAGTTCGCCAACCACGCCGACTCCGCTGGAGGTTTATCCCGCTCTGGCTTTCGATCGGCTCTTCAAAGATGAAGTGCAGCGCGGCGACAAGAGCGTGCTCGATGCGGTGCTCGCCGATGCGAAAGACTTGCGGCGCGACATCAGCGTGGCCGATCAACGCAAGCTCGACGAGTACCTCGATTCGGTGCGCGACGTCGAACAACGCATCGAGCAATCCGGCCAGCGCGGCGAGTTACAAGGTTGGCGGCCGACGCTCGACAAGCCGAACATCGCGCGCCCGGCCGATGGCATTCCGCAAGACGTCGCCAAGCACATGAAGTTGATGTGCGACATCCTCGTGCTCGGTTTTCAGACCGACACGACGCGCGTCTGCACGCTGAAGCTCAACAACGATCATTCGTCGCTGCGGTTTCCGAACCTCGGCGTCGATTACATGATCCACCACTTGCTGTCGCACTCGGACGGAGCCGATTGGTTGAAGGTCAATCGGTTCTTCTTGGAGCAACTCGGTTACATCGCCAAGAAGCTCGACGCGATTCAAGAGGGCGAACGGACGCTGCTCGACAATTCGATGATCGTGTACTGCTCCAGCATGATGACCGGGCACCACGACGCGACGCAGCTTCCGGTGGTGGTGCTCGGCGGTGCCGGCGGCCAGATCAAGGGGGGCCGAGTGCTCGACTATCTCGGCAAGCCCGATCGCCAGATGTGTCGGCTGTTCCTCTCGCTGATGAACAAGACCGGTTTGCACGCCGAGAAACTCGGTGACGCCACCGCGCCGCTTGCCGAAGTTTGATCGCGCTTCAATCATGGACTCCCCACGGAGCTTGCCTCAGTGGCTTGCGGGCTTTTGCACGACGCCGCGATTCACTCGAATTCATGTTCGACTTTTGCAAAAGCCCGCTAACCGCCGAGGTCAGTTCGGTGGGGCGGTTGATTGAGGTCGAGTCTGGTGTTCCTCATGCGAAATCTGAAACTCACGCTGGCCTACGACGGCACCGATTACGTCGGCTGGCAAATCCAATCCAACGGCCGAGCGATTCAAGAGGTCATCGAGCGCTGTCTCTCGCGGCTGACGGGCGAGGAAGCCAAGGTTCTGGTCGCGGGACGGACGGACTCCGGCGTGCATGCACTCGGTCAGGTTTGCAGCTTTCGCACGAACACTCGTATCCCCTGCCACGGACTTCGCAACGCCCTGCAAGACATTCTGCCGGAGGACATCCTGGTGCGCGAGGTTGAGGAAGTGCCGCTCGAATTTCACGCGACGTTCTCGGCCAAGTGCAAGCATTACCGCTATGTGATTTTCAATTCGAAGCTGCCTAATCCCTTGGTGCGACGTTATGCCTATCACTATCACGTCGCGGTGGACGCGGAGGTGATGCACGCCGCCGCTCAAGAGTTGCTGGGGACGCACGACTTTCGCTGCTTCGAGACCAAATGGCCCAACAAGGCCACCAGCGTCCGAACCATCTTGCACGCGGCGGTGACTCGGCAGTCCGGCTGGCCCGTCTTCAATTATCCTCCGCCGACCGATTCGCAACCGTATGTCTCACCGCGCGCGAGGTCCGCTCCTAGCGAACCGCTCGGCGGAGAATTCCTTTGGGTCGATCTCGTTGCGGACGGATTCCTCTACAACATGGTGCGAACGATCGTGGGGACATTGATCCGAGTCGGCCGCGGCTATTGGGAACCGAGCGACATTCGCCGCATCATCGACCAACAAGACCGCACGCTCGCCGGCGAAACGGTCCCGCCCCACGGACTGTATCTGGTCCACGCGACGTATGACTGATGACTGAGCCGCTGGAGTTGCCGGTCTGTGCCACGGCCACTTCGTAGATATCTCGGTTCTTCCGGCTTGGTCGTTGCCGATTTTGGCTCGCCGCCATTCCTGGTGAGGCAACAAAAGAACGACGCGACGAAGCGGTTTCGCCGTGGGCGAAAGACCAGGATTCCACTTTTGGAAGTTGCACGCTTTGAACTCGGCTCCGCAGAGATTTGTCAATTTCTCAAGTCGTCTTCATTCCTTTAACCAGATTCCTTTGATTCCTGGGGCGAACATATGTTTCAGGATTCGAATCAAAGGAATCTGGTCAAAGGAATGAAACGAATGAATTCGGGCCTCATTCTTGGTGCCGTGGTCGAACTTGTTCGAAAGAGCGGAACTTCAAGAGTTCCACTTCGAGGCTCACGAAGAGTGCAACTTCAAAGCTGACGCTTCGGGTGACATAAGTCCGGCCGTTCGGCGAAGGGCGAATGGCCGAGCACGACGCCTCTCGAATCAAGCGGCCTTTGACAACGCGGGTGCTGGCGAGGTCATCGACAAGTCTGCGTCGGCGAGCCATCGCATTGCCGTCTCCCACGGAGGCAACGCGACACTTGGTCGCGGCCATTCGCGAAGCGATGGGGCCGAGTGAATTTGAGATTGGAGGTTTGAGATTTGAGATTTCGCTTCATCAATCTGCTGGCACAATTCCGCCACCAACTGCGGCACGAGAGCCAGCTTTGTCGGCCAGGCGGTCAGGCAGTTGCCTTCGTGGAGAATCTGTACGGACTCCGGCCGCTTGCCGCCCGACACAACACCTTCCGCGCGATCGACGCGGTAGGTGCTCCATTCGACGGAAGCGAGGTCGATGTTCGGCAGCACGGCTTGCAACTCGTTCCTAGCGCGCGTCAGCAGCGTGTGCTCGTCCCACGCGACCCCCTCTTCCGCGATCTGGCCGCCGACTTGCCAAACGATTCGGCCAGAGGAATCCCTTTCGGACGTGATCGTGACGCGAGTCTTCGCTCCATCGACGCAGTGTCCTTGAAACATCGGCAATCGTTCGCCGCGCAGCAGGACCATGTGCAACGGCCGGCGCTGCATTGCTTCTCCGGTCAGACCGACACTGCGCCGCAAAGCCGAGTTACCGGCTCCGGCGGTGAAGATGACGACTCGCGGATGAAGCGTGATGTCATCGCCGATGAGGATCGACGCGACCTCGCCGGGTGTCGGGCAATCGAACTCGACTCGCGCGGGATCGACCTTGAGCAACCGCTCGCGATTCCGTGTCGCCAGAACTTCAATCAAGCTGATTGTCGAGATGACTTGCTCCGGCAACCTAGCCACCGCTCCCGGACAGCCTCGCAGAATTTCTGGCCGTTCATCGGACGTGACGGACTGCGGCGCGACTCGCAATCCAATCTTCGCTCCCAACATTCCGAGCCGCGAAGAGAGCGAATCGGTACGCCACAAGAAGCACTCGTTCGATCGTCGCCGCACGGCGCTGAGATTCGGTTCGCGTTGTCCGTCGAGACACTCGCGCCAGAGGCCCGGCATCTCGCGAATGCTCGTGGCGGAGTTCGTCAGCAATCCCTGCAGCGTGTATTTCAACCCGCCGTGAATGATCCCTTGAGCGGCCACCGTCTGCCCGGTTCCCAGCGCGTTCGCTTCCAACAGCACCGCGTTCGATCCGCGCCGCGTCAGCTCATCGAGCAGCCATAGCCCGGCCGCACCACCACCAAAGATCACGACATCCAGCTTCACGCCGTGGACTCCCGGAAAACTGCCTTCATTTTTCGACCTCCATTTTCCGCCAACTTTTCGCGGTCAAAATCCGGCTGGCGAAAAATGAAGGGCGGAAAATGAACGCGACATCGAATTCGAGGCGGCGTTCTAGTCGCTGTCCGAAAAGCGGAGAAGACGAGTTGGTTGCATGTCCGACTTCAAAGCGAGATTCTGACGCCTCGGTCGATCATTCATTTTTTGCGTGAGGTCTCGACGATGCGAATCGCGTTTCTGCTGTTCCTGTTGACGGTGTTCTCGGTGCCGACGGCTCAGGCCCAGCCAGCCCGCCCCAACGTCCTGTTCATCCTCTGCGACGATCTGCGCTGGGACTGTTTGAGTTCCGCCGGTCATCCGCATTTGAAGACGCCGCACATCGACCGACTGGCCCGTGAGGGAGTCTTCTTCAAGAACACGTTCTGCACGACGTCGCTCTGCTCGCCCAGCCGAGCGTCGATCCTCAGCGGCCTGTATGCGCACGCTCACGGAGTCACGAACAACTTCACCGAGTACCCCGCTGAACTCGCCGGCTTCCCGCGTCTGTTGCAGTCGGCCGGGTACGAAACCGGCTACATCGGCAAGTACCACATGGGGGAAGAGAACGACGAGAAACGCCCCGGCTTCGATTACTTCGTCACGCACAAAGGACAAGGCAAATACTTCGACACGGAATTCAACGTGGATGGCAAACGGGAGACGCTCCCCGGTTATTACACGCACGTCGTCACCGATCTCGCCGAGTCTTGGCTGACGAAGCCGCGCACGAAACCGTGGCTGATGTTTCTGGGCCACAAAGCGCCGCACAGCTTTTACTTTCCGGAGAAGAAGTACGAGCACGCCTTCGATCACGTCGAGGTCCGATATCCCGACACCGCGTTTCAACTCGACCACAAGCCGACCTGGATCAAAGATCGACTGCCGACCTGGCACGGCATCTACGGCCCATTGTTCGAGTGGCGGAAGAAATTCCCGGACGACAGCCCCGCCGCCGTCAAAGATTTCGCCGCCATGACGCGCGCCTATTGGGGCACGATCCTGTCGGTCGATGATTCCGTGGGCCGGCTCTATCGTTTACTGGAAAAGAACGGGCAGCTCGACAACACCATCATCGTCTTCATGGGCGACAACGGCCTGCTCAACGGCGAGCACGGCATGGTCGATAAGCGGACGATGCACGAACCGAGCATCCGCATTCCGCTCATCGTTCGGTCTCCGAAGCTCACGCCAACGCATTGTCCGCGCGTTGTCGAGCCGCTCGTGCTGACCGTTGATATGGCTCCGAGTCTGCTGGATCTCTGCGGCGTCGATGCTCCGAAAAACATTCATGGCCGCTCGTGGCGAAAGCTGGTCACTCAGGGCGATCCGACTTGGCGACGCTCGTTCCTGTACCACTACAACTACGAGAAGCAGTTCCCTTACACGCCGAACATTCGCGGCGTCCGCACCGACGAATGGAAGCTGGTTCGATATCCGCACGGCGACGGCACACCCGATCGGCACATGTCTGAGTTGTATCACGTCGCCTGCGATCCCAACGAACGCGGCAATCTGATCAACGACCCGCGCTGCGCCGGCATCGCCGCCCAGTTACAAGCCGAACTCGATCGGCTCATGACCGAAGTGGGCATCACCAACGACAAGATGCCGTTGGATGAAGGTGTGAAGCAACAACTCCCCGACCAGAAGATTCGTTAAGCGATCGACCGCCCGCACATGGCGACGTAGACGATTTGGTCTTCAAGGCCGAGGCTGCCGCGGTCGAGGCTCGAAATCTTCGTAGGCTCTCCGTCGCCGCGAGCGACGCGGCTCAGGCGTGCCGCTTGAGCGACGAGTCATTTCGTCACTTCAAACCTCGCGTTCCCACGTTTCGGGGACACGGCTAGACTCCGACCGTTGTACTGTTTCTTGAATCTCTCGACATCACGGGTCTGAAGGAGTTTCCCATGCGCTTTCCCCTTTCCAGGTGGTCTTGTTTGACGGTCGCGGGGCTGTCGGCCGGTTTGATCGTCGCCGGCAACAATTTGAGTCAGGCGTGGCAGAATCCTGGACAACCCAATCGGCCACGATCGAACGCGGCTTCCGGGGCCGATGAAACGGAACCGGCCGAGCAGGTGACTCGCGAACCCGGCGCGGTGACGTTGCCGAAGTGCTCGGTCAAGTTGCTCGACAGCGTCGTGCTGGCGACCGATCGACCGGGGCTGATCGCGTTTGTCGAACCGAAAGAAGGGGATCTCGTCCGCAAGGACCAAGAAATCGTCTTCTTGAAAGACGAGAGTGCCGTCGCCCTATTCAACGTCACCAAACAAAAGGCGGAGAACGACGTCAACAAACGCTTCGCCGAAAAGTCGGCCGCCGTCGCCAAGGCTGAGTGGGAACGGATGCTGGAGAGCAACCGCAAGGTGCCCGGATCAATTCCCGCGACCGAAATTGAACGTGCGAAGCTGAATTTCGAGAAGGGCCTGCTGCAAAAGGAACAGGCCGAACACGAACAAGTCGTCGCTCGGCTGGAGATGGAGAAGGCCGCCGCCGAATTGAAGACCTACAAGATCGAGGCTCCGTTTGACGGCGAAGTCCGCAAGGTGCTCAAGCACAAAGGCGAGGCGGTCACTCAAGGGACACCGATCCTGGAACTCATCAGCACACGCTCGGTGAGAGTCGAGGGATACTTGCCGATCGAGGATTACTCCAACGTGCGAAAAGGAGATCGAGTCGAAGTCCGGCTGGACATTCCCGACAAAGACCTGGAGATCGAGAAGGAAGTCTTCGAGGGGAAGGTGTACTTCATCGACAAGACCGTCAGCCTGGTGACTCACGGCGCTCGCGTGTGGGCCGAAGTCGATAATCCCGGCGGCCACTTGATCGAAGGCTTGTACGCCAAGATGACCATTCGGCACGGCCGCGACGGCAACAGCACCGTCAAGAAGCCCGCGACGAAGGTCGGGGCAACAGGCATCCGACCCGCCAGCGGAACCAAGTGATTCTCGATTTTTGATTTTTGATTTTCGATTTTTGATTGAACCGCAGCCGGAATCGCAGCCGCAATCAGGGATCGAGAGTCGGCAACAAACGAAGATCAAGAATCCTCACACTCTCGGATTCCCGATGCCGTCGTTTACCGCATCGCTGGAATCATTCCTCTGACCTTATTCCTCGGTCCGGATTCCTCGTCTGGCAACGATCATCGATCATTGAGCGCGGACGAGATCAAAGGAATCTGGTCAGAGGAATGGAACACCTAAGTCGCCGAGGTCGTGCAGACTCTGGCAAGGATGAAAACCGGTCGCACTTCGAACCCGTTCGTGTCCGCAAAAATCAAAAATCAAAAATCGAAAATTAAACAATGTCGATCGCTGGAAACCCCGCTCAATCTTCGTTGACCCCGTCCAATCGACGGCCGATCCCATTGCAGGCTCGGTCGGATTTGAAAATTGAACGCATCGATTACCAAGGGGTCGCCTATTGGGTCATCAAAGAACCGGTCGGACTGAAGTACTACCGCTTGCAGACCGAGCAATACGAAGTTCTGTTTTTGCTCGACGGCAAGCGCAGCCTCGAAGAGGTTCGTGACGAGCTATTGCGCATCCTGCCGACGGTGCGACTGCAACTCAGCGACATTCAGCACCTCATCACCGACCTGCACGAGAAGGGCTTGGTCCACAGCAACCGCATGGGCCAGGGTGCCGCGCTGCTCAAGCAGAAGAAAGACAATTTCCGCAAGAAGGTTTGGCAGACGCTGCGAAGTCTGCTGTACCTGCGATTGCCCGGTTGGGATCCGGAGCGGACGTTGACGTTTCTGAATCCGATCGCCGGCTGGCTGTTCAAGCCGTGGGGCTTGATCGTGATGTTTCTGTTCTGCATCGCGTCGTGGGTCATGCTGGGGACGCGGTTCAACGATTTCACCGCTCAGATCCCTGAGTTTCAGCAGTTCTTCGGGTGGCCCAACCTGATGTATCTGTGGGTCACTCTGGCCCTCTGCAAAATCTGTCACGAGTTCGGCCACGGCCTAAGCTGTAAAGTCTACGGCGGCGAATGTCACGAAATGGGGGTGATGCTGCTCTGCTTCAGCCCCTGCTTGTACTGCGACGTGTCCGACAGTTGGACGCTGAAGAACAAATGGAAGCGGATCATGATCGGCGCGGCCGGCATGTATATCGAAGCGATCATCTCCGGCTTCGCGATCTTCTTCTGGGCTTACACCGAGACCGGGTTGATGCACCACTTGTGTCTCAACATCTTCTTTGTGACCTCGATCACGACGGTCATCTTCAACGCGAACCCACTGATGCGGTTCGACGGCTATTACATGCTGGCGGACTTCCTCGAAATCCCCAACATGCGTCCCAAGGCCGACAAGCTGATGCGCGAAAGCTTCGCCTGGTACTGCCTGGGGATCGAAGCTCGGCCCGATCCGTTCATGCCCGAAACCGGCAAGTTCTGGTTCATCGTCTTCGCGATCACGGCCAACATCTATCGCCTGTTCGTGATGGTCGCGATTCTGACCTTTTTCTATACCGTCCTGAAACCGTATGACCTGCAGAGCCTCGGGATCACGTTGGCCATCTGCTCGTTCTCCGGCATCATTTACTCCTTCTTCTTCAACCTCTACCAAATCATCACTGCTCCCAGGATCGAACCCATGAGCCGCCCCAAAATCATCGCGAGTTCTCTTGTGCTGCTGACCGTTCTCGTCGTGGGATTGTTCGTGCCGGTCCCGTGGCACTTCGACGCCATGTACATCGTCGAACCGCACGAGGTGCAGCACGTTTACTCAACCACCCCCGGCTTTCTGCGCGAGCAATTCGTCGCCGAAGGCCAGCACGTCCAAGAGGGAGGCCAGATCGTCAACCTCGAAAACCCGGAGAAGGAAGACAAGAAGCGCGACATGCAGGTCCAAGGCCGAGTGATCTTGGAGGAAATCAAGGTGCATCAAGCGAACGACTCGCAGGCCGAGTTGAAGGTGGCGACGCAGAAGTTGCAGACGGTCAAAGAACAGCTCGCCGAATACGAAAATCAACTGGCTCAGTTACGAATCGTCGCACCGTGCGGCGGCGTGGTGATCGCCCCGCCGCTCACACCGGAACCGAAGTCGGACGCCAATCGCGTGCAGCTCGGAGCCTGGAGCTGGACGCCGCTGGCGGAGAAGAACCTCGACAGCTTTCTGGAAGAGCGGACGCATGTGTGCAGCATTGCTCCGGACGATAAATTCCAAGCCACGCTGCTGGTCGATCAGAAGGACCGCAACGACGTCAAAGTCGGTGACGACGTCGAACTGAAATTCGACCATTTGCCGGACAAGATCTACATCGGCAAGGTCGAGAAAATCTCCGACCGGGATTTGCAATTCGTGCCGCAACTTCTGTCGAACAAGCTCGGCGGCGAAGTCCCCACCACGACTGACGATCAAGGCCGTGAGAAGCTAGTCAGCGCCGCCTATCAAACGACGGTTGTGCTCGACGAAGACATCCCACTGCTCCGATCGGGAATGCGAGGGCGAGCCCGGTTTCACATCGGCAAACGCTCGGCAGGGGATTGGATCTGGCGGTATCTCAAGACGACGTTCCACTTCCGCCTCTGAGCCGACGGCGCTAGCCGCGGGCGGGCCTCGTCCCCGCGATCGCCAGAACGCGGGACGTATCGGGGTCAGGCACTCCGGAAATTCGGAATTGGCCGAGGCCAATTCCG
>JBJXEX010000309.1:0-6788 GCA_046156195.1 Planctomycetaceae bacterium | reverse complement strand
GACTGCGGCAGCGCAGCCGGCGTGAGCCAGCAATCGAGCCACAGCTTGCGGCCTTGGAAGTCCCCGTCGATCACGGTGAACTCGACTTTGTAACCCGGCGTCGATTTCGAGCGGCTCGATTCGAGTTCCCCCTTGGTGGCATGGCAGACATAAACGCCACGGGGAACCGGCCCGAATTCACCCGCCGCAGCGGTCGCGTCCCAACGATCGTTGAAGTCGCTCCCGCTTCCATTCAGAGTGTCAGACAGCTTGCCCATGTTCGTTGACTCCGTTCGTGGGTTGAGTGGTTGAGTTCAAAGCCGGCTCGGCGGTCGCGCCCGTCGAGCCGGTTCCATTGGTGGTCAGAGCGTCGAGCATCCAGCGCACGTCGCGTTGCCGTCGTTCGACCGCTTCGCGTTGTCCGATGCCCCACAGCGTCAGCTTGCCGCGATGCCGAATCGGACGGCAGGACCGCACCGAGCCGACTTCCACGATCAGCCCGCCCCGCGACAGCCGCAGAAAGATGCCGCCGAGCCAATGCCCGCCGTCATCATGCTTCGCGTCCAGGTCATCCGCCGCGTCATCACTCGACGCGCTCCCGTTCAACAGCAGCACGTCGAGGAATCGCGACTCAGCCCGCAACAGCCCAGCCGGTTCGCGATTCGTTTTCTTCTCACTCGCCCGAAGGATGCCGGCGTCGCGCAACAGTCCGCCACGCTCGACCGCTTCGGCTTGTTCAAGGGTCGCAGACATCAGCCGGCCCTCCCGACTTGGCGAACCTTCGGACAGCCAGCGGCAACCCATTGTTCGATTTCAGAACGGCACCAGCGAACCAACGCCCCGACGTGTCGAGGTCGCGGCATCGCGCCGGCGTCACTCATCCGATAGACGTGGCGCGCCGAGCAACTCAGCAACGCGGCGACTTGCTTCACGTCGAGCAACGTCGCGGGGGACTCGACCGCCGGTCGAGTAGTCATCACAGCAGACATGGAACGGTCTCCGTAGTCTCATCGCGGCTTGACTCCCGCTCACTGCGGGGGATTCGTCTTGCCGTATGTAGACCGGAAACCGGACCAAACGGATCAAACCGGACCAAATCCGTCGGTCGTCACAACTTCGCAGCGTTCAATCGCTTTCACGCTCGCTCGATTCGCCAAACAAAATCAGCGTTGGTCCGATTTGGTCCGCTTCGGAGTGTCGAGCCGCTTCGCTGAAACAACCGAGTGAGTTTCGTTGCCAATGCGAGGTCCGTTCTTTTGTTTGCCGTAGTGAGTCCGCGCTCTGCCGACATATCGCTTCCAGTTGTCACGTCGAGTCAACGCGATGCCGTCCTCCCGCAAATCCTCAACGAGCCAGTCATAGGCTTCGTCATCACTCTCGATCGACGGCTCTTGTTCAATGGCGTGTTCGTACTGTGAAAACGCTTTCTTGTCACACGGCCGAAGTTTTGTCGCGTCGTTCGCCGAATTCGACTTGCGGTTGCTGCTCGACATCTTGCCCATGTTGCCGCCTTGCCCGGCCGCTTCGATCAACGATGCCAGGAATTCAACGTGCGGTCGCAGCGTGTCGCGGCTTGGATACTGAATGTGACTCTCAATGCCGCCACCGCCCCGACGAATCACCAGACTGTGCGACTCAAAATCGCCGAGCTTCGGAAGATCAGCCGGGATTGAAAGGCCGATATCGGTTTCGGCGAGCCATTTCATCGCTTCCAACATCGTGAGCGGCAATCTATTGATCGGCGCAGACATCACTCCGTGGCGATTTCGGCTGTTGTACGTTTCGGATTCACGCTGCGAATCAAAAGACGTTTTGAACTCAGTGAAATGAACTTCCGCGAACGCTCCGATGTCCGTTGCTTTACGGACCAATCGCCAAACGGCGGTCAGAAACAAATCGTCCTTGGGTTGCGAATCCGCAAGGTTGCGGATTCTCTGTGCAATGAATGCCAAGTCGTCTTTCGCCGCCATGCTGTGCCCTACCGTTGAAGCGGGCCGAGCCGGCGAGTCCGTGGCGGTAGGACCACGAACTCAAGCCGGCGTCGCAAGGCCGCAACCGTTGCAACGGCGCGGCTACCCGTGGGCGAATTGTCACCAATCAGCAACGACGATCAAGCCGCACACGCCGCCGCCGTGATGTCCCATGCGACCTTCACATCGCCCATCAACCGAAAACAATTTGGCGTTGCTCACGAGTCCGGCTTCATCCACTCCGGCAAATCGTCATCTTTCTCGGCGTCGCCCATCCATTCTGGCATTTCACCGGCTGCGCTTGTCGCCTTCTTGCGATTAGCCAATCTGGGTTGAAACCAACGTCCAAAGATGAAACATCCGAGTGACATCACGCCTGCGACTAATCCAGGGCCAAAATTCCTTTGAATTGCGAACGACGCGCCAAATGCGAGAAGCGCCAATCCAATGGTGTAGGCAACGCAAGCAACGAGCCATCCGAAACAGTTCAACACGCAACCAACAGCGTTGAGACTTCCAGACTGTGCAACAGCCGTTCGACTCGATTGGCTCGTTGACCGAGAAATCCGAGACGGTTTCCCTTCCATCTCAGCGATGCGAGTCCCACTAGCCACCCCATCGTCTGACACCAACTCGAATTCGCATTGGCAAGTCTCTTCGCGGCACTCTGAATAAGGCGGAAGCAATTCGAGGTTGGCTTTGGCGTCTTCGAGAACGACAAGCAACCCATTCAAATGTGACGCATGGGGACAGCCAGGGCCAATTCTTAGGAGGTAGCCGACGAAGTTCTTTTCTTTGTATTCGCGACGGAAATCTCGTTCGTCTTCCCAATCGTCTCTGACGATGTCCTTCAACTCGTCACGTTGATCTTTGAACCAAATCTTTTGGTCTGCCTCGGTCAGTTGCTCGTCCGTGAGAAACTTGCCGCAAATGTGATTGAACGTGTTGCCACAATGCGGGCACTTTTTTCGAGTGGACTTCGGCCGTGGGCCGATCGACTGTTTGCAGTACGGACAGCGAAACGTCTTGCCGGAATTCGTCTCGCTCTCAAGCAACTGTTGAATCAACTCGGACGCAGCCTCTTTCGACAACCCCGCCACGCTCTTTTGTCCAAGCGCCTTCAAGAATCGTTTCTGTTTGTCCGTGGCCTCGCTCATTCCGAGTACCGTAGGCGCGATGTGATGCGACCACAACATTCAAGCCGATTCCATCATCGGGCTGCGTTCCTCGGCCTCTCGGTTAGCCAGTTGCCGCGCCATCTCTTCGCCCGCTTCGGACAACCTGAGATGCGATGTTCGATCCGAGTAGCCGCTTTGATTGCTGCGTTCCAACAGACCGGCCGATTCCAGTCGCTTGTAGGCGCGATGCAGCATGACCGCTTCGCTGGGGGTCGGAGTGTGTCCAATCCACTCGCCAGCATTCATCGGGACAAGACCTTGGCGAGCGTCCTTGATGCGAATGCGATAGGCCCCCAATTGCGACGTGGAACGCAGTCCGTTGCCGTCCCAGCTTTGTTTGGCCCAGTATTCTCCGTCGCGAAAAACGCCCGCCAAAACCAACTGCTCTCGCAGGTTCAATTTCATGGGAATTCCTTCAACGAGTTAAGAAGGAAAGATTGTGTGGTTTTCGACCGGTTCCCGTAGGCAGCGCCTGCGATCAGTTGGCTGGAAGTACCTTTCAATGGAGGGCGGTCGCCGCCACGGCCCAATCGACGATCAATCGGTCGAGATGATGCAACCGCCGCTCGGTTTGTCGCGGCGCGGTCGCGTTGAGCCGTTGCGCTTCCAGGTCATCGCCCCGAATCGCCGCCGACACAAACGCCGCCGTGCGTTCCTTCGCCGTCAATCGGTCATACAGCTTTTCCACTCCGTTCGTCATGCCGCGTCCCTTTGCTTCGGTCGTGATTTCAAGATCGACTCCAACGCTTCCACCCGTGCCGCCACGTCCCCCGCGTCGATCGCTCGCAACGCGATGCCGGCCAGATACCCCACGGCTTTCGCCCGCTCGACCGAACCGAGCGAAGCGTCTTGTCGCACGGTCTCGATTTGCTCGTTGAGCAACGCCAGCACATCGGTCGCCGTCTTCGCCCGAAACTCGACCGGAAGGGTTAGACGGGTCGGACACGGCTCGGCTACTCGCATCCGCCGCTTGTGCTCGGCGTCATACTCCCGACGTTTTTCAGGATCAGCAAACGGCATGACTCATCCCTCCCCCTGATTTTGAATTTGCTCGGCCATCAACCGCCTCACCGCGTCCGCCTTCTCAGCATCCGACAACGGCAGCGAAGCAATCATCGCCAGCGCGGCAGAGAACGAATCCGCCTTGATCGGCAGCGAGTTCGCCCGATCCAAAACCGAGCCGCCGTCCGCTTCGCCGTGTTCGTTTTCCGGTGAGCTACTGCCACCAGAACTGCCACGGCGCGAACGCCGCTTCGCAACTCGTTTGGCATTCGTCGGTTCAATGGATAGAGCGTCGGACTTCGGATCCGAAGGTTGGGGGTTCGACTCCCTCCGGGCGTAATGCTTAAAAACCCTCATTTTCTGCGGAAACTTGAGGGTTTTGTTGTTTCTGGTCGGTTGCCACTTCGCTGGCCATCGGACCAGTTAAAAACGGTTGAGAACGGCTGATTTCGGTAGGGCGTGTGCAACTTTTAGTGCAACTGAAATCGGCGGCGTCATCCGTGGTCCCGGTCGCTCGCATGGCTTGCGACTCAGGGGCGGCAATCGTCGGCAGCGATTCCAACGCCGAGTTCATGTCGATCAGCCCCAAGTGAGTGTAACGATCCATCGTCAGCGTGATGGTCGAGTGCCGAGCAAGTTGCTGGGCGAGCTTCGGATGAACGCCGCCAGCCGCGAGGTTGCTGATGAACGTGTGACGCAACGAATGAAAGTCGGCGATGCCGTCATCGGTGACGTAGGAAATGCCGGCCGCTTCCAAATCGTTGCGGAGCATCTTGAAGGCTCGCGTTGCCCTCGTTCCCGGAAACAGACGCTCTGGCTTCACCTGCCCGTGGCAGGCCGCACGATGCAACGACAAGGTGACTCGTTGGTCGTCTTGTGCCCGCTCGCGTTCTGAGAACCACTGCCGCAACCGTGCGGCGAGGTCCGGGTGAAGCGGCAGGACATTTTCGCGACGATGCTTCGAGTAACCGGCTTCCAGAGTGACGGTCGGAGGATCAGCCGCGAGGTCGAACGATGCCGTTGTGAGGCTTGCCAGTTCGCTCGCCCGCAAGCCGGTCATGGCCGCGAGCCGGTAGAGCATCGCCCGCGTCGAACCGTCCAACCCCCGGAATGTTTCGTTGCTCTGCTCGGCGGTGCCGATCCGTCCCCCCAGCTCTTCTTGTGTGAGTGCTCGGCGTTCGTGGCGGACATCGACGCGAGCATTCATCCGGGACAAGTGAGCGAACGGATTTTCCGGCGAGCGTCGATCCTTCACGAGCCAATGGCCGAACGACTTCACCGCGACCAAGTAGTGATTGCTGCTTGCGACACTCAAGCTGGCGATGACTTCGCCGTCTTTGTCCGTTTTCGGATTTCGACGATCGGCCAGCCAGCCGGCGACTCTGCCCACGTTGAGGTCGGTCAGTTTCTTGAACTTGCAACCATCGACCACCGCCGAGAGACGTTGAACCGTCAACGCAACGTGCGCGGCGGTGCCTGCTTTGGATTCCAGGAACGAGCGGAAGTCTTCAACGTGCGCGGCAACTGGTCGCTCGCGATGATCTTCAAACGGGTCAACGTCGCCGCGCTTGATGCGTTTCGCGCGTTCTTTCATCGTGGCCAACATCGCTTCGGCGGCATCCGCATCATCGCACAGCGCGACGCCGCGAGGTTTTCCATTTGCGTCGGGAACGCGGCCCCAGAATGTTTTCGACTTCTCACGAACTCGCCTTGCCCCCGGTGTCCCCTTCGAGACTTGCCGGACTTGAGCGTTGAGGTAGCGAATGATCGTCGGTCGATAAGTGCCGGACATGCGGAAACCTTTCGTAGTGCTCCGCCGCACTGTCGGAGTTCTAGCACTACTCCGAACCGCCGACAGCCGGCGAAAGGTTCTCTCAGGATTACAGGTCGCGTTGCACACGCGGCGGACTTGCATCGGGGTCCACGGCTTGCCGCGTCGAGTTTCGTAGCCTTGGGCGTTGAGTTCGTCGGCGATGGCTCGCAGCGGCTTGCCCGCGTCGCGGAGTTCTCGCATCAGCGGGGCGAGGTCGCGATAGGCGTCATCGGTATCCTTCACGCGAACGTCAGCGGCAACTTGCACGGCTTTCAGAATCCCCGCTTGGCGGAGATGTTCGCGGCCCTTCCAGTGACCCGGCCGAGCCGATCCGAGTTTCGTTCCGCGAGCTTTCGCGGCCGCCAACGCGGACTTGGTTCGTTCGCTGATGCGTCGAGCTTCGCCACCACCAACGTCGCCTTGGCTCGCTTGGCGTGAGACAACGCGCGCGCGAGTTCCTGACGATCCGAGTTCCGTCCCGATTCGACTTCCACAGACTCCCGCACGATGTCCCCCCGGTTCTGTTGAGCGAATCCGACCACGACGGCTTTCTGCCCTTCCAGTCCTAGCCCGCTCTCGCCTTGCTCCTGCAGTCCAGACAAGCGGCGGGGTCGGGAGACCTGTCACCATTTCCGCACGCTCAAAGCTACGTTTGCAAATCTTCCGGTTGCGGATTTAGCACCCTGTCGTTTATACACAACTTGATCAGTCTTTCGGATCGAAGGCGAGCCAGGCGGTGGCGAAGTCGGTCATTCTGCGAAGTCCGATCCAGAGGGGTTGTGGGCCGGGTGGTAATTCTGTGGCTCGGTTGTTGTAGCCGCCCAGTTGTGTCGGCAGGCGGGTGAA
>JBJXEX010000328.1:0-6584 GCA_046156195.1 Planctomycetaceae bacterium | reverse complement strand
GGCACTTTCAGACCGGCGGCGACGGTTTGTTGCTTCAACTCGTCCCACTCCGCCTTGCCGAGTTTGGTGGTCTTCCCGAACAAACACAGCAGCGGTCGGCCATCGAGCACCGTTTGGTAATCGGGATGCCGGAAGTGCTCCACGAGCTTGCCCCAAGCCTTCGTGCCCGCCTTGTCGAGCCGCGCACCTTCCTCGACGAGGCAGTAGCGAATCCCTTTCTTGTCCTTCGACGCCAGGTAGCGATTCATCGCAATGCTCATGCCCTGCGCTTCATCGAGGTAGTCCACAAAGGCCCAATAGTTCAGCCCCGCCTGCGCCGCATACGCGATCTCCTGGTCCATGATCGCCTGCGAGTCGCCATTGATGCGTACCTTGTCCTCGCCCATCACCACAGCGAACCACGGCAGGCGAAAGTGATACTTCGGCTGCCCAAGCGATGCCTCGACAGCCTTGGTCACGGTCCCCTCTCCATACCAGCCATCCCAACGGATCGCGCCGACGATGGGGCCATCGTCAGCAGACTGCAACGCAGCCAGCGGCGCGAGTAGCAGAAACAAGGCGGCGAGACGGAGTGTGATTCGGAACGAGGTCATGGCATTGCGATTGGAAGGTTTCATACACCCGCCTCCGTCGACTTTTCCGCCTGCTTGAGCACAAGCTGCGTTGCATCTCCTGATAGGTCCGGCGGATACCCGTACTTTGTGAGCAATCGCCGCACGTTACGACGCAGGTCTGCCCGGACCAATTCCCGCTGCGTCCAGTCGAGTCGGCCGTGGTGATCTGCTTGTTTGTGTCGCCGAGCATAGCCTTCACCAGCGCCTCGCGGAACTTCTGCGCCTGCACGAGGTTCGTCCGCTCGCTGATCTTGATCTGGTCGGTGAGCAGTTTCCGCAGCGTCTCCAGCGCCAGGTTCTTTTGCTCCAGGGCGCTGACTCGCATCAAAAAATTCTCGCTGAGGATATCCAGCCGAGCCGCGTCCAAGCTGGCCGCCGCGAAGAGGTCGAACACTTCGCCCGCATCCACCGCGTCGTCGATGACCTGCCTCCGCGGAACGCGGTCGGTTGCGCGATCGGGCGCAAGCGAAATCTGAGGCCGCACTGGCCAAGGCTCAGACTGCCGAACTGGTCGCGCAGCAACGGCTCGCCGAGTCCTTCATCCGCGAGCAGTTCAAGGATGCCGAGGGGCACAACCTCCGCGCTTACCACAGCTATCGCGAATCGGTGAGCTTCGCGCAGCGGCTGCACGTCGTTCGCCGCCATCCATTTGGCTGACGAGTAGATTTGGCTGACCTGTGCGATGGCGCGCAGACGTGCGCGATTTTTTTTGTAGGAACAGACGCGTGAAAAGCTTGACGGTCTGCCGCGGAAACAGGGATTGCCCCTTTGTCCCTGTCGAAAGTGTGTTTGTGGAGCCGCAACTCGACATGGTTGCGCGGCTTTGCCAACATGAGGCTGCGATGCCGTTGCCGTCATCACCGCCCACAATTTCGTACACACACGAGCCACCACAATGCCCACCGAACGACACTTGCTGTTCGCTGTCTTGGCCTTCGAGAACGACTTCATCGACCTCGCCCAATTGACGGCGGCTTGCCGCGCGTGGGCGTCTGACAAATCGAAGCCGCTGGCGGAACTGCTGGTCGAACGTGGCTGGCTGACGGCGGACGATCGCGCCTTTGTCGAGAAGGCGGTCGATCGCAAACTGGCGAAGCATCAAGACGACCCGCGCGTCACGCTCAACGCCATCACGCGGGGCGATGTGTGCGATGCCATCAAAGAAGTCGAGGATTCCGACGTCCAAAAATCGCTCAGCTCGTGGCCGTCCGCCGGTCCCGTGCTCATCGAGACCATCGGCGAAACTCAATCGCAGTCGGAGCAACCCAAATCGCGCTACACCTGGCTGAGCGAAGTCGGCAAAGGGGGCTTGGGAAAAGTCTGGCTGGCGCGAGATAACGAACTGGCTCGCGAGGTCGCGCTCAAGGAGATCAAGCCGGGTTCCGCCTCGCAAGAAGCGGTGCGGCGGTTGATCAAAGAGGCCCAGATCACCGGCCAACTCCAACATCCCAACATTGTGCCGATCTACGAAGTCACTCGCGGTGGCCGACCCTTCTACACCATGAAGCTGGTCAAGGGAGAGACGCTCACGAAAGCCATCCAGAAGCATCACGCCGCCCGCCGTGCTGGCCGCGAAGACTCGCTCTCGTTGCCGAGGTTGCTGAACGTCTTTCTGAAGATTTGCGACGCGCTGGCTTACGCGCATTCGCGCGGCGTCATTCATCGCGACCTCAAGCCCGAGAACATCATCTTGGGCGAGTACGGCGAGGCCATCGTCTTGGACTGGGGCATCGCCAAGCAGATCAGCGGTGCCGCCGAAGAGTCCGCTCCGGTCACGCTCAGCGACGATGCCCGTTCCGCCGCGACGTCTGCCGGAGCGACTCCCGGCACGTTGCCCTACATGGCTCCCGAACAAGCACGAGGTCGAGTCGATCTGATGGACCAGCAGACCGACATCTACGGACTGGGTGCGATCCTGTTCGAAATCCTGACCGGCGAAGCCCCGCACCAGTTGCCGGCAGACAAGCCTGCGGCACACGTTCGTAGCTCAGGCGGCTCGCCTGAGAAGTTCTCCCAGCATCAGCATCCGGCAGACAAGCCTGCGACGCAGACCGAAAACGAACCTCAAAACAAACCCCTCTTCGGTCAACTCGACCGCAGAGTCGCCTACCTCCAACAAATCTCCAACGGCCCGACGCCGCTGGCCAGCGCGCGTGATCCGTCGGTCTCAGACGTCCTCAGTGCCGTGTGTGGCAAGGCGATGGCACGCGAGAAAAGCCAGCGTTATCAAACCGTGGAACAACTCCGCACGGCGTTGGTCGAGTATCAGGTTCATCAAGAAACCTTGGGGCTGGCGGCCACTGCGGAAGCCCACTTTCAGAGCGCCGTGGTCACCGGCAATTATCAGGACTTCGCCAAAGCCGCCTTTGGTTTCGATGAGGCGCGGCAGCAGTGGCCAGGGAATCTCCGTTTTGACGTGCAACGTCGTGACGTGCTGCGGGCGTATGCCGAGACAGCCTTGGGGAAGGGAGACTATGAACTCGGTTTGTCGCTGCTGGAGTCCGATGACCCGCAGACACAACCGCTGCAACTCCGCTTGCAACAAGCCTTAGCCGACCAAGCCCACCGCCGCCGCCGCTTGGTTTTATTTCGCCGCCTGACCACCGCCGCTGCCGTGCTGATTGTCCTGATCTCGACCATCGCTGCCGGGTGGATCAATCACGAACGCAACGCCGCAAACGCCTCGGCCGTGAAGGCCACGGCTGCCGCCGAACGAGAAAAGCTCGCTGCCGACCGTGCAACTGCGAAAGCGGAAGAGGCAAGCTTAAATCTCTATGGATCTCACATGAATCTGGCACAGCGCAATTGGGAGGACTCGCACGTTCCGCTGGTGCTCGATTCCTTAGAGAAGACCCGGCCGAAACCTGGTGAAACCGACTTTCGCGGTTTCGAGTGGCATTACTGGGTCCGGCTCTGTCATTCGTCGCTGTTGGACTTGAAAGGGCACACCAACGGCGTCAACTGCGTGGTGTTCAGCCCGAACGGGAAACGGTTGGCGTCGGCAAGCCTGGATGAGACGGTGAAGGTGTGGGACGCCACTAGCGGCGCGGAGTCTCTCACGTTGAAAGGACACACCGGCTTTGTCTGGAGCGTGGCGTTTAGCCCGGACGGGAAACGGCTGGCGTCGGCAAGCTGGGATAAGACGGTGAAGGTGTGGGACGCCACGAGCGGCGCGGAGTTGCTCACGTTGAAAGGGCACACCCGCGAGGTCTGGAGCGTGGCGTTCAGCCCGGACGGGAAACGGCTGGCGTCGGCAAGCGGGGATGGGACGGTGAAGGTGTGGGACGCCACGAACGGTGCGGAGTCTCTCACGCTGAAAGGGCACATCATCTGGGGCAACAGCGTGGCGTTCAGCCAGGACGGGAAACGGCTAGCGTCGGCAAGCTGGGATAAAACCGTGAAGGTGTGGGACGCCACGAGCGGAGCGGAGACGCTCACGTTGAAAGGGCACATCGACAACGTCACGAGCGTGGTATTTAGTCCGGACGGGAAACGGCTGGCGTCGGCAAGCCTGGATGAATCGGTGAAGGTGTGGGATGTCACGAGCGGCGCGGAGTTGCTCACGTTGAAAGGGCACACCAAAAGCGTCGAGAGCGTGGCGTTCAGCCCGGACGGGAAACGGCTGGCGTCGGCAAGTCTGGATGAATCGGTGAAGATGTGGGATGCCACGAGTGGAGCGGAGTCGCTCACGTTGAAAGGGCACACCAGCGCGGTCAACAGCGTGGCGTTCAGCCCGGACGGGAAACGGCTGGCATCGGCCGGTGGTGAATTCCAAAAACCGGGTGAGTTGAGGTTGTGGGATGTCACGAGCGGAGCGGAATCGCTCACCTTGGAAGGGCACACCGAAAGCGTTACGAGCGTGGCGTTCAGTCCGGACGGGAAACGGCTGGCGTCGGCAAGTGGGGATCGGACGGTGAAGGTGTGGGACGCCACGAGCGGAGCGGAGTCGCTCACGTTGAAAGGGTACATCAGCGTGGTCTATAGCGTGGCGTTCAGCCCGGACGGGAAACGGCTGGCGTCGGCAAGCGCCGATGGTACGGTGAAGGTGTGGGACGCCACGAGCGGAGCGGAGTTGCTTACGATGAAAGGGCACACCAGCTATGTCGAGAGCGTGGCATTCAGCCCGGACGGGAAACGGCTGGCGTCGGCAAGCTGGGATCAGACGGTGAAGGTGTGGGACGCTACGAGTGGAGCGGAGTCGCTCACGTTGAAAGGGCATACCGACAATGTCACGAGCGTGGCGTTCAGCCCGGATGGGAAACGGCTGGCGTCGGCAAGCCGCGATCAGACAGTGAAAGTGTGGAACGCCACGAGCGGAGCGGAGTTGCTCACGCTTAAGGGGCACACCGACGACGTCGATAGTGTGGCGTTCAGCCCGGACGGGAAACGGCTGGCGTCGGCAAGCAGGGATAAGACGGTGAAGATGTGGGACGCCACGAGCGGAGCGGAGGCGCTCACGTTGAATGGGCACACCGACAAGGTCACGAGCGTGGCGTTCAGCCCGGACGGGAAACGGCTGGCGTCGGCAAGCGAAGATCGGACGGTGAAGGTGTGGGACGCCCGGCCGTGGACGCCGGAACTGCGTGTCGAGCAGGAAGTCTTGAGTGTCATCCGCTGGCTGCGGGACCAAGACAAACCGCAGACCGAATGGCTCGACGCCATCACCGCCGACCAAACCCTCAGCGACCCCGTCCGCCAACGCGCCCTGCAATTCGCTCGCGATTGGAAATAGAAATCCCCCCTGAGCTTGCCTCAGGGGCTTGCGGGTTTCTGCGCTACCTCTTGGATCGAAAAGGGGTCGGGTCTACGATTTTTCGGATTTGGCCGGCACAACGCTTCGTTTGCAATAGACGTCGCACCCGGCCAAATCCGAAAAATCGTAGACCCGACCCCGACCCCGTTGCCGAACAGCTCAATTCGTTCTGTTGATTCGGGCTAGCCGAGTTTTCAATGGCTTCACTAGATTCCTGGAGGTCATTGATTCTCTGGAGGTTCCCGATGGCATCACTTTCCGTACGAGTCTCTGGACGTTTATTGCAGTCATTGACGCGCCGCGCGCGTCAGCAGCGTCGATCGCTGAACCAGGAAGCTGCGGATCTCATTGCTTCTGGGTTGCAGAGTTCGGACCTGGATTCGGACATGTTGGAGGAACTCCTTCAGCCATTGGAGTTGATGACCGACGACGACCTGTGGAATGCCGCGCGGTCGCGATTGACGCGGCACCTGCTCCACGAATTAGAAAAACTGCATCAGAGACGGCAACGCGAAGGAATTACGAAAGCGGAGCGTGAACGAGCGAGCCATCTCACGGCACAGTTTGAGCGTTGTCTGGTCATTCGAGCTCGGGCGATTGAGTTGTTGTACGCACGCGGCCACGATGTCTCGCAACTGCTGCCATCATGAGCCACGCCTACATTTCTCGCTCACTGCGTGCTCTGGTTGCTGAAGAGGAAAAGCACCGTTGTGCCTACTGCCAATCGGCAGTCGCGATCGTCGGAATGCCGTTCGAGATCGATCATGTCATCCCCGAAACGCTCGGCGGCCCGACGCTGCGTGGAAACCTTTGCCTGTGTTGTAGCCCGTGTAACGACCAAAAGTCCTGCCGCACGACGGCCATTGACTCGCTGACGGGTGACGATGTCGCGCTGTTCCATCCGCGCCGCCAAGTCTGGTGGCAACACTTCCGCTGGATCGACGAGGGACTACGAATCGAGGGACTGACGCCGACAGGCCGAGCCACTGTGCTGGCCTTGCAACTCAATCGGCCAATTCTCGTGACTGCCCGGCGGGGTTGGATCAACGTGGGATGGCATCCGCCGAAGCAACCTCCGGCGAGAAAACAACGGCCACGGTGAAACATGCTCTCAAGCACTCGGCTTCGAGCGATAAGGGTCGGGTGTGCGAATTTCAGAAATCGCCGCTCTCAACTTCTCCACTCCCCAAGCTGACACCGGCGATTTCTGAAATTCG
>JBJXEX010000311.1:0-30987 GCA_046156195.1 Planctomycetaceae bacterium | reverse complement strand
GAATTGGCCGCTCGGCCAATTCCGAATTCCGAAGTGCCTGACCCCAGCCCAGCCAGCGGACTTTCGCGACCACCCCCGCACCCGGATGAGCCGTCAATTCATCGGCCCCGGTGACAACGCATTGCCGAGCTTCCGCTTCGCGCACGAGCACACGAGCAATCGGATGTTCGCTCCGTTTCTCAGCCATCGCCGCGAGTCGCAACAGGTCGGTCTCATCAACGTCGTCAGCTCGAACATCACCGTTCAGCAGGATGTCCCCGACCGCCAACTCACCGCGAGTCAGCGTGCCGGTCTTGTCGAACACGATCATGTCGATCGACGCCAATCGCTCCAGCGCGACTGAGCCTTTCACCACCACCCCCGCGCGAGCCAGCCAAGCCATCGCGGCCATCACCGCGCTCGGCGTGGCGAGGATCAACGGGCACGGACACGCGACGACCAGCACGCTCAGAGCCGGCAAATATCCCGCCGACCAAGAGCCACTGGCGATTCGCCAACCAATCAGAGTCAGCACGGCGACCGCCAAGACGACCGGCAGAAACCAGCGAGCCAGCCGATCTGCCGTTCGTTCCAGCGACGCCTTTCGCTGCGTCGCTTGCCCAACCATCTCGACGATCTGCGCGAGCGTCGTTTGCTGACCGACTTGAGTCGCCGTGATCCGCAACGCTCCGAATTGGTTCAGCGTCCCGGCAAAGACGTGATCTCCGACAGCCTTGTCAGCCGGCACGCTCTCGCCGGTCAGAGCACTTTGATCGACCGCCGATTGCCCGGCCGCGACCGCTCCATCAACGGGAATCCGTTCGCCCGGCCGGACGATGACCGTGTCGCCGACGATGACTTGTTCGAGCGGCACTTCTTGTTCGTCGTCACCAACGAGCACTCGCGCGGTGCGCGGGCACAACTGAAAGATACGGCGGATCGCTCGCTGCGCGCGATCGACCGTGTAGCCTTCGATACTCTCGCCGCACAGCGCGATGAACACGACCAGCGCGGCGGTTTCGCTTTGCCCCAAAACAATCGCCGCCAAGCAGGCGATGGTCAGCGCGAGGTCCGCACCGACTCGGCCCGACAGCAAGCCGTCCAGCGTCTGATACAGAATCCTCGCCCCGCCGAGGACCGCCGCCAGCAACGCCAAACGAAAGCTGAACAGCGTTCGCGTCCCCAGCAGCTTGGACCACCAATCGGCATTCGCGACAACCGGCGGAGATGCCGCACCGGTGGACGTTCCCCAGACCAGTCCCAGCGCGACATCGGCCAGCAACAGAACTCCGACCGCCGCCGTCAGCAGATAGATCGGAGCCGACCGATAATGAAAATTCGCCGCCGCACGATCGCCCGCCGAGTTGGCTCCGGCTTCCGGCAAGAATTCTCGCGGCGATTCGGGCGCGTAGTGCATCGCAACGGTCGGTCAAGAATGAGGAATCGCCACCGTGCGAGAAGCTCCCAAGGAGACGTGTCTCTCCGAGGCGATGAAATACTGGAGCCGCGACCGTGAGGGAGCGGTCGTTAGCCCGTGAAACATCCGCTCCCTCACGGTCGCGGCTCTCGACCTTCACCAGCTCGGAGTGACCGGTCAAAGTGCCGTCGCATCCTACTGGTCGCGCACTGTGCTTCCCAGTTCCGACTCGGCAGCGGCGACAGGCATCGGCAAGCACGCCCCGCGCGATCGGTATAATCCGTTCGGCCAGCGTTCGGTGGCTCGCCCGCGTTCCGGCGAACGCGGCTACGTCGCGCGATCGGCATCATCCGTTCGGCCAGCGTCCGGGAGCACGTCTGCGGTCATCGCTCGCGAGAAACGCTTGCAGCATCACCTGCGCGGCGACCTTATCGAGCCGCTGTTTCCTCTTCTTGGGGCTGACCTCCGCCTGTTGCAGATACAGCTCGGCCATCGCCGAGGAGTACCGCTCGTCCCAGAAGACAACCGGCAGTCCGCACGCTTGCCCGGCCCAGTCGCCGAACGCGCGAGCTTCCTTGGCTTTCGTCCCTTCATCGCCGCTCATGTGGACCGGCAGTCCGACGATCAAGCCGACTGCTTGATACTCGGTAGCCAGCCGCTTCAAGAAGGCGGCGTCTTCGCGTTCGTTGCGTCGCGTGTAGTTTTCGAGCGGACTGGCAATCGTCTGATCCGGCGTCGAGACCGAAACACCGATCCGTTTCGTGCCATAGTCGAGACCCAGCAGCGTGCCGCTTGTCGGAACAGAAGAGATGTCACTCACGAGGCTGAACTCCAAGACTTGCTCAAATCGCAAAAGTGGCGAGACTCCGCCGCCAGACTAACCCGAAGCGTCAGTACTACATGTAACCCGAAGCGTCAGCGAGGGCGAATGCTTCCAGCAGCTTGGAAACACGGCGCGTTGTGAAGATTTCTCCCTCGCTGACGCTTCGGGTTACATTCGTGAAGCGTTCGCCCTCGCTGACGCTTCGGGTTAGTGTGGGTCACGCTTCTATCAACCCGAATGGCGAATCTCCATGTCCGAACTTGCGAGCGAATACGACGTCGTTGTGATCGGCACCGGCCCCGGCGGCGAAGGAGCCGCCATGCAGGCGGTGAAACATGGCCGCACGGTCGCCGTGATTGATCGCGAACCGGCCGTCGGCGGCAACTGCACGCATCGCGGCACGATCCCCAGCAAGACGCTCCGGCATTCGATCTTTCAGATGTCCGAGGTCAACAACAACGTCCTCTTCCGCGAGCACGGGATCACCGCTCACTTTCTCATCCCCGAACTGCGTCGCCGAGCCAAGGCCGTCATCGAGCAACAGGTCAAAATGCGGACTACCTTCTATGACCGCAATGACATCCCCATCATCCACGGCCGGGCGAAGTTTCTCGACCCGCATACCATTGAAGCGCTGGAAGAGGATGGCTCGCGCTCCGTCGTTCATGGCAAGTCCATCGTCATCGCCACCGGAGCCAGGCCGTATCACCCGCCGGAGCTGGACTTCAACCACCCCCGCATCTTCGACAGCGACTCGATTCTTCAGCTCAATCTGCATGTGAAGTCGGTCACGATCTACGGAGCGGGGATCATCGGTTGCGAGTATGCCTCGATGTTCCGCAACCTCGAAATCAAAGTGAATCTCGTCAACACGCGGGACCGGCTGCTCGACTTTCTGGACGAAGAGATTGTCGATGCTCTGAGTTATCACCTCCGCGAACGGGGCGTGATCATCCGCCACCGCGAGGAATACGATCGTGTCGAAGCCTGCGATGACGGTGCGATTTTGCATCTCAAGTCGGGCAAGCAACTCAAGACCGATGTGCTGCTGTGGGCGATCGGCCGGACGGGCAATTCCGACGGCCTGGGCCTGGAAGCGATCGGCGTCACTTGCGACAAGCGCGGAAATGTTCTGGTCGATGAGCACCTGCAGACCGCCATCCCGCATATCTTCGCGGTCGGCGACGTCATCGGCCCGCCGGCTCTCGCCAGTGCCGCGTACAACCAGGGCCGCTACGCCGCGACACGCATCCTCGCTGGCGATTGCCGAGGTGAAGACTCCGCAGCCACTCCGTCGCTCGATATCCCGACTGGCATTTTCACCAGTCCGGAGATCAGCTCGCTCGGCAAGACCGAGCGGGAGTTGACCGAAGCCAAAGTCCCCTACGAAGTCGGCCACGCTCACTTCAAGAGCATCGCTCGCGCCCAGATCACCGGCCAAACGGTCGGGATGCTCAAGCTGCTGTTTCACCGCGAGACGTTGGAGGTACTCGGCATCCACTGCTTCGGAGCCAACGCCAGCGAAATCATTCACATCGGCCAGGCCATCATGTCGCAGCCGAAGCCCCAGAACACGCTGATGTACTTCATCAACACGACCTTCAACTATCCGACAATGGCCGAGGCGTACCGCGTCGCGGCGCTGAATGGCTACAACCGGCTGTTTTGAGGGGTGGAAATGAAAAATGACAAATGGAAAATGAAAAATGGAAAATGGAATGTTGGGCCAACTTCCGATCATTTTGCATTCTTCATTTTCCATTTCTCATTTCTCATTGAGCCAACTCTGCTGCGATGAGTGACACGGAGGAACTTCATGCAACGCATTCTGAGCATCTCCGGCCTGCGCGGCGTCATTGGCGACGGGCTTGATCCGCAATTCCTCGTCGAGTTCGCGATGGCGATCGGCACGTTGGCCGACGGCGGCACGGTGGTTCTCTCGCGCGACGGACGCTCGACCGGTGAGATGGTGCGGCACGCTGTCATCTCCGGCTTGCTCGCGACTGGCTGCCGAGTGCTCGATGCCGGCATCGCCACGACTCCGACCTGCGGAGTGCTCGTGCGGCATCACAACGCCGCAGCCGGATTGCAGATCACCGCCAGCCACAATCCGATTCAATGGAACGGACTGAAACCGTTCTCTCGCGCGGGAGCGGTGTTGAACGCGGCTCAAGGCGAAGAGTTGCTCCGCATTCTCAACGGCAAGTCGTTCGCGCTGGTCGGCTGGGAGAAGCTTGGCACGGTCGAAGTGCTCGACAACGCGGCCGCTCCGCATATCGAGCGAGTCCTTTCGCTCGTGGATGTCGCGGCGATTCAGAGCCGGCGATTCAAAGTGGTGCTCGACTGCAATCACGGCTCCGGCGGAGTTGCGACGCCGCAGTTGCTCGACGCGCTGGGCTGCGAAGTGACCGTGCTCGGCGGGACGCCCGACGGACGTTTCGAGCATGTGCCAGAACCGATCGCGGCCAATCTCACGGGGCTGTGTGATGTGGTGAAACAACTCGGAGCGGATGTCGGTTTCGCGCAAGACCCGGATGCCGATCGTCTGGCGATCGTCGATGAAACCGGCAGGTACATCGGCGAGGAATTGACGCTGGCGCTGTGTGCCGACTTCGTATTGGCGACTCGCAAAGGCCCGTTCGTCGTCAACGGCTCAACCAGTCGGGTCACGGCCGATATCGCGGCCAAACACGGCTGCCCGTTTTTCCGTTCGCATGTCGGCGAGGCCAACGTCGTCACCAAGATGAACGAAGTCGGAGCGGTCTTCGGCGGCGAGGGGAACGGCGGCGTCATCGACCCCCAAGTCGGCTTCGTCCGCGACAGTTTCGCGTCGATGGCCTATGTGCTGAATGGGTTGGCCGGTCATGCGTCCCTCAAGCTATCGGCCTGGGCCAATTCGCTGCCGCAATACACGATCGTCAAAGACAAGATCGAATGCCCGCGCGAGCGAGTCGTCGAGGCGTGTGCCGCACTGCGATCCGCGTTCGGCGACGCAACCGCTCAGGAGGGAGATGGCCTGCGACTCGACTGGCCCAACCGCTGGGTGCAAGTCCGAGCAAGCAACACAGAACCGATCCTCCGCGTCATCGCCGAGGCACCGTCGAGCGAGGCCGCAACAACTCTGTGCTCGCACGCACTCGATATTGTGAAACAGGCCGTGCGATGAGTAATGAATCAAACCCGCGCACGCCCCAATGAGACAGGCGAGCGGAGCGGCGTCAGCTCCTCGGTTTTGCAGCGAAGGAACGCGACGTCGGGTGTGCGTGTGGGCTGCGGGTGTTTGTTGGCTCCCTTCGTCGCGCTAGCGAATCGCGCCTTACAGGGCTGACAAGTCTTGCCAGTTGTCTCCGACGGAAACATCGACGGTGAGCGGTACGTTCAAGGTCATCGCGGTGGTCATCTCGTGGCGAACCAGCATGGCCAGCGAATCGACGGAGTCGGCGGGAGTCTCGAAGACCAGTTCGTCGTGGATTTGCAGTAGCAGGCGGCCGGGGTGTTGCGTCTCGGCGAGTCGGTGGTGGACGCGGAGCATCGCCTGTTTGATGAGATCGGCGGCCGAGCCTTGGATGACCGTGTTGATGGCGGTGCGTTCGGAGAGATTGAGTTGCCGCTTGCGATCCGGTCGGATGCCGTCGATGGCTCGGCGACGGCCGAGGATCGTCGTGGCGTAACCGGTGCGTGCCACCTCAGCGAGCGTGCGGGTGATGTAGTCGTCGATGGTGGCGTACTTCGCGAAGTATTGGTCGATGAACAACGTCGCCTTGTCCTGTTCGATGTGTAATGCTTCGGCGAGACCGAAGGCGCTCTGACCGTAGAGGACTCCGAAGTTGACCGCTTTGGCGATGCGACGTTGCTCGAACGAGACGATGTCGGGGGTGACGTTGAAGATCTCGCAGGCGACGGCGGTGTGGATATCAGTTCCGGCGGCGAACGCTTCGCGGAGGACAGGATCGACGCAGAAGTGGGCCAGCATCCGCAGCTCGATCTGCGAGTAATCGGCGCAGACGAACTTCCAACCCGGTTCGGAGGGGATGAACGCACGGCGCACGCGTTGGCCTTCGGTCGTGCGGATCGGGATGTTCTGCAAGTTCGGATCGCTGCAACTGAGCCGACCGGTGGCGGCGACGACTTGGTTGAAGTGTGCGTGAATCTTGCCGGTTCGCGGGTTGACCATCTCCGGCAGCGAGTCGAGATACGTCCCCCGCAGCTTGCTAAGTTGCCGATGCTCGATGATGCGGGCGGGGAGCGGATGCACCAGCGCGAGTTTCTCCAGCACGTCTTGATCGGTACTGGAGCCAGTCTTCGTCTTCTTCAACACCGGCAGATTGAGTTCCTCGAACAGCACCTTCGCGAGTTGCTTGGGTGAGTCGATGTTGAATTCGTGTCCGGCGAGTTGATGGATCTCCGCGATGAGTTCGGTCAGCCGCCGCCCGATCTCGGCCGATTGCCGCTGCAACTCGGAGACATCGACGCGGATGCCGGTCGCCTCAATGTCTGCAAGCACTCCGATCAGCGGACGTTCGAGGTTCCAGTACAAATCCCACAAGCCTGCGCGACGCAGTTCGTCACCGAGTTGACGCGACAACTGCCAGGTGATGTCGGCTCGTTCGGTGGCCCACTCGGCCAAACGCTTGGGGTCTTCCAACAGTGCGGTCTCGAACGGAGGCAGCGTGCGGTGCAGGTGACGCTCGGCCAGCGCGGCGAGATCGTGGCCGCGCGCGGTCGCTTCCACGAGATAACTCGCGACCATCGGATCGACGCCGAATCCGGTCAGATGAATCCCCTCGCGGCGAAGCAACCGGCCATCGGACTTGAGGTCGTGGCCAACAACCTGAACGTCGGAGGATTCGAGGATCGGACGGAGCGCTTGCATGACAGAAACGTGCGGGGCGAGATCAGACTCCACTGTTTCCGAAACTTGTTGCAGATGAGTCAAGTTTTGAGGAGCGTCACTCTGCTCGGCAGTCTCTTGAAGTCTTCGCACGGCGAGAAGATTTTGCTCCGTGTCATAGACGTTTCCGCTGATCTCCGTGCTCCGGCTCTGCCATCCGTGCGGCAATCTCAATGCGGTGGATCGCACGGATGGCAGAGCCGGAGCACGGACAAGAACAACTTCGCTGGAATCCGTGTCGCTGGACTCTGGAATGTCATCGTCAAAGAGCGATTGCTGGCGGCGCGGCCGAGAGACGGGCGGGAGGCTGCATTCGGGCGGTGCGTCGCGACTTTCGAGATCCTCGCTCGGAACGAGAACCGGACTCGAATGAACGGCAACGAACCACGACTGACAATCCTCCCACGCGAAGGCCAGGGCGACAATCTCGGCCGACGGCGAGTTCGTTGCCGACGCGATCACCTCAAGGCAGAACTCGCGTTGCGAGCGCAGGTGTTCGAGGAAGGTCGCCAACTGCGCGGGGGTCTCGACGTTCTCCCAGCGGCGAGCGGGTTCGGGCGGCGGACTCGTGACGCTTTCCAGTGGAAACTCTGACGAGGTCCGTTTCAATTCCGTGGGCAACGCCTTCGCTTCGTCGATGAAACGCCGGAATCCGAATTCGTTGAACAGCGCGGTCAGCCGAGCAACATCGACTTGGCCGACGCGCATCGTCTCCCAATCGGCGTTCAATTCCAGATGCTGGTTGAGCGTGACCAACGTGCGACTGAGTCGCGCGAGATCAGCAAACTCTTTCAGGTTGGACTTGAGCTTCTCGCCCGTGACCTTGTCCGCGTTGGCGAGCACCTCGTCGAGAGAACCGAATTGCTCCAACAGCGCGGTTGCTTTTTTCGGCCCGACCAGCGGCACGCCCGGCACGTTGTCCACGCTATCGCCCACGAGCGCTTGGAAGTCGATCGCCTGATCCGGCCGGACTCCCCAATCGGCTTTGAGGTCGGCTTCATCAAACCAAGTATTCTTGCGGACGTTGAAGATCCGCACGTTCGGTCCCAGCAGTTGGCGAGCATCCTTGTCGTTGGTCACGATGCGAACGTCCCAGCCGCGCTCGACCGCTTGCCGAGTCAGCGTGGCGATCACGTCATCCGCCTCCCAGCCATCGCAGCGCAGGTGCGGAATGCCGAAGCCCTCCATGATCTGCTGAACCATCTCAATCTGTGGGCGCAAGTCCGCGGGCATCTCGGTGCGATTGGCTTTGTAATGCGAGTAGAGCGTCTCGCGCGTGCCCGATCCCGGCGAGTCCATCGCACACAGCCAATGCGTCGGCCGCTGCGTCTGCAAGAGGTTGAACAGGTCGCGAGTAAAACCAAAGACCGCATTCGCAGGCAGCCCCTTGGGACTGGTCATCGAAGGGATTGCGTGAAACACCTGAAAGAGCAGCGAAAAGGTGTCGATCAGAAAAAGAGTGGGATTGGTCATTGGTCATTGATCATTGGCTATTGGTGATTTCCGGCGGCAATCTAGCTGGAGTGATTCCCAAATGACCAATGACCAACAGCCAATGACCAATTACCGATCAGGTTTCTTTCCCATGACAACCGCCACGCTCCGCACATTCGACCGGCGATCCGGCCGAATCGACTGCTACGACCGCTCCGCTGGTCGCATCTTGACCCTGCTCCCCAGCCGGGTAGAGTTCCCGCGTCACGTCGATTCGCTCGTCTTCCGATACTCCGAGAGTTCCATTTTCCGTCAGAGGTGAATCATGGCTGCGCCGTCGAATAAACCGGTTGGGTATCAGGTCTCGGTCATCGTGCTGTCTCTCATCGTGGTGATCTTGGGCACCGTGATCTACATGCAGGCGAAAAGCGATCGCGAGAAGCAATCGACTTACGCCAAATCGGAAACGACCCGCCAGAACGTCGAGGCGGCACTGAAGAAGCGCGACGAGGAATACGACGAACTCAAAAAGTTGACCGGCAATCTGTTCGATGAGCATGGTCTGGGTGACGACGCGAATACCGGCAAGGTCTATGGCGCGTCCCTCAACGACATCCGGAAGACGGAAGTCACCGAGCTGACCTATAAGGCGGCGCTCAGCAAGCTGTACCAACAATTCGTCGATCAGCGGAAGGACAAAGAGACCGCCGTGGCGGCTCTGGCCGAACTGGACAAGAAATATCTCGGCCTCCAAGAGCAATACAACGTGCAGGTCAAGACGCAAAACGACGGACGCTCACGAGCCGAAGTGGCCTTGAGCGCGGCGATCAAAAACAAAGACGAAGAAGTTCGCGCCAAGCAAAAGACGATCGACGAACTTCGGCAAGCGGTCAACGAAGCGGCCACCGAACTCGAAAACGAGAAGACCGCGCGGGCGACCGAGGTCAAAAGCAAGGATGCCGATATCTCCAAATTGACGGCCATCAACATCCGGCTGACCGAAGACCTGGAGAAGGCAACCAAGACGACGTTTGAGACCCCCGATGGTGTGATTCGTTATGTGGATAATCAGAACGGTCGGGTCTGGATCAATCTCGGCGAAGCGGACAACCTGCCAAAACGCATGACCTTCAGCGTCTACACCAAGAACCACAACGGTGTGGCTCGCGGCAGCGAGGACATTAAAGGGGCCATCGAAGTCACCCGCATCGTTGACGCGCACACCGCCGAAGCCCGCATCATCAAAGATGACCTCTATCAGCCGATGGCCAAGGGCGACCCGATCTTCACACCGATTTGGAGTCCCGGACGCCGCGAAAACTTTTCGTTCGTCGGCATCATCGACCTCGACGGCGACGGCAAGAGCGATCGCCAGAAGCTTCACGATCTCGTCTCTGGTGCCGGTGCCACCATCGACAACGAAGTCGGCGACGATGGCAAACGGATCCGTTACACCAAGTTCCCCAACGATTTCGTCGATCACGGTGAAGGTGTCCCCGGCATCGACGTGAATACGAAGTTCCTGGTCATCGGCCAAATCCCGGACATCACGCTGGCGGTGAAGGACGAGGACAAAGAGCGGATCACTCGCATTTTGGAGAAGCTGAAGAAACTCAAAGAGGAAGCTCAGCAACAGGGCGTCAAGCAGGTCAATCTCAACGACTGGTTGTCGTGGATTGGCTATGTGCCACAACGCCGCCTGTTTATCCCCGGCGCTGAAGGACAATATCCGCTGAAGTCCGGACAGCGGCCGGCTCCCGTCGATAAGGTTTCGGGCCAGGTCTCGGGAGTGATCAGCGATAACAAACGGATCAAGCCATCGAGTACCAACAACGCGGTCAGCCCGGTTTTCAGCAAGTAGTCGCAATGTGGCACTGTCGCGTCATCTCGCCGCACCGAACTGAGTCGGCAACGAAATCCGTTCGCGAACTTGGCGGGCGGATTCCGAGAGCACTTCCAAGGATTGGCATTCCCGACGGATGTCCCGGCAAGCTTGCTCCCAGGCCGGAAACAAGCCCTGCTGAATCCGTTGCCGAGCCAATTCCGCCGCGAGCTGATCCACCTGCTGCTGCAATCCTCGCCGCAATCGCCGCGTGAAGAGCATCACTAGCACCGTCGCCCACAGTAAGAAGATCACCCCCGCGTTGACGTAGAAGTCGGTCTTCAAAATCTTGTTGGGATCATCGAGCGAGTCCCAAAAGAAACTCTTCAAAACGCGGTGCAGAACAAACGCAGCGAACGAGAAGAGCCAAACTTCATACCACGCTCGAATCAGCGGCCCCGAGCGCTTCTTCGCGACTTCCTCGACAATGCCGTCGATGCGTTGACCGGCGTTCCCCAGAAATTGATTCTCGACGCGTGCGGCTTCCTGCCTCAATTCTTGCAGCGTCTTGGAGCCGTTGGCCAACTGCGTCAGCTTCGCATCTCGCAGGAAGCCATGCAGCACGAACTGCGATTCGCGGAGCAAGTCGTCTTCCAGACCGAGCGAACTGGCGACTCGTTGCAGATTGGATTCCGCTTCGCGTTCCTGCTGTTTATTCGACAGCCAGCGTGTGCCATGCACGACGCCGACCAACGCCATCTGAACTGATGAGCGTGCTCGCCACAGCGAGGCCGAGGCGATCAAGTTTCCCAGTCCCGAATAGACTCGCAAAACCGACGAGAACGGACTCACGCCCCAGCGTTCGGTGACGGCCGTGAGCAATCGTTGCTCCCACAATCCCTGACTCGTCACGAGTTCGTTCCGCAGTCGCTGCGTCATCGTGCCGTGCATTTTCTGGCGTTGCTCGTCCAACGCGGTTTCCAGTTTGCCGATCGCCGGAAGCTGTGCGGCGACGTGCTCGCGGCAATGCACCAGCGCGGCGTGAATCAGGTCGAGCAGATTCGCTCGCCGCACTTGGCCTCGCTGCGAGGAGGCGACTCGGCCGGTCAGCAAGTCCTGTAGTCGAGCGAAGTCCCCGGATGGTCGCCGCCCAGCTTGCTGATCTTGAAACGCCTTCAGCGAGTCGACGAAGAAGACCTCCGGCACCGCGTACTTGTCGGCGAGTTGTCGCCGCCAGTCCTCGCGAATGTCGCTGTCTTGGTCGGCATGAGTTTGGACGAACAACAGCCGACAGCCCTCGGCCGCCTGTTGCAGCTCATCGCCGACGCGGGCCGAGCGATACTTCTGCTGAGTCGAAACAAACAACAGCACATCGCAATGCGGCAGCATCTTTCGCAACCGAGCGAGATTCGACCCGGACGTTTCCCCTTCCGAAGTATCTGGGTCCGGGCAATCAACCACGACGATGTCGCGCAAGATCGGCGAGTCGATGCGAACGATTTCAAACTCGCTCAATGGCAGGCTCAGTCCCTCAAGACCGGTGTCTGGATGCGCGATCAACACCGGCAGCGTTGTCGTCGGACGCTGCCGACCCGTGCGCGTGCATTCGCGACCGACCAGCGCGTTGACGAGCGAACTTTTTCCAACACCCGTCCCTCCGAATGTCGCCACCACCAGCGGAGCTTCGAGCCGAATCCGCAACGTCTCGACCCGTCCCAGCAGCCGTCGCAGGATCGCTCGGCAATGACCGAGCGGCTCCCAGGCCGAGTCGGTCTCGACGAACTCGCGCACTCGCCGCAGCAGCTCGTCAATCTCGGCAAACAATTCGATCTGAGCAAGTTCGGAGTCACCCATAATTTCGTTCCGAGTCTTCAGATGCTGTTCGAGCCATTCGCAGCCAGACAGCTCCGGCTTGCGGCCAAACGATCTTGTCAGAGAACTTCGCTGTCCAACACCCCGATCGTGTCCCGCGCTTTCTGAAACGCTTCCGATTGCGGCACGACTGTCGCTGCCTTGAGTTCGTCGGGAATGCCACGATAGAGATGTTCGGCCAACATGCGATGCAGCCAACGGGTTCGTTGGGCGGTGAACAGCGTGTGAAGCTGTCGGAACCGTGCCTCGAAAAAACCCGCGCTGGTGGAAGCGGCTCCGCTGATGGCCGTCTCACCGACGGTCGCGGCCACCGTTCCTCCCGCGAGTTCTGCCGCGACGTGAAACATCGTGTTGGCCGCAACTTGATTGACCATTTCACCCGCCGGCCCGAACCCCGTGAAGAACAGGCACACGGTCGTCACCGGACGAACGGCAGCCGCGCCGTGATCAATCCACTTCATGAATTGAAATACTTGCGGACTCTCCTTGCGGAAGGCTTCCATTTCGGTGGTCACCAATTCGCGAATCAGCCTCTCGAAATCCGTTCGGCTGTGCTCGGCTTTCAGCAACTCCAACAGTTGCGTGCGCGACGTGCCACTGAGCATCGCCTCGATGCGCGGTTGCAACAGCGGATTGCGCAGCTCGGCGAACTCGTGCAACCGATCGTAGACCGACTCGACCTTGTTGTAGATCATCTGCCATTCGCGTTCGCGAAAGAGTTCCAACGGGGGAGTCGGCTTCCCCTTCACGCGATCGCGGACAAACCCGTAGGCACCGAGCAGTCCGCGGCTGATGACGTTGAAGCCGTCATGTACGGTCTTGGTCAGCCCCTCGCGCTGCTGCTGCCACCACAAGCGGACTTCCTGCACGATCACCAGATTGGGCACGGGAGGCCAGTCGTCGTCCTTAGAGATGCGCTGCGTCAAAAGTAATTCGGAGACCGACCGATACTCGTTGCTCTTGCGTTCGATCTCGCCGAGATACGCGGGCATTCCGGTCTCGCGATTCAGCACGCTCCGCAACGAGCCACGCAGCGTCCGCAATTTGATCTCATGAAAATGAAGTGACGAGATGTCGTCTTTCAGGTTTCGCTTCACTTCGATCTCGTTCCCAAGCTCTGCGTGGGTCTGAGACTGTGGAGGATCGCCGCCCCGTCCCTCAAAGAACGGCAGTCGATTTTCCTCTGCCGCGCGGCGATCGGCCGGGGCGATATACACGAACTCCGGCCGGACGCCGGTTTCCTGGCAGAAGGTTTGCAACCAGATCGGCCAATAATTGTGGTCATCCGGCAGCAGCACTTGGTTGAAGACCACGAGGACCGCTTTGTCTTCCTCGGCCGCTTTGCGAAAGAATTGTTTGACGGCCGCGTCGTTGTACTTCTGTTGTGTCAGGACCGCGACGAGCACATCGGCGCAGCGGCGGATGTTGTCGGCTCGTTCCCAATTCACTCGCACGTCGCCGTCGATGTCGGGCGTGTCGAGGATCAACAGATTGGAGGGCGTGGACTCACTGGGTCGCCAAAACAACCGATGCTCCGGGTGATCTTCGAGAGCCGTGTCTGCCACCGACCACTCGTGCAGATCAAAGCCGCGGAAGATCGCGTTCAGATTGTGCCGTTGATCGAAGCCCGGAGGGACCAGGCAGACGGGATGTTTGGTCCCCGAAGCGAAGGGCGATGTCGCGCTCGCTCGGCATCCGGCCAGATGATTGAAGATGACGCTCTTGCCGATGTTTGTACCACCGACGACCGCGACGACCAGAAACGCATCGTCGGTCAACTGCGGCAGCAGCTTGCGTTCGAGCAACTCGAACCATTCGCGTCCCGCCAGCGGAGGAAGTTGCAGCAAGCGGCTCTGATCCTCCAACCGCCGCACCGCCGCGTGGAGTTGATGAACATGCTCAGCACAGGCGGCGTAGGTCGAACTCATCGAATTCATCACCACAGAACATGACTCAGGAAGCCAATGAAGATTGTGAGCCGCGACCGTCAGGAAGCGGTTGTTTCAAGGACTGATGACCGCCTTAAGGACTTACGACCGCTCCCTGACGGTCGCGGCTCAAAAAAGTTCACAGCCTCGGAGCGTTGGGACGAGAGGGATCATTTGAGTCACGGGGTCATGCTTTGCTGTCGCATCCGTTCGCGAGCGCGATTCAGAGTCGGGCCAATCGAATTCTCCGGGATGCCGAGCGAAACGCTGATCTCGCGATACGACTTCCCTTCGAGATGAAATTGCCGAATCACGTCCGCCTCTCGCGGCGGCAGGTCGCTCAGCAACCGAGCGACCTCTTCGCGATTCTCGATCCGCTGCGATTCCGTCTGGCCGACGTGTGCCGCGTCGAGTGATGAGCCATGCACCGACACATGGCCGAACGCCTCGGACAGCTTTCGCTGAGTGATCTCCTTCACGACGATTCGCCGAGCGATGACGGTCAAGTACGTCGCCAGCGAGCTTTTGCCCCGAAACTGTCGCAGAGCCGAATAGTTGTTCGACAGCAGTGTCACGAACACCTCGGCCGACAAATCCTCGACGTCATCCACGGAGAGTGGCACGCTGCGGGCGTGGGCCGTGTGGTTGATGACATGCACGAACAAGCCAATAAACCGATCCACGAAATCCTTCCACGCTCCGGGTTCTTCGGAGAGGCAGCGTTTCAGCAGAGTGCGATCAATTTCCGTGAGTGCCACGATGCCACAACCGTCGTCGAAAGCGGAAGGAAGTCCTCACAAAGTCACGCTTTGCACTCTAGTTCGATCCCCGGAACGGGACAAGACGGCATTTTTCGGCGACTCCAGGGTTTGCCTCGGCCGATCGAGCCGGTTGTGTCGAGACTCCGGGGCTAGTCCGACGTCGTTTCCTCGCCGTCTCGTTGAGAATGCCGGAGATGGCCAATACATTCCGCCGCCTTAACCAAGTCTTATTGAACTTTTCATAAAGCTGCCGCTTGCCTTCATCGCCCTCCTGAGTAGCAACATGCGATTCTCTTTGATTCCGCGGGAACAGAAATTCTTCGATCAATTCGACGGCGTGACCAAGATCATCGTCACTGCGGCACAGACATTTGCGGAACTCGTGGACCACTTCGATCACCGCGAACGGCGCATGAACGAGCTTCGCGAGCTTGAGCACAAGTGCGACATCGCCGTCGAGGGAATTCTGACGTCGCTGGGTCGAACATTCATAACGCCGTTCGACCGCGAGGACATTCACGCGCTCGCCACGAGCCTGGATGACGTGCTCGACAATCTGGAAGAGGCCGCGTTTCGGCTGACTGCCTTCGGCATCGAAAAGCCAACGCCCGAAGCGGTCAAGATGGCGCTCATCATTCAAGAGTCGTGCAACCATGTGCAACGGGCCGTGAGCATGCTCCGCAAGAACAAGTACATCACCTCCGACAAGATGGCCATCGAATTGCGCGAGATCAGCCGGCTGGAGAACATGGCCGACGAGGTGTATCGCAACGTCGAGGCGGACTTGTTCGCCGCCCCGCCGGAAATCATGACGTTTATCAAACAAAGAGAAGTGTATGCGTGGCTGGAAAATACCGTCGATGCCTGCCGCGACGTGGCGCATGTGATTAACGAGATCGTCGTGAAGGCAAGTTGAGCGACTCGACCGCACCTTGCCAAATTGGAGCGACTCGGAAGGGAAGCGATGGATCAGGTCTTTGTGGAATTCGTGCGCGATATGGGGCAAATCGTGCAGCACCCGTATGTGCTGCTCATTTTCGTCGTAGCCCTGGCGTTCGATTTCATCAACGGATTTCACGATGCGGCGAACTCGATCGCGACAGTGGTCGGAACGCGCGTACTTCGGCCTTTGCCTGCGGTGTTGTGGGCCGCGTGGTGGAATTTTGCCGCCGCCTGGGTATTTGGCGTCGCGATCGCCAACACCGTCGGCAAGATGGTGCATAAGGAGTTTGTTACACCGGACGTGATCTTCGCCGGATTGATTGGGGCCATCGTGTGGGATCTGATCACATGGTATGTCGGGCTGCCCACCAGTTCCTCGCACGCATTGCTGGGTGGGTTCGGCGGAGCGGCAATGACGCACGCTTCGAAGTTTTCCGGCGTGCTGCAATGGGACCGATTCCTCAAGACGGTGCAGTACATTGTGATCTCGCCGTTCGTGGGACTGGTACTGGGCTTGATTCTGATTATTGGATTGTTGTGGACGTTTCGGCGGGCGCTTCCCGCCAAAGTGGACCGGTGGTTCCGAGTTGCGCAACTCGCTTCTGCCGCCGCATTCAGTCTGGGACACGGCACCAACGATGCCCAGAAGACGATGGGCATCGTGGCCGCATTGCTGTACGCAACGCTTTGGAAAGAACGGCAGATCGGCTTCGAGTCCGGCAAGGAGACGTTTCCCTTCTGGATCGTGCTGGTCTGCCATCTGGCCATCGGCCTTGGAACATTGTGCGGCGGCTGGCGCATCGTGAAGACGATGGGCCTGAAAATCGCCAAATTGAGGCCATACAGCGGTGCCTGTGCCGAAACGGCCGCAGCCGTGGCCCTGTTCGGCACGGCCTACATGGGGATTCCCGTCAGCACCACGCACACGATTACCGGCGCGATTGTCGGTGTCGGGTCCGTTCAGCGCTTTTCAGCCGTCCAATGGGGAGTTGCCCGTCGTGTGCTTTGGGCGTGGGTTCTGACGATCCCGGCATCCGGGGTTGTTGCCGCCGTGTCTTACGGCGCGATTGTGGTCATTCGGTACGGGTTTGCCGCCCGTTGACTTCAAACCGTCACGAGTCGCACTGACGCGGCGCGACGTTGCATTCGAGCACCGTACAAAGAGGATCTCAAGTCCCGATCCGCAACGGAGTCGATAAGTGGGCGAGCGATTGCAAATTTCAAATCTCAAATTTCAAATGGAAAGTTGAGCGGCGAGAGAATGCCGTGAACTGACCCGCTAATGTGTGTTGGTCGGACTCAATCTTCTGCCTCGCCAATTTGAAATTTGCAATTTGCAGTTTTCAATTTGCAATTCCCCACCCGGCCTCGATGCACATTCAACGCGGTTTCCAACATCCCGAACAATACTGCGGCGGCTGGGTCACGATCGGCAACTTTGACGGCGTGCATCGCGGCCACCAGAGCATGTTGGCGACGCTCGTCGCGCGAGCGGCCGCCGCCAACACGCCAGCCGTCGTGATGACCTTCGATCCGCATCCGATCACGCTGCTCCGACCACAGCAGACGCCGCCGGCCTTGAGCCTGCTCGATCACAAACTCGAACTGTTTGAGAAGCACGGCATCGACACGGTCGTCGTTTATCCGACCGATCAAGCGCTGCTGCGGCTCACACCGGACGAATTCTTTCGCGACATCGTCATCGGCCAGCTCAACGCCAGCGGGTTGGTGGAAGGCCCGAACTTTTTCTTCGGCCACAATCGAGCCGGCAACGTGCAGACGTTGCGAACTCTGTGCGATGCCTCCGGCCGCTCGCTGGAAGTTGTTCCGGCGGTGATCGTGAATGGCCGGATGATTTCCTCAAGCGAAGTTCGTTCGCGAATCGCTTCCGGCGAAATCGCCGAAGCAGTTGAGATGCTCGGCCATCCGTACCGAGTGCGCGGCCTCGTGGCCCAGGGAGCCGCGCGCGGCAGAACCATCGGATTCCCAACGGCGAACTTGGAAGGCATCACAACTCTGCTGCCGCCGGACGGAGTCTATGCCGGCGTCTGCATCGTCAGTCAGCCGCCCTATCCGGTCGCGATCAATCTCGGCCCGAATCCCACCTTTGGCGAGGCGGCGAGAAAGTTCGAAGTTCATCTGCTCGGATTCACGGGGGACTTGTACGGGCAGATGCTCGATATCGACTTGCTCGCGCGGGTCAGGGATGTTGTGCGGTTTGAGTCGAGCGATGCCTTGATTCGTCAACTCCGGGCAGACATCGAGTCGGTCAAACAACTCGTGGGCGTGTGTTCGGAGACGCGAAATGGTTGACATCTACACGGCCTTTGAAGGGGGCGGAGTCAAAGGGATTGGACTCGTGGGCGGCCTTGCCCAGCTTCAGGCGTCCGCGCCAGATGTGCGAATTCGCGGCTTCGCGGGGACATCGGCCGGCGCAATCGTCGCCGCGTTGGCCGCCGTGGGATATCCGGTGTCTTCCGCGTCTCCTGACGACGAAGGAGGTGCGACACTCGAAACGATCTTGATGGAACTAAACCTCCTCGAATTACTCGATGGTCTGGAGGAATTCCCGCTGACGAAATTGAAAGACCTGATGTCGGCAATCTGGGACGAATCCGCCGCGGGTGAGCCGGACTTCGTGGATCAACTCATTGAGCTGTTGCAGGATTTGCAGTCGGTCAAGCAACGCTGGTTGCTGGGGCGAAAACTATTCAGTTGGCTGTCATTCGGACACAAGTATTCCAAGAAGGGCCGGGCCTCGGCCATTTCGCTGAGGGATGTTTTGGATCTGGTCAGGCGACTCAAGGCCGATAAGGGCATTTACGGTACTCGCAGATTTCGGAAATGGCTGGCGGGACACTTGGAAGCGCGAGCGTCGGTTACCGACAAGGATGGCCGAGTGACATTTGGCTCGCTCAAGGAACAGCGGAACATTGAACTGCATATCGTCGCTGCCGATGTCGGTCGTTCGCGCGAGCGGCTCTTTAATGAACAATCCAGCCCGGACATGGAGATCGCGGACGCCGTCTTGGCATCCATGAGTCTGCCGCTGTTCTTTCAGCCGGTTCACTACTTTCACACCTATGTCGTGGATGGCGGGATCGTCAGCAATTTTCCGGCATGGCCGTTTGAATCCAGCAACCGCACCAATCAGCAGACCATCCCGATTGTCGGGTTTCGATTGGTGCCCGAGCAGCCTGAAATGCGGGTTGGTCGGATTGAGTCATTCGGCGACTACGCCCGCGCGGTGGCCGCCACGGTTCTCGACGGGCCGGGATTCCTCCAAACGGAGTTCCTGCAATACTATTTGCCGATCGAAATCAAAGTTCCTCAAGAAATCGGAACGATGGACTTCGATCTGACTCCAGAACAAAAAAAGAAACTCTTGGAGAACGGACGCGCGGCGGTTGTGGACGCTCTCGTTGATCAACCCGCTCGGCAACTCTTACAGATTCCGGAAATCGATCTGAAGTTGGAGGATCGTCCATGAGACAATTTCTGCGAATGCTCCGCGATATGTGCAACCGATTGGATTCCTTGAGTCCGCAATCGTCGGTGAAATGGTCTCTCGCCGCTTATCAGTTTCTGAAGATCGAGGCAAACGGAGCCATGGTCGGTGAGTTCTCGGACTTTCCGTTCCAAGTGGAATGCCATGGCGAGTTGCCGACCGATTGGGGACCGATCGGGGCGAATGTCGCGCGGCATTCGCGCAGTACGGTCTTGCTCGATCATCGCGACCTCCCGTCCGCCGTGAATTCGGAATCGAGTTCGGACGCGCTGGGGAGTTCACTGCTCGTGGCATCCCCCTGTTGGAATCCGTTGGACCGACGTTACGCGGACATTGATCGTGAGATCATTGGTGCCTTGGTCGGGGCCGTCACGCTGTCGGCGGAGACGTTGATTCGAGCAGCCGACATCCGCGATGCGATCGAGACCTTCGCGGAGATTCTGGCGCGACATCTCAACATTTTGCCCCCCCCTGTCGATCCGCCCGTCTGGTCTCACCCGCCGTCGGTGTCCGCGACGTTTCCCTGGCAGAACGTCTCCGAAGCCCAAGTCGCGCCGGTGATGGCCGTGGCCCCGAATGGCACGCCGTGGCGAGCAATGGAAGTCGATCACTCCAACGGGCACTACAAGCTCGTGATCAGTGATCCGGCCATTGCCTCGGCGGAGGAATACCGAATTCGCAGTGCGGAGAAACAGAACTACCGCCGACAGTTCCTTCCGAATGCAGCGGCATCCGGAGCCGTCCCCAATGCGTTTCTTTAATACTCAGCCACTTCAACGACTTCAGAATACGTCCAACATGCCGATCAATTGGGAACCGCTGCGACCGATCATTGCCGAGCATCAACGCTTCGTGCTCTCCAGCCATGTGAGGCCTGATGCCGATGCGCTCGGTTCGGAACTCGGCATGGCGGCGCTGCTCGAAGGCCTGGGCAAAGAAGTGCGGATCGTCAATCCGTCGAGTTCGCCCGCCAATCTGCTGTTCTTAGACCCGACCCATCGAGTCAAAAAATTCGGCGACGGAATGACCTCGGCCGAAGCGCTCGACACCGACGTTCATATCATTCTGGATACCAGCGCCTGGGGACAACTTACGGAACTCGGCGGAGTCATCAAGCACACCAAGGCGAAGAAGGTGCTGATCGACCACCACGTCAGCTCGGACGATCTCGGAGCGATCGAGTTCAAGGACACGAGCGCCGAGGCAACCGGAGCACTCGTCTTTCAGTTGTTTCGCTTCTTCGATGTGCCGCTTACGAAGCCCGCGGCCGATGCACTGTTCTGTGCGATCGCGACCGACACCGGATGGTTTCGATTCCCCTCGACGACCGCCAACACGCTGCGCATCGCGGGCGACCTGATTGACGCCGGAGCTCAGCCAAACTTACTGTTTCAAACGCTCTACGAGCAGACGACTCTCTCGCGAACCAAATTGGCGGGGCGAGTCCTCAGCACCGTGAAGCTCGATTTCGAGGGACAACTGGCTTACGTCACGGTGACTCAGCAAGACTTCGCCGAAACTGGCGCGGTCCCGGCCGACACTGAAGACCTCGTCAACGAATGCCTCAAGATCGAAGGGACCAAAGCCGCCTTCATCGCCATCGAACAAGCCACGAAATCTGTGAAGATCAGTTTCCGCAGCCGAGTCGGTTTGAATGTCGCCGCCATCGCCGAACGCTTCGGTGGCGGAGGCCACAAGCAAGCCGCCGGAGCCATCCTCCCCGGACCAGTTCCCACCGCCATTGCTCATGTGCTGACCGCGATCAAAGCGGCTCTGCAATCTTGAGTCCTTCCTCAACCACCTGCCTTCATCGAAGAGCCACGCGATGTCTCCATCTCCGATCGAGCTTCAAGACCGCCCGTCAGGCGAGCCTCGCCGCGGTTTCATGACACACATCCTCGCCGCTGGCATCGGCCTCGTGGTTGGAGCCGTCCCGGCACTTTCGGGACTGGCCTTCTTCCTCGACCCGTTGATGCGGAAGAAGACGGGAGGGAGCGGTGACGGCTTTCTCAAGATGCCAGTCGCGCTGGAGGCGCTGGAAATCAACGGCGAGCCGCAGTTGGTGAAGATCATCATGGACAAGGTCGATGCCTGGAACACCTACCTCAAGCAGCCGGTCGGTGCCGTCTATCTGCGGCGAACGGACAAGGACAAAGTCGTCGCTTTCAACTCGCGCTGCCCGCACCTCGGCTGTGCTGTCGATTACAAGCCGTCCGAGAAACATTACTTCTGCCCCTGCCACACCAGCACCTTCGGCGTAGATGGCGTCAAGCAAAACGAAATCCCACCGCGAGACCTCGACGCACTCGAAGTGGAAATTCGCAACGGCTCCGAAGTCTGGCTGAAATATCAAAACTTCCGAGCCACGACCCCCGCCAAGATTCCGGTCGGCTAAATGACGAAGCACGAAAGACCCAATGACGAAGGAATGACGAATGCCTAAGTCCGAATGACGAAGCCCCGTCATTGCCGCCAGCCGACAAATTCGAGCTTCGTCATTCGAGCTTCTTTCGTCATTGGGTATTTCGTCATTCGTCATTCGTCCTTGCCCCACCCACCCCAACTCCAGCCACTCACACCACCATGAATGCACTCATCAACTGGCTCGACGACCGCACCGGCCTGAAGAAGCTGATGCACGAAGCTCTTTACGAGAACATCCCCGGCGGTGCTCGCTGGCGCTACGTTTGGGGGAGCACGTTGATGTTCACGTTCTCGATTCAGGTCATCACCGGCCTGTTTCTGTGGACGGCCTACAGCCCCAGCACGACGACCGCGTGGGAGAGCGTGTACTACATTCAGCACCACATGCAGGCGGGGTGGATCGTCCGCGGGTTGCATCACTTCTCCGCGAGCGCGATGACCGTGTTACTGGCGTTGCACCTGATGCAGGTCGTGATTGACGGAGCTTACAAGGCTCCTCGCGAAATCAATTTCTGGCTCGGCTTGATTCTGATGCAGATCGTGCTCGGCCTGAGCCTGACTGGTTATCTGCTGCCGTGGGATCAGAAGGGCTATTACGCCACGCAGGTCTCGACGGAAATCATGGGAGCCACTCCGATCGTCGGCCCGCAGTTGCAACAACTGGCTCAGGGTGGCCCGCAATACGGGCATCACACACTGACTCGTTTCTTCGCGATGCACGCGGGAGTTCTGCCGGCGACGTTGATCGCGTTTATCGTGCTGCACCTCGCCGTCTTTCGCCGCCACGGCATCACGGTTCCCGATCCCAATCGCGCTCCGGCGACGACTTTCTGGCCGGACCAAGTGTTGAAAGATGGCATCGCCTGTCTCGCAGTGCTGGGGACGGTGTTGACGCTGACGTTCTGGCATCACGGAGCCGAACTCGCCGCACCCGCCGATCCGTCCGAGGCATACTCCGCCGCGCGGCCTGAGTGGTACTTTCTCTTCCTGTTCCAATTCCTGCGCTTCGAGTGGGTTGAGCATCAGGGGCTCGCCTTCGGAGCGATCTATCTCCCCGGCGCTTTGATGGCGATCCTGGCCGCGATGCCGATCATCGGTCGTTGGAAGGCCGGCCATGCGTTCAACGTCGTGTTTATGGTCGTGATCATGGTCGGCATCATCGGGCTGACGGGATTGGCTTTGAAGAACGACGCGGCCGATCCCGATTTCACCGCCGCAGTCAAACAAGCTCACGACGATTCCGTCCGCATCGAGGAACTCGCCGAACGTCCCGAAGGGATCCCGTTGGAGGGAGCCGTGTCGCTGCTGCGAGCCGATCCAAAGTCGCAAGGCCCCCGATTGTTTGCTCGCAATTGTGCTCCGTGTCACCGCTACGACGGCCACGACGGCACCGGTCGCAAAGTCACTCTGAAGGAGGCCATCGTTCAGGAAGTGCTCGAAAAGCAAAAGGACGGAACCAAGAAGCAAGTCAAGAAAATCGTCGGATACAAACCTCCCGTCGAAGTCCCGGCGACCGCGACTGACCTCGGCAATTTTGGATCGAAGGATTGGATCAAAGCGGTCATCACCGATTTCAAAAAGACGTTCGTTGCGTTGGAGAACGTCAAAGACAAAGACGACAAGAACCAAGTCGCCGAGTCATCGAAAAACATCCTTGAAGGCGAAATGGCCAAGTGGTCTGCCGCTCACGCGAACCATTGGCGCGATTCCAAGAACGAGCCTGCGTTAGACGATCTCGTCGCGTTCTTACTGTCGCAGGGCCAGCGGCGCGGGGCACCCGGTATCTCGGATGAAGCTCCGAAGCGCGGGCGTCAAATCTTCGAGACCGGCAAACTTCCGGTCGGTGAGCTGAAATCGAACTGTCTTGAATGCCACTCGCTGCAACCGATTGGCGAAGAGAAGCTGCTGGGCGAAGTCGGCTCCGGCCCATCGCTGACCAGCTACGGCGGCGAGCGTTGGTTGCGAGAGTTCTTGAAAGACCCCGGCCACGAAAAGTTCTACGGCTCCAACAACGCGATGCCCGCCTTCGGCGAACGTCTGACCGAGAAGGAACTCGACCTGCTCGTCCGCTGGATGGTCGGCGATTACGAGTAGCGCTCTCGCCCGCGCTCGTAGTGACCCCATTTATGGGGTCGAGCGCACGGCCAAGACCCGATAAATCGGGTCACTACGAGCGCGGGGCACTACGAGCCACATCCGCCGCCTCCCGGCGTTTCGATCGTCAGCACGTCTCCCGGTTCGACGGTGATTTGAGCTTTGCCTCCCAGATCAAGCGCATCTGTCGATCCCGCTTTCGTCAGCGTGTTGCGGCCGAGCGATCCGGGTTCCCCTCCATTCAAACCAAACGGTGGATAAGGCCCGCGACGCTCCGTCAGCAGTGAGACGTTGAGCGATTTCAGAAACTCGATACGTCGCACGATGCCGTCGCCGCCCCGATGCTCGCCTGCTCCGCCGGAGCCGCGTCGGATTGAGAACTCGTGAACGCGAACGGGATATCGCCGCTCGATCACTTCCACATCGGTCAGCCGAGTGTTCGTCATGTGCGTGTGGACCGCATCTGCTCCATTCGCATTGGACGTCGCGCCGGAGCCGCCGCAGATCGTCTCGTAATAGCCGAACGTCGCGTCGCCGAACGTGAGATTGTTCATCGTCCCCTGACTCGCCGCCGCCAGTCCCAACGCGCCGAGCAACACATCGACAACACGCTGCGAAGTCTCGACGTTGCCGCCGACCACCGCCGCACTCTGCGCGGGATCGGGATGCTCCGGCGGATTCAACAAACATTCGGGGACGACAATCGTGATCGGCTCCAACACACCGCCGTTGAGTGGGATGTCTTCATTGATGAGGCAGCGGAAGACATACATCACCGCCGCCGTGACGATCGCTCGATTCGCGTTGAGGTTACTCGTCAGCACCGGTCCCGTGCCGGTGAAGTCCACGGTGGCCGAGTCTCCGGCAATCGTGATCGTCGCGTGAATCGGCGAGCCATCATCGAGATGATCGACTCGCTCATACCTGCCATCCGGCAGAGCCGTCAGTGCCAGCCGCATCTTGGTCGAGGCCGCGACTTGAATGTGTCGCATGTAGTCCCGCACGACTCCGAGCGATTGCTTCTCCACCAACTCGCGCAGCAAGTTCACGCCGATGTTGTTCGCCGCGACCTGCGCTCGGACGTCAGCAAGATTGTCATTCACCGCTCGCGTCGGATATTTGCCGGATAACAACAGAGTCTTGAGTTCGTGTTCGCGCGAGACGCCGTCGTCAACCAGTTTGAAGTTGCGAATCATCACTCCTTCATCACCCAGATGCTTCGAGAACGGCGGCATCGAACCGGGCAAGATGCCGCCAATCTCCGCATGATGCGCGCGGCTGGCGGTGAAGAAGATCAGTTCGCCGGAGGCGTCTCGCACGGGCGTGACGACGGTCACATCCGGCAGATGCGAGCCGCCACGATAGGGATCGTTGGTCACAAAGACGGAAGTAAAAAGGGGATCACGGCTGTCGGCCATCGGCTGTCGGCGATCGGCCAACTCATCCGGGTTGTCGGCGATGATGCGTTTGACCGTTTCACTCATCGCGCCCAAATGCACCGGGATGTGCGGAGCGTTCACGACCAGATTGCCCGCCGGATCGAAAATCGCACAACTGAAATCGAGCCGCTCTTTCACATTCGTTGAGCACGCGGTCTTTTGCAGCGTGACTCCCATTTGCTCGGCAACAGACGCGAACAGATTATTAAAAATCTCCAGCAACACCGGATCGGCCGACAGCCGATCGCCGACAGCCGACAGCCGCAATACCGTTTTTCCTTCGCTCGCTTCCAGCAGCAATTCGCCACAAGCCAACACGCGAGCCAACCAGCCGCCATCGACCACGATGGTCGAACTCGGCTCCGAAATCAGAGCCAGCCCGCGAATCTCGTCGCCCGGATGCAGGTGCTCGCGAAAGAAAACCGGGGCCTCGACAAACTCACCGCCGAACCAAGTGCGCTGCGAGTCGTTCGCAACCGGAGTTCGCGGCACGAGCGGTTGTGAGACTGTCGGCGGCTCGGCGGTCAGACCGACCACTTCGACTCGCGCAGCGGTGATCTCCAATCGACGGCCGGAGTGCATGTAACCGTAAAGCTGACGATGCAGCTCTTCGTACTTCGTCGCGTAATCGCCGTCGGGCGGACCAATCACTCGGATCGTCGCCTCGACGCCGGCATATCGCAGATCCAGCGAACGAATCGCGGGCTTGATTCGATCCGCCTCAATACCCTCGGCCACGACTTCCGCGCGCGCGGTTTGTTCGAGTTCACTGAAAAGCGATTCCAAATCGGACAGTTGTTCCGCCGAGTACGGCTTCAACACCGATCGCTCGCCGAACCGCCGCACATCCGCGAGGCCAATGCCATACGCGCTGAGCAAACTCGCCAGCGGATGAATCAAGACTCGCCGCATCCCCAGCGAGTTGGCAATCTCGCAAGCGTGCTGAGCACCCGCTCCGCCGAAGCAGACGAGAACATACTCCGCCGGATCGTAGCCGCGAGCGACCGAGATCTTCCGAATCGCGCGGACCATGTTCGCGTTCGCGATGCGACATAGGCCGTCCGCCAGTTCATCCAGTGAGCCTGCCGCCTCCCGAAAAAAGTAACCCGCAGCGTCAGCAAGGGAGGGCGACTCGCCCGCAGCGTCAGCAAGGGAGGGCGACTCGCCCTCTCTCCACGTTTCCGACCCTCGCTCACGCTTCGGGTTACATGAGTCTCCGTTTTTCAACTGGCTGCCTGCAACACGAGCCGCCAACTCCATCAATCGCCGCTCGACCGCGTCGAGATCGAGCGGGAACGGAAACCGCGAGGGGACGATTCGGCCGAGCCACAAATTCACATCAGTCACCGCCAGCGGCCCGCCTCGTCCATAACACGCCGGGCCAGGATCAGAGCCGGCGCTCTGCGGACCAACGACCAGTTTCACTCCGTCGAATTCACAAATGCTGCCGCCACCCGCCGCGACCGTTTCAATGGCCAGCATCGGCGCGACGATGCGAACACCGGCCTTCTTCGTCTCGAATTCGTACTCGTATTCGCCATCGAACCGCGACACGTCAGTGCTCGTCCCGCCCATGTCGAAGCCGATCGCTTTATCGAATCCCGCTTGCTGAGCGACTCGCGAGAAACCAATCACGCCGCCGGCTGGACCGGACAGGATGCTGTCCTTGCCCACGAACCGATCCGCGTCGATGAGGCCACCCGCGGAAGTCATCAGCTTGAGAGGGGGAGAGGGGGAGAGAGGGAGAGAGGGAGAGGGGGAGATCGAAACGCCGCTGCTCTCTCGCTCCCACTCGCCCCCTCGCCCCCTCGCCCCCTCCAACTGAAAACGGAGCCGACCGACGTACTCGCGCAGGATCGGGTTCAAGTACGCATCCATCACCGTCGTGTCGCCGCGGCTGACGATCTTGATCAGCGGCGCGAGTCGGCTCGACACACTGATCTCGGTGAAGCCGACCTCGCGGGCGATCCGTTCGACGAGTTGCTCGTGAGCGGGATTCGCGAAAGAGTGCAGCAAGCAAATGGCGAGCGAGTGCGGAGTGCGAATTGCGGCGTGCTGAGCACACAACGATTGCAATTGCCGCCGGACGTCGGTTTCGTCGATGGCCTTCAACACTCGCCCGTCGGCATCGAGCCGTTCGTCGATTTCGAGCACCTCAGAAAACAACGGTTCCGGCTTCTGAATGTCGAGATCGAACAGTCGCGGCCGATCTTGATTCGCGATCAGCAACACGTCGGCGAATCCGCGAGTGGTGACGAAGACCGTGCGAGCACCTCGCCGAGTCAGCAGCGCATTCGTTCCGCGAGTGGTGCCGAGTCGCACCGTCACCGGCGGAATCGGTTGATCGCGTCGCAATCCCAACGCGGTGCGGATCGCCAGAATCGGAGCCTCTTCGCTGGCCGACAGCTCGTACCGAGTACCGGCCGAGATGCTCGGAGGCAGCAGCGTCGCGACTTCCAAAACGCCGAGTCGCCGATGAAACGCGGCCACATGACTCGTCAGCAACGTCTGGCCCGACTCATCGAGAAAGCGAATCTCGTAGCCCAACCAAAAGTCATCGGGATCGGTTCGTCGCAGAGGATCGATGACACGATTCGTTCCTTGAAGCTCGTCGATCTGCCCCTTGGTCACACCGCTGCTGAGCACTTTGATCGGCCGCAACTCACCGCCGGGCGTTCGCGCGATGCAGTCGGTGAACGTGCCACCGACGTCGATCCAGAATTCCCAATGCGGCATTTCGATTCCTTGGTGTCTAAGAGCGTGACAAAGAAAAACAGGTCACGAATGAATCAGGCGAGCGGGGCGGCGGCAGTTTGTCTCACTCATGGCCGCTTCGGGAATATCGCGTTTCTCACGGTCAGGTCCAAGCAAGGAGGCTGGCCGACAAGGCCGCTGGAAAGCGGTCTTTGAGCGATGCGCGAACCGGACTATAAAAACACCGTGCGTCCACAAAACACACAGGCGAATGCACCATTGGGCTAACGCCGCCCCGCTCGCCAAGAAGGTCAGAAGGAGATTCGGAGTGCGAATTCGTAGCGAGAGGCTCACCAAGTTCGCGGCGTGGCTGGTCGTCGCGACTTTGAAACTGCTGTTTGCGACTTGCCGAAAGGAATTCGTCATCTTCCCCGGCACGAATGGTTGGGATTCTGATCTGCCGGGTCGGTTCCTGTACTGCGTCTGGCACGACGTGTTGTTTTTTCCAATGCTGATGGCCAAACCGCACAACGGATCGGCGCTCACCAGCCGGCATCAGGACGGGGCTTATGTCGCCGAGACATTGCGGCTCCTCAACGTGCAGCCGTTTCGTGGTTCGACGAATCGCGGCGGAGCACAAGCGATCCGGCAACTCCTCAATGTGGCCGAGCAACTGCACATCACGATCACCCCCGATGGCCCACGCGGCCCACGTCGCGAGATGAAAGACGGCATTGTGTTCTTGGCGTCTCGCACCGGCATGACCATCGTCCCTGCCGCCTTCACTTGTCGACGAGGCGTGCGGCTCCGAGGGACTTGGACCGACATGTTGCTCCCCCTGCCCTTCACGACGACCTACTGCATTCTCGGCGAGCCGATCGCTGTCACCGCGGATTTGAATCGCGAAGAGATCGACCTCAACACGCAGCGAGTTCAAGACGCGATGAACCGGCTGTATGCTCGGATTGAAGACTGGGCAGCCGGCCGCGCGGAGCGGCCTGAATTCGAGGAGGCGCTGCCCGTTCGCAAGGCCGCTTGACGAAGGGATTGCAAAATGAAAATGGCAGATGGCAGATGGCAAATGGCAGATGCCAAACGGCAAATGGAACAAGCGAAGAGGAGCGTTCGCCGCATTTGTCTTCAATTCACAACTTGCATTTTGCATCTAGTCATTTGCATTTTGCCATTTGTCATTTGCCATTTGCCATTTGCTATTTGCTCTGCTTCCGCCGCCGACAAGCCCATCGAAGCGGACGTGCTTCTCCAAGGAGGCACGATCTTCGACGGCTCAAACTCCGACGGCCAAATCGGCGACGTCGCGATCACCGGCGACCGCATCGTCGGCGTCGGTCAGTTTGAGCTGAAGTCCGCCAAGTGGATCATCGACTGCAAAGGTTTTGTGATCGCGCCCGGCTTCATCGACTTGCACAACCACAGTGACTCGCAAATCGTCGCGCCGCGCACGCGAGCGAACGTCAACTTCCTGATGCAAGGCTGCACGACGATCGTCACCGGCAATTGCGGCTCCGGGCCGATTGATGTCGCCGAGTACTACTCGAAGATCAACGCCGCCGGCGCAGGAACCAACGTCGCTCACCTGCTGCCTCAAGGAGCTTTGCGAAGCCACGTCGTTGGGACTGCTCAGCGAGCCGCCAAGCCCGACGAGATCGCCAAGATGCGAGACCTCGCCGACAAGGCCATGCAGGAGGGAGCTTGGGGCATGTCCACGGGATTGATCTACGTCCCCAGCAGCTACGCCGACACGGACGAACTGATCGAGATTACGAAAGTCATCGGGAAGCACGGCGGTCTCTATGCCAGCCACATCCGCGGCGAAGGGAAAGACCTGCTCGAATCCATTCACGAGGCGATCAAGATCGGACGGGACGGCGGTTGTCCGATTCACGTCTCGCACTTCAAAGCCAGCGGCGAGGAAGCCTGGGGACTCGTGCGACCCGCGTCCGCGCTGATCGAAGCGACTCGCAAAGAAGGTCTCAACGTGACCGCTGACCAATATCCGTACATCGCGTCGAGCACGTCGCTCGATGCGACGCTGTTGCCGACTTGGGCACTGGCGGGCGGCCGAGACAAATTGCTCGAACGGCTGAAAGACAAAGAACAGGGCGAACGCATCCGCGAGTTCATCTCGAATCGTCTCGACAAATCTCGCGACGGAGCGACCGTGAAGATCGCCGCGTATTCCCCGAAGCCCGCGTGGATCGGCCGCAACCTCGTCGAGATCGCCAACGCCGAGAACTCGAAGCCGCTGGAGATCGCGCTGACGATCGTCCGCAACGGCGGAGCCAGCGTCGTGAACTTCGGCATGAGCGAAGAAGACGTCCGCTTCGTGATGCAACAACCGTGGGTCGCCACCGCCTCCGATGGCCGAGCCTATCTCCCCTCCGCCGACAAACCGCACCCGCGCAGCTACGGCACCTTCTCGCGCAAGCTCGGCGAGTACGCGATCCAAGAAAAAGTGATCCCACTCGCCGCCGCGATCCGTTCGAGCAGTTCGCTCCCCGCCGAAATCCTCGGCCTCTCCGATCGCGGCACGCTGAAGGCCGGCCACTTCGCCGACGTCGTCGTCTTCGATCCCAAAACGATCCGAGACAGCGCCACCTTCGACGACCCCCACCAATACGCCACCGGCATGAAGTTCGTCTTCGTCAACGGCGACGTCGCGGTGAAAGAGGGCAAGGCCACGGGGGCATTGGCAGGACGAGCACTACAACACCACACGAACCGCTGAAGCTTTTGCCGTCGATTGGATTTCAAATAGAGGCTTAACCGTTCGCTTGATAACATCCGACTTCATCGTTCCACAGGAACCGCGGGGTGCGCGACGGGGTTTGTGATTTTCAGATGGCGGGGGTTCGGGGGCGGCGGACGTTGGAGTGGAAGCCGGTGCGAGTTTGGAGGCGGTTGCTCCAGAAGGCGGTCAGCGGTTGGCTGTCGCAGA
>JBJXEX010000306.1:0-6619 GCA_046156195.1 Planctomycetaceae bacterium | reverse complement strand
AGCAGAAGTACAACGGCAAGTCGGCTCCCAGGCTCGTGCTGTTCTCACCCATCGCCCACGAGTTCATCGACTCGCCCAACCTGCCCAGCAAAGAGGTTGTTGCCGCCTCGAACGCGCGGCTCAAGATGTATTCGCAGGCGATGGGCGAGGTCGCCAAAGCCAACGAGGTGAAGTTCGTGGATCTTTTTGCTTCCTCCTACACGCCGTTCCAACTTGGTGGAACGACGTTCGTCGAGGGCACCAAACAAATCACATACAGCGGTCCCGAACGAGTGACAATCAATGGCATTCATCTCAATGAACCTGGAGATCATGTAGTCGCGACCCTAATCGAACGCGCCCTCTTTGGCGCACCGCTTCAATTCAATACCAAAACAAACAAAGACGCGGAATCAGCAATTTACAGCCGTATTCGCGCCGCCGTCCTCGACAAGAACTTCTACTGGTTCAACCGCTACCGCGTGACCGACGGCTACTCGACCTACGGCGACCGAGCGTTCCTGAAATTCTCCGAGGGGCCGGGCGGGTATGGCGATGGGTTGTCGAATTACTCGGTCGGGCAGCGCGAGTTGGACATTCTCGATGTGAAGACGTCGAACCGCGACAAGGTGGTTTGGGCGGCGGCTCAGGGGAAGACGATCAAGGCGGATGACTCGAACATCCCGGCGTTGATCCCGGTCATCTCGAACAAGCCCGGCCCGCTACCCGGAGGCAAGCACCAGTACCTCTCCGGGCAAGAGTCGATCGAGAAGATGACCGTTCACAAAAACATGAAGGTCGAACTCTTCGCGGACGAGACGATGTTTCCGGAACTGGTCAATCCCGTGCAGATGGCGTTCGACACCAAAGGCCGCTTGTGGGTCGCGACTTGGCCGACCTACCCGCATTGGACTCCGACCGATCCGATGAACGACAAGCTGCTGATCCTCGAAGACACCAACAACGACGGCAAAGCCGACACCTGCAAGACGTTTGCCGGGGACATTCACAATCCCACCGGCTTCGAGTTCTGGAACGGCGGCGTGCTGGTCGCTCAAGGATCGGACTTGGTGTTCCTCAAGGACACCAACGGCGACGACAAATACGACATCAAAGAACGGCTCGTTCACGGCTTCGACACCGCCGACACGCATCACACGATCAACAGCTTCACGATCGACGCGGGGGGCGCGCTCTACATGCAAGAGGGCACCTTCCATCACTCGCAGATCGAAACCGCGTGGGGGCCGCCGCGCCGAGTCGCCAACGGCGGCGTCTTCCGATACGAGCCGCGCACGCAAAAGATCGACGTCTATGTCTCGTTCGGTTTCGCCAATCCGCACGGTCACATCTTTGAACGCTGGGGCCAGGACATCGTCTGGGACGGCACCGGAGCTCAACCGCGTCACGCACTGCTCTTCTCCGGCGACCTCGACTTTCCGAACAAGCACGCGAATCCCCCGCAAGTTTATCAGCAGCGCACGCGGCCCTGCTCGGCAACCGAATTGCTCAGCAGCAGCCACTTCCCGGAAGAGCACCGAGGCAACATCCTGGTCAACAACGTCATCGGTTTCCAAGGAATCTTGCAGTACAAGCTGCAAGAGAAGGACTCCAGCTTCGGAGCCACCGAAGTCGAGCCGATCGTCTTCTCCTCCGACCCGAACTTCCGCCCCGCCGATGTCGAGGTGGCTCCAGACGGCAGCATCTACTTCACCGACTGGCAGAACACGATCATCGGCCACATGCAGCACAACCTGCGTGACCCCTCGCGCGACAAGATCCACGGCCGCGTCTACCGAGTCCGCTATGAAGGCCGCAACCTGCTCACCCCGATCCCCATCGCTGGCCAGCCGATCCCGAAGTTGCTCGACCTGCTGAAAGAGAAAGACGACCGAGTCCGTCATCGTGCTCGCCTCGAACTCTCCGGCCGACCGACTGCCGACGTCATCGCCGCGCTGAAGACGTGGATCGGATCGCTCGACAAGAGCGACGCCGAATACGAGCACCACCTGACCGAAGCGTTGTGGCAACATCAGAGCCACAACGTCGTCAACGAGGCATTGCTCAAGCAGCAACTCCGCTCCCCGAACCATCACGCCCGCACGGCAGCGACTCGCGTCCTGACCTACTGGCGCGACCGAGTCGCAAAGCCGCTGGAATTACTCCAAGTCCAAGTCAACGACGAGAAGTCCAACGTCCGCCTCCAAGCGGTCTGGGCCTTGAGCTACTTCACCGGAGCCGACGCCGCGAAAGCCTCGGAAATCGCCGTCGAATCGCTGGTCCACGATCAAGACGCCTACCTCAAATTCCAACTCGACGAAACCAACAAAACCCTGGACCGCCGAGTGAAGGCGTTGAAAAAATGACGTGGGGCACGTTTCCAACGTGCCCGCAACGTAGCCGTCATCGCTCCGCGTGACGAGCAGAACGCTTATCAACGTTTGATTGTTGGGGAGATCAATCATGACTCTGGTCGAGCCGAAGACTGTCATCGACCGTTTGTTGTTGCCACTGGAAGAGTGCCTGACGCTCGAAACCGCCAAACGCATCGTCGCACTTCGAGCGGACTCCGAACTGCAATCGCAGGTCGATCAATTGGCAGACAAATCCAACGCCGGAACTTTGACGGAAGAAGAACGAGCGCAGTACGGACAGTACATCCAATTTTCACAGTTTGTTTCGCTTCTGCAGATTCACGCCCGCGAGATGATTGACGCCGCAACGAGTGCTGCATGATGGATGCCGCGACGCGCCAGTTCGTTTTTCTGCGAGCGGAAGGAGTGTGCGAGTATTGCCGGATGCGGCAGGACTCGATCCCTTTCTTGACCTTCCATGTCGAACACATTCGAGCTCAACAACATTTGGAGGATGATACGCTGGAGAACTTGGCACTCGCCTGTCCGCACTGCAATTTTCACAAAGGTCCAAACCTCACCAGCATTGATCTGGTGACGTGGTCGAACTCTTCAATCCACGTCGCCAAATTTGGGACGAGCATTTTGCGATTGAAGAGGCTCGCATCGTCGGGCGAACGCCAACTGGCCGCGTGACTGTCCGACTATTTCAAATGAATGCGGCAACTCAGGTGAAACTCCGAGAGCGATTGTTGGCACGCGGCGAGTTCTGATAAGAATGGTGACGAATAATGCAAATAGTACATGCCATCTTTGAACGGGGTGTTTTTAGGCCAACGGGGTTTGTGGACCTTCCGGATGGTTGTGAAGTGGACTTTGAGCCGCATGTCTCCAAAGTCAGCGTCGCTGCTCGTCCGGCAAGTTTCGGTTCGCGATTGAAGGAATTAAAAACCCTTGCGAATGGGTGGCTCGACGGGAAAGGGTTAGCTCCTCCGAGCCTTGGTTTGGATTGGTTGGAACAACAGTTGGAATCCAATTACTCCAACGAATTACCGCAACCGTTTGTGTACCCAACAGCCGAAGGAGGCGTGCAACTCGAATGGTCGGTCGGCGGCTGCGAAGCGTCGCTGGAGATCGACTTGCCGAGTCATCAAGCTCAGTGGCATTGCCTGAACCTGAAGACGACGGCCGACACTTTTCGTGACTTCAATTTGGATGACAACGGCGATTGGGCCGTCCTACTCCACGAGATTCGCCAGTTGGCAGGGAGCGAGTCTTGAACAGCGACACTGTGTTGCTCCGCCAAATTCATCCGAGCTTCGTTCAGCAGGGACGCGTGACTTCTCAAGCCTTCCGACCTACGCCGAAGGACGAGCATCAGCTCTCGGTGTATGACGGAGATCAGATTTCGGCTGAGCGTTCGTTTCAGCACTACACCCAGACGCTGTGCTTTGCATCAATGGGCGTGTTGGGTGTCACTGTGGCTGAATGCCAATCGTTGGACTTGCCGGTCGTCCCCGATCCAGAGCCGTTTGTTGAGCATGTCTTGATTGACTACTCCGCGTTCGACAAAAACGTTGTCGAGAAAAAAGCCAAACTTCTCAAAGCCAAAGCGGAATCACGCGGCTGGCTATTTCGAGATTCTTCTTTTTGATGGTGCCGCCTCTGATGTTTCCTTCAATTTCATGGCGTCGATACGTCTCGCTGTTTTGCTTCGCCAACTTGATGCTGGCGAGTTCCGTGCTCGCCGACGATCCCCCCAGCGCCGTCGGTCCCGTGATGAAGCTGTTCCAAAGCGGGCGGCTTCCGGCCGAGCGGCAAGGGACCGTGGTGGAGATGATTTGTAATCGGGGGAACGAGCACGATTTGAAAGTCGTGTTCGACAAGGTCGCGCAGCCGGAAGGGTTCTCGGCCGAATTGCGTTTGAAGGCGATGGGCTGGCTCGGCGACGCGGCGACGACGCGGAAGATCAAGCCGGCGGGGGATCTCACGGCGCTCGATCAATTGGTGAGTGCCAAGCAACCGGCCCTGCAATTGGCGGCGATCAGATTGGCGGCGACTTGGAAGGTGACGTCGATCGCGAAGTCACTGCAAGCGCTCGCGACCGACGAAAAATCCTCCACCGATTTGCAGCGAGCGGCCATCGAAGGGCTTGTCGCGATCGGCGATGCCGGGAGCAAGGAAACGTTGTTGAAGTTAGCCGCTCCCGGTCGGCCGATTGGAGTGCGTCTGATTGCGGCGGCGGGTTTGGTCGGAATCGACTTGCCGACCGCGGCGACTCAAGGGGCCGCCGTTTTGAAGGACGCGACGGCTCAGGACAACCCGGCGGAGATGCTCGACGCGTTCTTCAATCGCAAGGAGGGTTCCGATCGTCTGGCCGCGGCGATCAAAGAACGAAAACCATCGGTCGATGTCGCGAAGATGTCGCTGCGATACATGTACTCGGTCGGCCGCAGCGATCCCGCGTTGTCGGCGGTGCTCAGTGATGCGGCGGGGATCGCGGCCGACGTGCCGCCACCGACTCAGCAGGAAGTCGCCGAGCTTGTGAACGAGGTCATCGCGAAAGGGAACGCGGCTCGCGGCGAGAAAATTTTTCGCCGACCGGACGTCAGTTGCATGCGCTGCCACAGCGTCAGCCGGGCGGGCGGGCAAGTCGGTCCTGACCTGAGTGCCGTCGGCGGTTCGTCGCCGGTCGATTACATCGTGAATTCGATCCTCAATCCGAACCTCGCCGTTAAAGAGCAATACGTCACGAAGCTCTTCGCGCTCGAGAGTGGCAATGTTGTGACAGGCGTCGTCATCGACCGCGACGACACGCGAGTCCGCATCCGCGACGTGCAGGGGAAGACGATCGTGATCCCGACAGCAGACATCGAAGAAGAGGTCGAAGGGAAATCACTGATGCCCCAAGGGCTGACGAAATTCATGACCCGGGGCGAGGTGCTCGATCTGGCGAAATTCATCTCTGAACTGGGGAAGCCGGGTGAATTCGGAATCCGCAAGACTCCCAGCATTCAGCGTTGGCGAGTCTTGAAGAAACCCGCGAAAGAACTGACGGCCGAAGTGCCGCACCTCGAACACATCCGCCAATTCGTGCTCGGCAGTGCGCCGGACGATTGGGGCTCGGCCTACGGCAAGGTCGCCGGAGCATTGCCTCTGGAGGAATTGCGTCCCGGCAAGACTCCGACAGTTGTGATCCTGCAAGGCGAGGTTCAAGTACACGAAGCGGGCAAGCTGTCGTTCAAGATTGCTGCGACCGAGCCCTTCCAAGCGTGGGTCGATGCCGAGTCGTTTGAGTCGAAGACCGACCTCGAAGCGACTCTGGAACCTGGCCGGCACACGATCACGCTGCGCGTCGAAATCTCCGACCGCGAGGCTCCGGAACTGAAAGTCGAAGTCTCGAAACCGGAAGGCTCGACCGCGCAGTTCGAGGTTGTTGGTGGAGCATAATTCCCATCGACTGCGGCCGGCCGGTTACGGTCGTTGCGGCAACCGAAAGACTTCGCTGACCGGGCAACGAAAGCCAACGATCACATCCTCGCCGCTGAGTTCATCGCTCAGATGCAAGTCTTGAATCGTGCCGTTGGCTCGGTGGATGCGGATGGTATTCTTCTTCGGATCAACGACCCACACCAGTCGCACGCCTGCCTGCAGGTATTCGTCTACCTTTTGCTCGACTTCGTGGTAACGGTCGTTCGGCGAGATCACTTCGATGGCGAGATCGGGGGCGAGTTCGCAATACGCGGTGGGCACGGCTCCGCTCGGCAAGCGATCGACGGAAAGGAACGATACGTCGGGTTTGCGAACCCGCTCCGGATCGTCAGGAAAGGCTTGCTCGTAACATTGGTATCCAGCATTGGAGCCGTTGATCCAGCCGCAGTTGTGTTGGCGGCAATAGTCCCACAGCAAACCTTGAAGATTGGACCCAAAGAATTCTGATTCCCAACCCATGTTGCGCTCCACGAGTTCGCCGTTGACGAGTTCGAAGTCTTTTTCATTCGGCATTGCCAACAATTCCGCGGCCGTCACTCGTCGCCGAGCTGCGGCAGGGGGCGGGCTTTCCAACATCACGCTCATGATTCACCTCTCAGAACTGGTCGATAGCTGTGCTGCAATCGGCAAGCATAATACGTCGCTGCAAAGAGATCACAACAGACGTGTTGCTTGAGACCGCGCACGGCTTGCGGTCGAATACGTTCCCCTCGGAAGGCAGGCGAGCGGGGCGGCGTCAACCCCCAGGTATCCTCGCCGCTGGACCTGGGGGCTGACGCCGCCCCGCTCGCCTC
>JBJXEX010000299.1:0-24042 GCA_046156195.1 Planctomycetaceae bacterium | reverse complement strand
CCGCAACGCCCAAGCGTCCAAGTCCCACCGAAAAAAACGCCGCCAACAACTCACCAAACTCGGCATCGACCCCGACAAGATCAAATCGCTCACTCGCCCCAAATCTCAATGAAGCACTACGATTCCGAAAGAACCTGGCGCTGTCCAACTAGAAGGCGAGGTTTTTCATGTGAGCGACCAAGAATACGCGCAGGCTGAAAGGGATTTCTGGCCGCATGTCGCTCAGTTGTTGGGAATCCTTGAATCGATCACTCTGGAGGAATGGACGATTCGCGTTGACAGCAAAGCTGCCATCGATTGGCGTCGTCCTAAGTTGTTTCTACCTGATTGAAGGCGCAACCCCATGTCATTTCAAATCGACTGCCCGAACTGCGGATGCCGGCCCGTGTGGGAGTATCACTATGGCGGGACGCCGCGTGAGCGACCGGATGGCTCGGCGACCGAGCGGCAATGGGCGGAGTATCTCTACAACCGGTCGAACATCGCCGGGGAGCAGACCGAGTGGTGGTATCACCGCTCTGCCTGCAAACTGTGGTTCCTCGTCCGCCGCGACAATCGGACGAACCAAGTGCTGGAAACCAAGCGGGCGGATGAATGACGAAGAACAAGGCCCGGCATCTTGCGTTTACTCCGAAGGAGTTTCGTCACATAGCCCAGGGTTGCCGCGCTTCGCGGCTACCCTGGGTTCGAGTCGCGAATGACGAATCTACCCTGAAAGGGTTGCGACCATCTCAACCAACAAATGACGGAACCCCGTTGGGGTACAAACCAGTCTCGCATCCGTAACCCAGGGTAGCCGCGATGCGCGGCAACCCTGGGCTGTGTGACTCAACCCCGTTGGGGTAAAGACAACTCAATGACATCCGAATCTGGAACGACTCAACCTGAATCCATCGAGTTTGAATTCGACGGGCACCGCGTGCGTGCCGAGTCCGGTCAGTCGGTCGCCGGCGCGCTGCACGCCGCTGGCGAGCACATCGTTTCGCGGAGCTTCAAGTATCACCGGCCGCGCGGGCTGTTGTGCATGTCGGGCCGTTGCCCGAATTGCATTTGCACGGTCGATGGAACTCCGAACGTCCGCATCTGCACGCAGGCCGCGAAGCCGGGCATGGTGGTGAGGTCGCAGAATGCGTGGCCGTCGGTGAAGTTCGATCTGCTCCGCATCTTCGACAAGCTGCACCGCTTCATGCCGGTCGGGTTTTATTACAAGAGCATGTACAAGCCGCGCTGGATGTGGCCGGTCTGGGAGAAATTCATCCGCCGCATCGCGGGCCTCGGCACGATCAACCGCGAGCACGGAGCAGAGGGGGTCTACGACAAACAAAACCTCTTCACCGATGTCGCCGTGATCGGCGGCGGCCTCGCTGGATTGAATGCCGCGCTCGCGGCTGCCGAAGCAGGCGTGACCGTCACGCTGATCGACGAACAGCCGGAACTCGGCGGACATCTGCGGCACGATCCAGATCTTGCCGAGCAGTACCGCGACCGTCAGGGAGCGGCCCGCATGGACGACGAGACCGGCCGCTCCCTCACGGTCGCGGTACTGCTTCAAAAGGTCACCGAGCATCCTGCCATCACTGTGATCTCCTCCGCCGGTGTCTTCGGTTGCTACGAGGGAAACTATCTCGGCATCCAACAAGGCCAGCGGATGATTCGTTTGCGAGCGGCTCAAGTGATCGTCGCCACCGGCTGCTGGGAACGACCGCTCGTCTTCGAGAACAACGACTTGCCGGGCGTGATGCTGGCGAGCGGCGTGCAGCGACTGTTGCATCTCGATCATTGCCAATTCCCCGGCGAGGCGGTGGTTGTCACGGACAACGCTCAGGGCTATCGAGTCGCGAAGCAGCTCAAAGCCGCAGGCACACGCATCACGGCGATCGTCGATGTGCGCGACAATCCGCCGGAGACGGCCGATGGCATCCGCACGTTTCGCGGTCACACGATCATTTCGGCGAACGGTTCGCGGCACGTCAGTGGAGCGGTCATCGCGCCGTTGGCGGGGCATCCTCGGCAGACGTTGTCGTGTCGTTGGATCGTACAGGCGGTGGGGTTCACTCCCGCGAATTCGTTGCTGTACCAGAACGGTTGCAAGCTGCGTTACGACGAGTCGGTCGATCAGGCCGTCGTGATTCAGCACGCCCTCGCGATGTACTCGGCTGGAGCGGTGAATGCTCTGCACGATATACGCGACGCTGCGTTGGACGGCCAACGCGCTGGAAAGTCTGCTGCCGAGTCTCTGTGTTCTCCGTGCCTCCGTGTTTCAAACCCTCCGGAGGAAAACGGACTGGAAACACAGAGGCACGGAGGGCACAGAGACGAGCCAGTACCTTCGTGCCATTACGTCTCCCCCTCTGGTGCGAAGAAGAAGTTCGTTTGTTTGTGCGAAGACGTTACTGAGAAAGACATCTGCGATGCGATCGACGAAGGCTACTCGAACATCGAGACGTTGAAGCGGTACTCGACGGTCAGCATGGGGCCGTGTCAGGGGAAGATGTGCCAGTCGGCGTCGATCGCGATTTGTGCTCGGCACAACGGGCAGTCGATTGCCGAGACCGGAGTCACGACTGCGAGGCCGCCGGAGCAGCCGTTGCCGTTGGGAGTGCTCGCGGGGCGGACGCTGCATTTCTCGCTGGTTCGTCGCACGCCGATGCACGCTTGGCATGAGAAGGCCGGAGCCAGGATGGGAGACGCCGGCAACTGGAAACGACCGCAGGTGTATTCGTCGGTCGCTCAGGAATACGAAGCGGTGCGGCAGCGAGCCGGAGTGATTGATGTCTCGACGCTTGGCAAGATCGAGCTGCGCGGAGCGGACGTCGTCAAGTTCTTGGAGTTCATTTACCCGAATCGTTTCGCGAACCTGAAAGTCGGCCGCGTGCGGTACGGAGTGATCTGCGATGACGCGGGCATCTTGTTGGATGACGGCACGATCGCGCGATTGGGAGACGACCGATTCTTTCTGACGACGACGACCGGCAACGCGGACGCGATTGATAGCTGGTTCCGCTGGTGGCTGGCCGGTCGCCCCAACTGGGATGTGCGGATGACGAACGTGTCGGGCAGCTACGCCGCGATGAATCTTGCCGGCCCGCGCAGTCGCGAGGTGTTGAAGAAGTTGACCGAAGCCGACCTCTCGTCTGATGCGATGCCGTATCTCGCTGCGAGCGAATGCGTGATCGCGGGGGTCTCGGCCATCGTGCTGCGGATTGGCTTCGTCGGCGAACTCGGCTACGAGATTCACGTCCCCAGCCAATTCGGCTTGCACGTCTGGGAAGCGATCATGGAGGCGGGCCGCGAGTTCTCCATCGCGCCGTTCGGACTCGAAGCTCAGCGCGTGTTGCGTTTGGAGAAGAAACATCTGCTGCCCGGCATCGACACCGATGCGCTCTCGAACCCACTGGAAGCCGACATGCCGTGGATCGTGAAGCTCGACAAAGAGGACTTCATCGGCAAGGAATCGCTAGCTCGCGCTCAGCAACGTGGTGATCGCAACAAGTTGATTGGCTTCCGTCTATCGGAATCGGTCGTGCCGGACCTTGCATCGCTGGTGCTGTGCGACGGCAAACTTGGCGGACGGATCACGTCGTGCGGCTATTCACCCGCGGTGGGCGGAACGATTGGGCTGGCTTGGGTTCCGGCCGATCTCGCTGGCAATGGGCAGACAATTCAGATTCAAGTCAACGGGCGGATGATCCCGGCAGTTGTGCAGGACGAACCGTTCTATGATCCGGCGGGTGAAAAGTTAAGAAGTTAGGAAAGCGAGATGGCCATAGCTGAGAGGCTCGCCTGGATTTGTTTGTCGAACGCACCATTTCGATGGGTGAAGCGTGTGTTCTTCCACCGCCGGGTGCTTTGGCCGGTCGGTGGTTCTCTTGCCCTTGGATTGCCGCTCGTCGTTTTCGGTAAGGATCGCTTGGTGTTCATGGGGTATTTACTTTCGGTTCCGTTTCAGTTTTGGGTTTTCACGATCGGACTTGTGAGCGGCGTTCTCGCCATCCCCAGATTCGTGATGCTGGTGGTGCAACTCTTCTGTCTTTGTTTCCTGCCGTTTGGACTTTGTGGACGAATCACAAATTGGGCGACTAAGTACGAGCCGTTCGTGAATGCGGTGCCGCAACCACGTCGGGGCGGACTTCCCGATCTTGTTGACACAACGATGGCCCAGGGAAATCCTGACGATGAAATTCGCTGAGGAAGAAACGATGACCGCAAGATCTCCCGTTGCCCGTGGACCACTGACCGAACGACATCGTCAATCGGGTGCGAAGTTCGAGATGTTTGACGGCTGGCAGGTCGCGGTGCGTTATCCGCAACAGTCGGATCGAACGGGCAACGCGCTGGTCGATCTGTCGCATGTGCCGACGTTTGAGATCAACGGGCCGGAGACCGGCGCGTCACTGACTTCGATCTGCGGTGTCGATGTGCCATTGCGGAAGATTCACAGTGCCGATGGCAGGCACGTTTATCGGCTGACTCCGAACCGCGCGATCGTGTTCGGCAACGTGCCACCGAGTACCGATGCGATTGATGTCACCGGAGGTTGGGCATCGCTCGCACTAATCGGCCCGGATGCGGAGCGGATTTTGAACAAGGTCACGGCGGTCGATCTGCGCGAGCGGACTCTGCCGGCGCAGGGGTGTTGCCAAGGGCCGATCTTTGGAGTCAACACGCTGTTCGGCCGGTTCGCCGATCGGTTTGAATTGCATGTGTGCAGCGACTCGGCGGAGTTCTTTTGGGATGTGTTGATGGATGCCGGGGCGGAGTTTGGTTTGCGTCCGGCGGGCATTGAGTGGCTGAAGAATCAATGATGCGGAGTCCGATTGTGTTCTATCCCGGAGGGATGCGAGCAATTAGCCGGGGGGTTGAGCGAAGCGATACCCCCGGTTCAGAGTCGAAGTGCGGAATTGCATCCCGGAGGGATGCCAGCGATTGAGCATGACAACGATGGCTTGCTGGCATCCTTCCAGGATGCGGAACAAGGAACTCACCGAACCGGGGGTATCGTCCGCTGTGGCGGACTCAACCCCCGGCTAATCGCTGACATCCCTCCGGGATGAACGCAGCGTGATACGCAATCATCGAGAGGACCGGGATGACATCGCAGCGAATGTGGCAAGAGCACGAACTTAAGGACCAATACGACGTCGTCATTATCGGCGGCGGCGTGCATGGGCTGGCGACCGCGTACTACCTCACGAAACTGGGCGTGCGAAACATCGCGGTGCTCGAAGCGAAGTACGTCGGCTTCGGTGGGTCGGGACGCAACACGGCAATTGTCCGCTCGAACTATCGCACGCCGGAGGGGATCGCGTTCTATGACCTGTCGGTCAAGTTGTACGAGCAATTGGCCGCTGATCTCGAATTCAATGTGATGTTCTCGCAGCACGGGCATCTCACGCTGGCTCACAACGAAAAGGGCGTTACCGGCCTGACCGAGCGAGCCAACACGAACCAACTGATGGGTGTGAACTCGCGAATCATTTTTCCCGATGAGATTCAGCGGATCGTTCCCGACTTGAATGTCTTCGGCCACAGTCGCTTTCCGATTCAGGCGGCGCTGTATCACCCGCCCGGCGGCATCATCCGGCACGATGCGGTCGTGTGGGCGTTCGCTCGTGGAGTCGATCGTGGCGGCGGACATGTTCATCAGAAGACCGAAGTGACTGCCATCGAAGTTCAAAACGGACAAGTCGAAGCGGTCGTCACCAATCGCGGGCGAATCAAAACGAAGACGGTGCTCAACGCAACGGCTGGCTACGCGGGGTTGATCAGTCGCATGGTCGGACTCGAAATTCCGATCGAGACGCATCCGCTGCAAGCGGCCGTGACCGAGCCGCTCAAGCCGTTTCTCAATTCGGTGATCGTCTCTTCGACATTGCACGTTTACGTTTCGCAAACGGATCGCGGTGAGCTGGTGCTCGGAGCCGAGGTCGATGATCACGCCAGTTATTCATTGCGTGGCACGCTGTCGTTCCTCGAAGGGGCGGCGACTCACTTGCTGGAACTGTTCCCGCATCTGGCCAACGTGAAGATCCTGCGTCAGTGGGCGGGCCTGTGTGACATGACTCCCGATTACTCGCCGATCATGGGCGTCACACCGGACGTCAAAGGCTTCTTGATGACGGTCGGCTGGGGCACTTACGGATTCAAAGCTGGCCCGGCGTCGGGATACTTGATGGCCGAGTTGATCGCGTCCGGCAAGACGCCGCCGAAGCTCGAACCGTTCGCGTTGACGCGGTTCTATGAAGACCGGCTCGTCGGCGAGAAAGCAGCCGCGTCGGTTTCGCACTGAATTGCCATCAAGGTCCGAAACCTCTGTCTTCATTCCTTTGACCAGATTCCTTTGACCCGATTCCTTTGACCAGATTCCTTTGATCTATCGCGGGGAGATCAGAGGAATCTGGTCAGAGGAATAAGACTTCGGTCAGAACTGGTGCTCCCATCCGCCGCGTGCGAGTTGTTCGATGTCACCGTTCGGTCGTTGGATGCGGCAGCCCGGCTCGGCATCAATGGTGCCGATGTGAGTTGTCGCTTCGAACCCAGTGATCGATAGCAAGCGGGCACCGTCTTCTGGTGAGACGGTGAAGAGCAACTCGAAATCCTCACCATCGGAGAGCGCGTGTTCGAGCGGAGCGCGTCCATCGTTCATGCGGCGTGCGTCGTCGGAGATTGGGATCGCATCGCTCACGAGCGTTGCTCCGACCTGGCTCTCGTCGAGCAGGTGGAAGAGGTCGGCGGCCAGTCCATCGCTGAGGTCGATCATGGCGTGTAGATCGGCCAAGCGGTGAAGTTCGAGGGCCTCGCGGACGCGCGGCGTGAACGTCAGGTGATGGCCGCGAATGCTGCCTCCCAGCGGACCGGTGACAAACAGCCAGTCGCCCGGTTTTGCGCCGGAACGTCTCACGGCACCTCGTTCGGTCGCTTCACCGATCAACGTGACGCTGATGACCAGTGGACCATCCCAAGTATTCGTGTCGCCGCCGATGATCGCGACTTGGAATTCATCGGCGAGCGATCGCAAACCCTCGGAGAGGTCACGAGCAAAGTCGAAGCCGCGTGACTTGGGCAGAACGAGTCCCACCAGCGCGGCTCGCGGTCGGCCAGCCATCGCGGCGATGTCGCTGAGATTCACGGCTAGCGACTTCCGACCGATGAGTTGCGGTGTCGTTTCGGCGACTCGGAAGTCAACGTCCTCCATCAACACGTCGGTCGTGAAGAGAAGTTGAGCGTCACCGGGTTGCCAGATCGCGCAGTCGTCGCCGATGCCGAGTCGCAGGTTGGGTGAAGCGGTGGCTCGCTGGCGAATCCAATCAATCAGTGCGAGTTCGCTGTGGTCGGACACGGCCCGGTCTCACATCACACAAAGGCGATTGTGGCGTGACGCTCCGCGTCGCGACTCACGACGCGGAGCGTCGTGCCACACTGCGTCTTGCCACACTATCGCGTCTTCGTGGCCGTTTGGGGAATCACCTGCAAGTGGCCGTAGAGCGTCTCGTTGCCGCGGAGGATGTAGAACTTCAACGGGTTGAAGGTCGGGAGTTGTTGGTGGTCGAGCACAAAACTGATGTTGTCGAAATTCACGGTTTCCCAGACATGCAGTCCGACCAAAACGTCGCCGGTATGAATGCCGTTCTGCGCGGCGGTGCTGAGCGGCTTGACCTCGGTGATCTTCATTCCGCCACGATACTTGTCTCCCAGTTGTCGCTTCTCGGCCTCGGCGACCGGGACAATCCGAATGCCCATCATGCGGTAGGCTTTGTCTTTGGCGGACTCTTCGGTCTGATCGCGAGCGACGGCGGGTGTCGGCTCGACAATGTTTCGTCGTCCCGCGCCAATCGTGGCGAGCGTCATCGTGGCGGATTCAGAGGTGCTGCCTCGGCGGAAGCTGATCTCCACCTTCTCGCCGGCGAGTCGGCCGAGACACGCACGCTCGAAGTCGGTGGCATCGGTGACGGGGATCGCGCCGACCTTGGTCACGATGTCGCCGACTTTCAGCCCCGCTTGCTCGGCGGGACTCCCCGACTTGGCACCGTCCACGCGGAGGAATCGTTGATCCCCTTTCTTCACGTCGGTGAGGATGGCTCCGTGGAATGTTTGAGACAGCCGCTCGCCACTGAGCAATTCGGCGATGATCTTGCGAGCATCGTCCATCGGGATCGCAAAACCGATGCGCTGTGCTCCGGCTCGGATGGCGACGTTGATGCCAATCACTTCGCCATCCAAATTGATGAGCGGCCCGCCGCTGTTGCCGGGATTGATGCTGGCGTCGGTTTGAATCAGGTTCTTATAGCCCTGCTTCTCGTTGACCTCGACGTCGCGATGCAGGGCACTCACCAGGCCTTGCGTGATCGTGTCCGGGTATCCGAAGGCATTGCCGATGGCGAAGACCGTCTCGCCCAACATCAGGTCCGACGAGGTTCCCAGCGGCAGGACGGCGAGTGGTTTCGTCGCGTCGATCTTAATGATGGCGAGGTCGTGTTTCTTGTCGTAGGAAATCACGCGAGCGGTGTAGTTGCTGCCGTCGGAGAGTGTGGCTCGCAGAGTTTCCACTCCGGAGACGACGTGAAAGTTGGTGACGATATAGCCTCGTTCGTCCACGAGGATTCCGGTCCCCATGCCGTTGGTTTTGCGATCCTTGGCGGGCGACAAGCTGTCGGCGTCTTCGGCGGTTTTCTCGGTGTGGATGTTGACCACCGAGGGCATCGCTTTTTGGATCGCTTTGACGGCGGGAGTCATCCGCAATTCGGAGGCGAAGGCCGAACTGGCGATGAGACACGCGCAGACACACAAGCCGAGGGCGAGAGGTCGTAGCAGCATGGGAGGCGAATTCTGATCTCAAGATGCAGCGGATGATTTGCGGGGCCGGTTGCCTCCGGCACAGACCCCAACCAACGCACGGAGCGTGATCCATCGATCTCCGTGTCGTGAGCATCGACTACCTCGCCGCAACCGCTTCAAGCCTCGTGCTGGAACGCTCATAACTTGCCCAACAGGAACGAGGTTGGATTGTTCTGGATGTGCTGCGTCTTCAAGACGTTCGTCGAGATTTCCGAGGCTCATCGCGAGGCCCCCATGAAGTCGCGGGCGCGAGACATTCGGCAAGCGGGTGACGGTCTCAAGGTGGGTGCGAACTTGCTTTCACTCCCGTCTCTTCCGCCGTACAACCGGCTCGGATTTGGGGAATTTCGCGTTCGGTTCGAAAATAGGACTGATGCCCGATCCGGTTTCGTTTTTCGGTCCCACGCCACGCCGACGCCGTGAAGAGTTAGAGCCGCGACCGTCAGGGAGCGGTCATCGGTTCGTCAAACAACCGCTCCCTCACGGTCGCGGCTCCAATTCTTCGCAGTCGCTCGGCGGCTTCGGATTTCGCAAGCAAGGTCTCGCTCCATGTCACGACGCGCACAATTGGAACAGTTTCTCACCAGCCAGCCGCATGATCCGTTTCTGAGATACGGCTTAGCGATGTGCTGTGCTTCCGACGGCGACACGGACGCCGCTCAAGTTCACTTTCAGATTTTGCTGAAGGAACATCCCAATTATGTGGCCGGATACTTTCAGTTCGCTCAGATGCTCGCGCGGTTGGATGAATGCGAGCAAGCGAAACCGCTGCTCAAGACCGGCATCGCGGTCGCGCTGCGAACCGGTGACTCTCACGCTGCGGCCGAGATGACGGCGTTCTACGAGACGCTGTAGCGCGGCGATGCTGGCTGGGAAGAAATTCTGCGAAAGCGTGTTGACCAATTTTGATCGCTCCAGTAGTTTTGATTCGTCAAAAACTATTTTTCGATCACTCTTAGAGTTTCTGGAAGGCGATCGTGGTCATGCTAAAGTCTTTTTGCGGCCGTCTGTTCTGGCTGGTGTGCGGGCTGCTCGTGACAGCCGGATGTGGTGACTCCCCCGCGAACAACGCTCCCGCCAAGGTTCCCTCGAACGCTCCTCAAGTCCCCCGAATTGTCTGCACGGTGGGCATGGTGACCGACATCGTTCGGGAGGTGGTCGGCGATCGTGGTGAGGTCATCGGATTGCTCAGCGAGGGGGTCGATCCGCACCTTTACAAGCCGACTCGCGAGGATACGCAACAGCTCAGCAGCGCGGAGATCATTTTTTATGGCGGGTTGATGCTCGAAGGCCGCATGGAAGAATCGCTCAAGTATCTGCGAGCGAAGGGGAAGGTCGTCGTCGGTGTTGCCGAGTCGCTCGATAAGACGACCCTGCGGAAGCCGGCGGAGTTTGAAGGGCACTTCGATCCGCATGTTTGGATGGACGTGACGCTCTGGAGCCAATGCGTGGACTCCGTCACCAAGACGATGTGCGAGTTCGATTCCGCACACGCGGCCGAGTTCACCAAGCGTGCCGAGGCGTACCAGCTACGTCTGAAGAAACTGGACGAGTACGTTCGTCAGAGCATCACCACGATCCCCAAGCAACAGCGAGTGCTGGTCACGGCACATGATGCGTTCGGGTACTTCGCTCGCGCGTATGACATGGAAGTGAAATCGGTGCAGGGGATCTCGACGGAGTCCGAGGCTGGGGTCGCGGACGTGAATGCTCTGGTCGATTTCCTGGTCGAGCAAAAAATTGCCGCGATCTTTGTGGAGAGCAGCGTTTCCGAAAAGAACCTGCAAGCGGTGCGTGAAGGGGCGGAGAAACGGGGCTGGACGGTGAAGGTCGGCGGCGAGCTGTTTTCCGACGCGATGGGAGCGACGGGAACTTACGAAGGGACTTACATCGGCATGATCGACCACAACGCGACGACGATCGCCCGCGCGTTGGGAGGCCAGGTGCCTGACGGTGGTTTCCGAGCAACGGTGGAGAAACCATGAGTACGCCGCTCGTTCTCGATCACGAAGCGAGGTCGGAGACAGCTCCGCAGTCGATCGTCAAGCAGATGGCCCCGGTTGCTTCGCCGTTGCTGATTGATGATGTCACGGTCGCGTACCATCATCGGCCGGTGTTATGGAACATCGACTATCAGGCTCCCAGCAGCAAATTGATTGCGATCGTCGGGCCGAACGGGTCGGGCAAGACGACGCTGATCAAAACGATTTTGGATCTGGTTCCGCGCGCGGCGGGCCAAGTGTTGATCTTCGGCGGAGCGTATCGGGAACAGCGGCATCGAGTCGGCTACGTCCCCCAACGGACGAGCGTCGATTGGGACTTTCCAGTCTCCGCGCTGGATGTGGTGGCGATGGGGATGTATCGCAAGATCGGCTGGCTGAGACCGGTCTCTCGGAAGTATCGCGACGCGGCGAAGCAGGCGCTGGACCGAGTCGGCATGGTGGATTTCGCGTTTCGGCAGATCAATCAGCTTTCAGGCGGGCAGCAACAACGAGTCTTTCTGGCTCGCGCATTGGCTCAGAACGCGGACCTGTATTTCATGGACGAGCCTTTCGCGGGGGTCGATGCCGCAACCGAACGGGCGATCGTGGACATCCTCCGACAACTCCGCGAGTCCGGCAAAACGGTGATCGTCGTGCATCACGATTTGCAGACGGTCCACGAATACTTTGACGAAGTCGTGCTGCTCAACATGCGTCTGATCGCGGCGGGACCGACGGCCAACGTCTTCACGCCGGACAACCTGCGGAAGACCTACGGCGGCAAGTTGGCGTTGCTGGATCAACTCGGTGAGAAGATGGCTCAGCCGAGGAGCCGGTAAGTTTGAGGAGCCGCATTCTTTGACCCACAGTAACCCGAAGCGTCAGTTTTGAAGTTACGCTCTTTCGAACAGATTCGACCGCGGCGTCACGACAAAGGCCCGAATTCATTCGTTTCATTCCTCTGAACAGATTCCTTTGATTGAAATCCTCTGGCACAGGTTCGCTCCTTGAATCAAAGGAATCTGGTCAAAGGAATGAAGACAAACTGAGAAGACGACAATCTGAGAAATTGACAAAACGATGCGGAGCCGAGTTCAAATCGCGCAACTTCAAAGAGTGTCGGCGAGGGCGAACGCTTCACAGATAACGAACGCGAAATCAACATCGTTTGGAGCGTTCGCCCTCGCTGACGCTTCGGGTTAGTTTTGCGTTCCTGGCGGAAACCTAAAACGCGGCGATGAATCGCCGCACTCCAAAGATGCCCACACTCTCACTACTCGCCGTCGATTCGCTGTGGGAGTTGTTCTCTCGCGCGATCTCGTTGCGTGACTACAACACGCGGGTCGTGCTGGGCGGGACGACCATGCTGGGGATCAGCGGTGGGCTGGTCGGGACGTTCTTGGTTCTTCGGAAGCGAGCGTTGGCTGCGGACGTGGTGAGTCATGCCGCGTTGCCCGGCATCGCGGTCGCGTTCCTGCTGGCGGAACGATTGGCTCCGGGGAGCGGTCGGTCCACGAGCGTGTTGCTTTTCGGGGCGTTTGTTTCCGGGCTGCTCGGTATGGCGATGACTCTGGCGATTCGGCGTTGGACACGGATCAAAGAGGACGCCGCATTGGCGATTGTGCTGGGCCTGTTCTTTGGCGTGGGCATGGCATTGTTCACCGTCGTGCAGCGGACGAAGACGGGGAACGCGGCGGGGCTATCGCATTTCATTTTCGGCAAGGCCGCATCAATGGTCGCCTCCGACGTGTGGTTGATCGGTGTGGTGTCGGTCGTCATCGCGTTGCTCTGTTGCGGAGTGTTCAAGGAGTTGTCGCTGCTCTGCTTCGACGAGGAGTTCGCGGCCGCGCGAGGATACCGGACGGTTGTGCTCGATTGGTTACTGACATTGATGGCGGTGACGGTCACGTTGATCGGATTGCAGAGCGTCGGGCTGTTATTGGTCGTGGCCTTGCTGTTGATCCCGCCGACCGCCGCACGGTTCTGGACGAACGATTTGAAAATCATGTCGGCACTGGCCGCCGCCATCGGTGGCGTGAGCTGTGCCGGAGGTGTCGTGCTGAGTGCCGCCTTTCCGAGGCTCGCGGCCGGGGCCGTCATCGTGCTCACCGGCGCGGGGTTGTTCGTCGTGAGCTTGGTCTTCGGCAAGGAGCGCGGCTTGTGGCCGAGATGGCGATCGCAACGTCAATTCGATCGACGCATCGGCCGCAGCGACCTCTTGCGAGCCTGTTATGAGTATCTGGAACCGATCCTCGGCCCCGATCGAACGACCCAAGAATCGCTGACGAAGTCGGAGATCGACAAACTGGAGTTGTCGGAGATGCGTCAATGGCCCTCCGGCCGATTTCAAGATTTGGTCTCGATCGCCGCTCGTGAAGGCTTGCTGGTGGCGACTTCCGCAGACGGATACCAACTGACGCTGCGCGGAGCCGAAGAGGCTCGCGACGCCGTACGACGTCACCGTCTATGGGAGATTTATTTGCTCACTCAAACCGACCTCGACCCGCGCCTCGTGGATCGCGGAGCGGATGGCATCGAGCATGTGCTCGATCCACAACAACTCGCCGATTTGGAACGACAACTCGTCGCCCATTTGCCCGAAGGGATTCCCCCCAGCCCGCACCCGATCGCGAGTGCGGTGGGGGCGTAAAACGGAAGATTTTGCCAACCAGTCCCCTGAGTTCGCCCATGTCCATCCTAACTCCCCTCCAAACTTGGACTCCGCTCGACACTTGGATTGTCGCGATCGGTGCGTTGGCGGCGATGGCGTGTGCGCTGCCGGGGTGCTTTCTTCTTTTGCGGCGACAGAGCTTGATGGGGGACGCAATCAGTCACACGTCGTTGCTGGGGATCGTGGCGGCGTTCTTCGTGTCGCACTGGCTGGTAGAGGCCAACGTCATCAGCTCGGCGACGGAGATCGCGGTGCGGCATGTGTCGATGTGTGCCGGAGCCATTGTGGTTGGCGTGTTGTCGGCGTGGATGACCGAGTCGTTGCAGAAGTTGGGCAATGTCGAAAGCAGCGCGGCTTTGGGAGTCGTCTTCACCTCGCTGTTCGCGCTGGGGTTGCTGCTGATCCGAGCGGTGGCGGACGACGTTCACATTGACCCCGACTGCGTGTTGTACGGAGCGATTGAAACCGCTCCGTTGGAGACGGTCGGCCGCTCGATCGTGCCGCGAGCCATCATCGTCAATGGCGTGGTGCTCGCCATCAATTTGCTGCTCACCGTGCTGCTGTTCAAAGAACTCCGGCTGAGTGCCTTCGATCCGGCGCTGGCGACAACTCAGGGCATCCCGGCCGAGGTGATGCACTACGGATTGATGGGCGTGACGGCGATGACGTTGGTCGCGGCCTTCGAGAGTGTCGGCAGCATCTTGGTGATCGCGATGTTGATCATCCCTCCGGCCACGGCCTATCTGCTGACCGATCGTCTGCCAAGGATGATCGGGCTGAGCCTGTTGATCGGAGCACTCAGTGCCGTTCTCGGCCATGTTTCCGCGTTGACTCTGCCGCCGCTAATCGCTCGCAGCGTCGGCATCTCCGACGTGCATGACGCGAGCACCGCCGGCATGATGGCCGCTGCTGCCGGGTTTCTGTTCGTGATGGCGATGCTGCTCGGTCCCAAGTACGGCCTCGTCAGCCGAGCTTGGCATCGGCTGCTGCTCAAGCTGCGGATCGCCGGCGAAGACGTGCTCGGCGGGCTGTACCGCATTGAGGAATCGGCCCCCGCCACGACCGATGTTTCGACAATCACGGAACGCGCCGCTTGGTTACAGGCACTCACGACTCAAACGTGGCTTTCGCGTCTCGCCACTTGGGTGCTGTTGCGACGAGGCTGGCTGATTGGCTCCGGCTCGAATGTGCGTCTGACGGATACGGGGCGAGAAGCCGCGCGAACCTTGGTCCGTTCACATCGGCTGTGGGAATCGTTCCTCGCAAAACACTTCGTGCTGGGGACCGGCCGCTTCCACGAAAGCGCCGAGCAAGTCGAACACTTCCTGGATCGTGAACTACTTGCCGAGTTGGACCAAGACCTCGACCGCCCCGGCGTCGATCCGCACGGCCGAGCGATTCCCGGCCAGTAATCCGAGCGGCAAGAGCGAATCACCCTGCTCCAGAAATCGTTTAACGGCAAGCCGAAGGCGACCGTGTTGTTCGCGTCTGCGTACTGCTTCGCCTTGCCGTCAAACGATTTTTGGAGCGGACGATGTGACTACGAACACGGTCATTGAGCGCGGGCCGTGTGCGCCGATCACCAGCGATTGCTCGATATCGGCGGTCTTCGATGGACCGGAGATGAACGCTCCGAAGCGCGGCAGGTCGAACGACAGGCGGCGATAGGCGGCGTGCATGTTCGGGACGATGTCGTCCGCCGAGACCACGAGCGCGAGATGTTGAGCGATGAAATAAATCGCGCGCTGCTTGATGCCGTCGTCGGTGACCCACACGGCTCCGTTTTCGGCGACGGCGAATTGACCGGGCAGGATTGCGAAGTCGATGTCTTCCGTCGCGTGCGGGTCGTCGATTTGTGCGAGATCGGTGTTGCCGTCCACACCTTCAATCAGCGAGACCGTTTTCTTCGCGTCACGCCAGGCAGAGAGGGCGGACAGCTCGGAGTTCAATTCGGCGGTGTCCGCCACCAGGATCGCTCGGCCGCCGACCGATTCCAGGACCGAGGCGAATTGTGCTGACGCGTCGCTGAACTGAATCCATTCTTGATCGAGGCTCGGCAGCGGAGCTTCCGCCAAGTGATGGCGACGAATGGCGGAGAGGATGGTCGTCTTGGCGGCACTCATTGTTGGGCTGTCCGTCGTCAAAAAGTGGAATAAGGCGAACAAGTAATCCGAAGCGTCAGCGAGGGCGAGCGCTCTAGGCCACAACATCTCCCGGATTCCGAATCCAGTGGAGCGCTCGCCCTCGCTTACGCTTCGGGTTAGTTATCTGCGGCCATCGGCCGGCTAGAAGAGGACGCGAGTTTGTAGGAATTCGAGCAACTCGCGCAGCCAAACGTAACCAATCGAACGTCGGCCGCAGTCGATCTTGGCGATCACGCTGGAGCCGGGTCGAAGATCGGGAATGTGTTTGGGATTCACCGTGACCTTGGCCAGTGTGGAGAGTTCCCCCTCTTGATCGAGGTCAGTGGCGAGATGCACATCGTCCAAAGTGGCCGAGTATGTTGTGTTGGGCGACATGCGAAACAGGAACCGCACCGACAAGCGATTCGATTCCTTGGTCGCGGCTTGAGCGGCGAGGACATGGCGGACATGGCGATCCGGGATCCGGAGTTCGAGTTGCCACGATCCCGTGGGATCGACGACTTGCATCAGCAGTTGTCCTTGCCGCACCGGCCGCGACTCCAGCGAGCGGATCAAATCCCAACGGACGACTTGTCCGGCGATCGGCGAGCGCAACGTCAACTCGGCGACACGCCGGTTTACGATTTCCAATTGGCGTCCCAGGCTTTCAAGCGTTTTCTTGAGTTCTTCCTCTTCTGCCGCGAGTTGTCCGGGGGACGTCGCTGTCGGCCGCCGATCATGATCGACGCGAGTTGCCCTGATCGCCGCGATGCGAGCGTTGCTGGTGGCGATCTCGCCTCGGATGCGCTGCTCTTCGAGTTCGAGATCGGGATTCCGCATCACGGCCAATGTCGCCCCTTCCTCCACGGCGGCGGCGTTATCGACGAAGACTTCTCGGATGACGCCGTCGGCGGGAGCGTAAATATGCTGACGCCGTTTCGGTTGGACTTGGCCGTGTGACTCCAGTTCAAAGTCGGCAGGAATAATGACCAGCGCGAGCAACACACCCACGATCGACATCGCAATCGTGCGTACTCGGCGCGAGGGTGCCAGCGCGGGCCAACTCAGCAATCGGCCGCGCAATCCTTGAGACTCATGGGCCACGGCGTTGGCCAGAGCGGTCGCGGCATGGCGGCAGACTTCGGCGACGCCATCAAAATCCGGGTTGAGCGGCGAGTTGCTGAACGACTCCAACACGACCGCGCCCAAGGCTCCGTCCCACGAACCGTGTTGTGGTCCAAGCGGCTCGACACGGACACGGCTTGCGCCAGATTCTTGCAGATAGGCTTTCGTCGCATCGGACGGTTCGTCGGCGGTTGTCCAGGGCAACGAGGCACCTTGCCGACGAACCTCGAAGACAAGCTGCTCAATGGCGCGGCTGGCGTTGGCTCGGCGATTGATCTCGTTGACGGAGGTCGCCGCTTCCAGCTTGAAGCCAGATTCGTCCGCCAGCAGCACACTGACACGATCGACTCGCAACGCGGAGGCCCCCTCGTTCGCGAGATCGAGCGCGATGCGGCGACGATCCAAGGTGCCGTGGATCATCTGACATAAAGCGGCGACGTGATCTCGCTCGACCGACAACGAGAACATCCGCTCGATTTGTCGGCCGCGATGAAACTCGACCACAATCGCCGCCACCGCCGCGACCACGTCGGCAATGTTCTCGCCCCGCTGAGCCGTCGGCGGCAGACGCACATCGACAGCCAAGCGCAACGACGGAGCCACCGACACACAGGCGATGCACCGCGCGAATTCCATCGCGTTCGGCAATCGTCCACCGACACCCGCCGGAACGTGTACCGTTCGGTCGGCTTCCAAGCGGCCGATCGGCTCGACCCCCTGGGCCACGCGATCCCGATCCAGATCGCGGCGCGTGTCAAACAGCAGCGACACGCTCTCTTCGCGAGCCGACCAGACAGCCACGCTGTCGGCCTCCAAAATGTCGGCCAACTCGTCCAGCACCTGCCGGTAATAGTCGCCGGTGGCGATCGTCGTCCGAGCCAGCGTCTCGGCATGTTCCAGCAAGCCATCCACACGCGCCAACAACGACGCGGATCGGGCGACAGATTCCGAAGGGTTAGGAAAAGTCATGGGGCCGAACGGTAAACCTTTGGAATGCGGGACGCGAGCGGGGGAGGATTTTCGATTTTTGATTTTTGATTTTTGATTTTCGATTGGGAGTCTGGTTTCCGGGTCAATCAAAAATCAAAAATCAAAAATCAACCCCCCCTCACGCTTACCCATCTTCTCCAGCTTGGGTGTCTAACGTCGTTGAGGTGCTTGCAGGGTCCGGCTGATCGTTTCGACCCGTAGATTCGGAAAATTTTCTCCCATCGGCAGAGTCGAGTGCCGATGAGTAGTGGGAGACATCGCCGAGATGCGGCGTCCGAATTTTGCGTGTGTTGAATCGGAGAGCGACTTCGCTCGATTGAAATCATCCCCCAGTACCGGGAACGACAAGGATGTCGGCGAGACACTTCTTAATCCGTTCAGAACAACCGCCGCGGCGTTTCGCAATTCGGCGAGCGGCGGTGCTGCTGATCCTTTCGGCGGCATTCGCGAGCGTGCTTGGTTGTTCGACCTACGACACGTTGCAGACAACGGTGGGGAACCAAACGGACGAGATTGATTACATCACGGCCCAAGCCGAGAACCCGGTTCCCGATGTTTATTCCGCGGTCCAGGCCAGCGAACCGATCACGGCGAAAACGCTGCGTGAACACTCCGAGATTCAGTACCGTGACATCACCGTCGGTGATGTGTTGCAGATCGCGTTGGAGAATTCGGAAGTCTTGCGGGAACTCGGCGGGACGATCTTGCGCACTCCGGAAGGGGTTCGCACACGTTTCTCGGCGGGACTGCAACAGACGGATCCTCGATTCGGCACTCATGCCGCGTTGAGTGCGTTCGATGCGCAGTTCAAGGGGTCGATGAACCTCAATAAGAACGACCGCATCTTCAACAACTCGTTCTTTGCCGGCGGCACCAATACGTTCCAGCAAGACCTGCACGAGTACAAAGCCGAGCTTTCCAAACGGACGGCCAGCGGTTCGTTGCTGATCTTCCGCAACGTGTCCGATTTGGATGGCAACAACGCGCCCGGCAACTTGTTTCCCAGCGCGTGGAATTACTATTTCGAGGGTGAAGCTCGGCAACCGCTGCTGCTGGGAGGCGGGTTGCAGTACAACCGGATCGCCGGTCCCAGCGGCGCGCCGGGTCTCTACAACGGAATCCTGATCGCACGAGTCAACACCGATATCACGCAGACCGACTTCGAGATCTCGGTGCGCGATTACGTCAGCAACGTGGTCAATATCTATTGGGACTTGTACTACTCCTATCGCGACTTGGACGCGAAGCGGCGAGCCATGTACAGCTCACTGGAGTCGTGGCGGAAAGTCAAAACTCAGGTGGAAGCGCAGCAGGTTTCGGCCTCGAAAGAAGCTCAAGCTCGCGAGCAATACTATCGCTTCAAGCAAGAGGTCGATGATTCCCTCGCCGGTCGATTGCTCCAAGGGACTCAGACCCGCAATGGAAGCACCGGCGGCACAATGCGAGCCAACGGTGGTGTGCAAGTCACCGAACGTCGCTTGCGGCTGATGATCGGCCTGCCGATCACCGACGGCACGTTGCTGCGACCGGCTCAAGACCCGGACGAGGCCGAGGTCATCTACGACTGGGAAGTCGTGATGCAAGAGTCGTTAGCTCGGCGGCCGGAACTGCGTCGGCAACAGCTCAAGGTGAAACGCCGCGAGATGGAGTTGCTAGCCGCTCAGAATTTCTTGCTGCCTCAGTTGGACGCGATCGCCCGGTATCGGAATCGAGGCTTCGGCGACAAACTGATCGACCACAACGGCAATCAAGGGGGCGGAAAACCCTCCTCCGCGATCGGCAATCTCGCCAACTTTGATCATCAGGAATGGTTGCTGGGCATGGAGTTCTCGATGCCCATCGGCTTCCGGCAAGGGCGTGCGGCCGTGGCCAATGCGGAACTCGCCCTGTGTCACGAGCGAGCCATTCATCGCGAGCAAGAACGGGAAATCATCCATGACTTGAGCAACGCTCTATCCGATGCCGTGCGGGCATTCGATTCGTGTCAAAACAGCCTCAACCGCTACATCGCTTCGCGTGAGGTTCTGCTGTCGTTGCAAGCGGAAGAGAAGGCGGACTTGCCGGTCGATATCGACCGCATCTTGGATGCGCAGCGGCGAGTCGTGGATGCCGAGATTCGCTACCACCAATCGCGTGCCGAATACGCCGTCGCTCAAAAGAACGTGCAGTTGGAACGAGGTGCCCTCGCCGGCGAGAACGATCTATGGGTCATCGACGGCGTCGGCTCGTCGGATTCCGAAGCAACTCCGAACGCGACCCCGAATCTCATGCCGCCTGCTCCGGCCAGCGGAGCGGCGAAACTCACGGCTCCGGCTGCGGAAGAGGCGTCGGACGAATAGAACCTGCCTCATTCGACGGTCGCGTTTTCAGACCCCCAGCGGCCTCGTGCCGTTGGGAAAGCAAATGTTGGGCGAGATTTGTGATGGTTGGCGGACGCTCCGACACCAGTTACTCTCCGCGTTATGAGCAAAAAACCACAATACGAGCCCCCCGCCGATGATTGGGCTGGGCTGGCACAAAATCTTTTCGGCATCAATCTGGACACATCCGCCGGCGACGAAGATCTGCTGGAAGACGACATGTTCAAGGTCGAGATTCCAAAGCCCGTGGAATCTCCGGCACCCGCTCCGACTCCGGTACCCGCCGTCGCGGAAGAATTCGTGACGTTCACGGAGGTCGCTCCGCCGAGAGCGGCGGAAGCACCGGCGTCTGCTCCCACCCCGGTGACGAAGCCAAAATTAAAGGCTGCTCCCAAGCCGGTTGTTGCGAAGCCCGATGTTGAAGACGACGCATTTGGCGCGGGCGTGCTGGATGATCTCGTCGCACCGACCGCCGAAGTCGAAGCGGCCGAGAACGAAACTGCCGAGAACGAAACTGCCGAGAACGAAGTCGGCGACGAGGGACTCACGTTGTCGCCAGACTTCGATGAAGAGGGCCTGACGCTCGCATCCGATTTCGATGACGGATTGACGCTGTCTCAGGATCAAGAGGCTGACGGACTGATGTTGTCCGCGGATGACGACGATGGTCTGACGCTCGCTTCCGAAAACGTCGCATCGCTGGAAGAGTCGTTCGACGATGACGACGACGAAGAAGACGACACGGACGAGTTGCCGGCTGAAAGTGGCGAGGCCACGTCGGCGGCCCCCGCGACCGAGCGTCCACGGAAAAGACAACCGCGCCGCTCGCGCGAAGACGCCTACTGGGACATGCTCGAAAACTGGGAATGGGAAGAGATCCCGGCGGATGATGGCCCGCGCAGCGAAGGAGACAGACCCCGTCGCGGCGCTGGCGATCGTGGTGGTCGAGGCGGCGATCGTGGTGGTCGCGGCGCTGGTGATCGTGGTGGACGAGGCGGAGACCGTGGTGGACGAGGACGTGGGAGTGAGGATCGGCCGCGATCGGCGGGACCGGCACGTTCGGATGAGCGACCGCGCCGCGAAGAACATCGTCCTGCCGAGACAGCGCCCGCAACTCCGCGAAGTGATTCCGGTGATCCCGCCGCTCGGCCCAGACGTGACGACCGACCGCGAGAGGATCGCTCCCCGCGAAGTCCACGTCCCACCGATCGTGAGGCGCGCCGAGAAGAACCGCGACAGGTTGCGCCCAGTCCGTCGGTGACACCGTCCAGCGGTTCCGAGGACTTCGGCTTCGGTATTTTTGAAGAACAGGTGCCGGCACGAAGGCCGTCCGCTCCGACAACTGCTGCTCCGTCATCGCGTCCGACGCGCGAGCCTGCGGTCGCACAAACCTCGCGTGCCGCCGATCCCGTGTTGCGGGAATCGAGTCGCTCGACAGGACAATCTATCAGCGACGAACTGGTCTGGCCCGAAGATGATTCCGACGTGCGATCCGCACCGATTGAACAAGTGGTGGACATCGCTGGCCTCCCTGCCGCAGACGCAGCGGGTGAGTCCGATCGAACGGTTGCTGATTCCGACGTCGTACCGCTCGATGAGTCAGAACAGCGGTCGCGACGTCCCCGTCGTCGCCGCCGACGTGGGGCTTCGTCCGATACGATTGCAACTCCAGATGGCAACGAAGGGACGACGTTCGATCTCAGTGAAGCGCTGGCTGTCGCAGGTGACAGTCCCGATTTCATTCCCTCCACCAGCGCGGACGACTCCGCCATCAGCGCAGAGTCGGCTGCTGACGGGATCGCGGACGCGGCAGGCGACACGGACGCAACTGGCGCGGAACGGTCTTCGGAGCGTACCGGTAGTCGTCGTCGCCGTCGCCGCCGTCGTCCCGGTGAAGGTCCGCAAGGGGACGCAGCTTCCAAGCCGAGTGATCCGGCTCCGCATACGGAGGGTGACGACCATGCGGTGATCGAGACAATCGAGCTGGCCGATGATTCTGACGACGACGACGAAGTCGAACCTCAAGTCGTCTTGAAGCCCATCGCTTACTCGAATGTTCCGTCTTGGGAAGAGGCCATCCGATATTTGCTGGAGCCACATCTGGTGGGCCGCAATCTCGGACCTGACGATGAAGACGATGGCTTGGCCAGTGACCCGCGCGGTTCGGGAGGAGCCGAGCCGACCTCGCCACCACCTCCTCCACGCCGTCGCCGAGGCGGCGGCAGCGGCGGTCGCGGCCGACGGCCCTAAGTCTTCATAGGCTTGGAGTGACTCGTCTACTTTGGAGACGGCTGTGTTGCGGGTACTCGGCAGTTCCAAACGACTCTGCAACGGCGTCACACGCCGCGACCTATTGAGCGTCGGCAGCTTAAGTCTGCTGGGAGTTGGTCTGCCGGCGCTCGCGGCCGATGTGGCGAAATCCGAGAAGCCCGCGGATGTCACGCTCCCCGGTTTCGGCCGGGCGAAGAATATAATTCTGCTCTATTTATTTGGTGGCCCGAGCCAAATCGAGACGCTGGACTTAAAGCCACAAGCCCCCGTTGAGATTCGTGGCAAGCTGCAATCAATCGACTCGAAGTTGCCGGGGCTGCATCTGTGTGAGCACTTGCCACACATGGCTCAGGTGATGGATCGCGTCACCGTGGTTCGCTCGCTGACGCATCCTTGGAACTTTCATGGAATGCAATACGCGCTGACCGGTTCGCCGGAAGGGAGCGTGCCGCTCGAAGAGACACTGGGGCATCCGCAGCATCAGCCGTTCTTGGGATCGGTGGTGCATTACCGCGATCAGCAGCAGCGCGGATCGAAGGCTGCCGGAGCGATCCCGGACAACATCATGCTGCCGTTCCTGCTCAGCAGTCGGCGATCCGCCGCGCGGTACACGGCACCGTCGGCGATGTATCTGGGAACTCGCTTCGATCCGATCTGGACCGAGTTTCGTGGCGAGGCGACGCGCCGCATGTTGCGACGCTCGTTCGGCCCGCCGGCCGAGTTCGCTGATCCGTACCTCGGAGTGAATCCGGACGGTCGCTTCCTGATCGCCGCCGAAGCCGACTTACCGGCCGACTTGTCGATCGACCGGCTCAATCGGAGACGTTCATTGCTCGATCAGCTCGAATCGCTGCGTCGCGATCTCGACCGGCAGGCGTCGCGAACGACGCTCGATCAAAAGCGCGAGCTGGCCTTTTCGCTGCTCGACTCGCGCGCGATCCGTTCGGCGTTCGATCTCGATCAAGAGCCGGCGAACCTGCGCAGCGAATACGGGATGACGCTGTTTGGCCAATCGACGTTGCAAGCTCGGCGATTGGTCGAGGCCGGCTGCCGATTCGTGACGGTCGTGTGGGACGAGTTCGGCCAACTCAACGCTGGCTGGGACACGCACGTCGATCACTACAACCGTTTGACGAACGAACTTCTCCCCGGCTTGGACTTGGCGTTCTCCGCATTGATCCGCGACCTCGAAGTTCGCGGAATGCTGGACGACACGCTGGTGCTGGTGATGAACGAGATGGGCCGCACTCCGCGCTTCGAGGGAGAAGGCCGAGGTCACTGGGGCCGCGCCTACACCAACTTCTTCGCTGGAGCCGGACTCAAACGTGGCAACATCATCGGCCGCACCGACTCGATCGGAGCGACCGTCGCCGACCGGCCGCTCACGGCCAAGGACATCCTGGCAACGATCTATCATCTGATCGGAATCAATCCCAACTCCACCCTGACCGACGTTCTCAACCGCCCCGTGCCACTGGTGCATGACGGGAAAGTCATCCCGGAAATGCTCGCCTAGGGATCATTCCCTCGTTTAACCGGGAGCCAACGGCGACCGCAGGGCCAACACACCGTCGCCGTTGGCTCCGGGTTAAACGCAATACCGTTCGGTTAGTGTCGCCGTGAGCCGTCGGCGCTAGCCTCGGGCCTTTGTTTCTCGGACTTTGTTAGTGTTCGAAGCCCGAGGC
>JBJXEX010000298.1:0-39703 GCA_046156195.1 Planctomycetaceae bacterium | reverse complement strand
CCGCAACGCCCAAGCGTCCAAGTCCCACCGAAAAAAACGCCGCCAACAACTCACCAAACTCGGCATCGACCCCGACAAGATCAAATCGCTCACTCGCCCCAAATCTCAATGAAGCACTACGATTCCGGAAGAACCTGGCGCTGTCCAACTACAAGAACCTCTCTTTCGAGGGATCGAACGATTTGACCCATTCAAAGCGTTTGAGAACCTCACGGTGTCGGTGACACAAGACGGTGAGGATGGACCATTCCGGATGACCGTTTCGTGTAAGCGTTTGAAACAGCACGACCCAATTTGCATCGGTAATGTTTTGCAACTCTCCACGCTGACGCACTGAAGCCGTTCACGGCGAACTATCGAATGTCAGTTGCAAATCTAGCAAAGCTAGTGGAGGGCAAACTCTCGTTCGTAGCCCAACGGCCTACCGACTGACATCCGCAACTGAGTTCACAGAGTTTCGCCATGATTACTCAGCAAGCCAAGGCGATCCAAATCTTCCTCCCCACCGGCGAGCCGCGCGGGATTCGGGTGGCGGAGTTGACCACGCGCATCGTGCAGGCGGCGGCGATCCCGCGCAGTGACCTCGCCACGGCCAAGGCTCGCGCGGAACTGGATCACGTCGCGGTCGACTTCCTGTTCGGCGAGTCCGAAGGGGCCACCAAACCGATCGTCTACATCGGCCAGACCGAGGACGTTCGCAAACGGCTCGACCAGCACAACGCCAACAAAGACTTCTGGCAGACCGCCGTGCTCGGCATCTCACGAACCCACAGCTTCACCCAAGCCCACATTCGATACCTGGAATGGTACTGTCTCGAAGAGGCCCACAGCGTCGGCCGCTTCACCGTCGAGAACGGCAACACCCCCGGCAAACCGTTCGTCACCGAACCAATCGAAGCCGACCTGCTTGACGCCTTCGACACGCTGAGCACCCTGGTGGCCACGCTCGGCTATCCGCTGTTCGATCCGATCATTCGCCCGTCCGCGACGAACGAACTGTTTTACCTCAAAGGCAAAGACGCCGAAGCCACCGGCGAACTCGTCGAAGACGGCTTCGTCGTCCGCCAAGGCTCGCTGGGCCGAGCCGAGATCATGCCTTCCGCCAAAGACTCGGTGGAGTCCATCCGCCACGCTCTGTATGAAGGCGGAGTCATTGTCCCCACCGACAACGGCCGCCTCCGCTTCACCCAAGACTACCTCTTCCGCACCCCCAGCGGAGCCGCCTGCGCCGTTTTAGGGCGAAGTGCCAACGGCTGGATTGAATGGAAAAATGCCGACGGCAAGACGCTGGATGAGACACGACGTAAAACGGAAGATGAGTAAGCGTTGTCCGGCAGATGCTTGGCTCTCTCGGAGTTGTTCATGAGCACACACAGCACTGATTCCGGCAGCGGCGAAAACCGACCGCTGCGGCTGATGCTGGCTTCAACGGTGTACGGCTTCGAGACTGAATTGGAACAGATCGCCGCAGTCCTGCGTGCCTATGGTTACGAAATTTGGAACTCTCACTTGGGGACAATTCGCGCGCATCCTGACAAATCCAATTTGGAAAACTGTTTGATTGCCGTACAGGAATGCGACGTGTTCTTGGGGATCATTTGGCCTTTTTATGGCTCAGGCAAGGTAGGCCAGCGATCTATCACTCATGAAGAAATGCTGAAAGCTGTGGAGCTCGTGAAGCCGCGTTGGTTTCTAGTTCATGACCATGTGACGTTCGCACGTCAACTCCTGCGACCATTCTTCGTTACAAAGACCGGCAAGCGGAAGAAACGGCCGCCGAAGTTTCAGAAGACGGCAGTGATGGATGATCTGCGGGTGCTGCAAATGTACGACGATGTCATTCAAAATCAGATTCCCGCCGCTGATCGAAAAGGGCATTGGGCGCAACAGTTCTTTCATTTGAATGAAGCACTGCGGTACATCGAGGCGAATCTGCGAGACATTGAGGTCGTGCGCCGGATCTGCGAGGAGATGAAAATTAGATGATGCCCGATGAGCTGAAAAACATTCTGAATGTCGGGGAGACTGACTCGATCGAGTTCGTGTCAACCGTCAATGTTGAAAGAGTCGCGAAAGCGGTGTGCTCACTGCTCAACGCCCACGGCGGGCGCGTCATCGTGGGCGTCGATGATCATGGCAAGGTACTTGGCATCGAAGATGCCCAACAGACCGCAAAGCAGTTGGAGCAATCTCTACGTGATCGGGTCGCTCCGCAAAGTATGTTGTCCTCAAGTGTCGAGTCCGTGGATGGCCGAGAATTCATCGTGCTCGACGTTCCTTCGGGTTACATCAAGCCGTACTTGGTGGATGGGACGATCTGGATGCGTCGTGGTAGCTCGGTGGTACCAGCAAAGGCGGATGAAGTTCATCAGTTGATCCAAGAGCGGACCCTCTCGGATCGGCGTTGGGAATGCCGCCCCGCTTTGAGTATTGGCATAGATGCGCTCGATACGGAAGAGATCCGTAAGGCCGCAGCAGAAATTCAGACCGCAGGCCGTCGTCAGTTCAAACGAGCGGACGATCCATTGGCTGTATTGGAGGATTTGGGATTGGTCGAGACTGGCCAGATCACGAACGCCGCTGTTGTGCTATTTGGACTCTCTCCCTCGCGAGTGCATCCTCAGTTGAGAACACGATTGACAGTCTTCGAGTCCAACAAGACCGGAAGCGAACTTCTAATGGACGAGACCATCGAGCATCACCTGTTTGGGACGTTGGCGCGTCTGACAGAATTATTTCAGCGGTGGATTCCCATCCGATCATCCTTTCCAGAAGGAAATTGGCAGCGGCGTGACGAATGGGACTTTCCCCCGAAGGCACTCCGAGAAGGGGTTTTGAACGCGCTCGTGCATCGAGACTTTGCCTCTCCATCCGGCAGTCTGCGCGTTGAGGTTTATCCGGAGCGACTCGCGATCTGGAACATCGGTGCGTTGCCCAATGGAATGGACGCAAAGATGCTTGGTTCTGAGCATCCATCGCTTCCTCGAAACCCGGACATTGCTAATGTCTGCTTCCTACGAGGCTTCATCGAGCAGATCGGTCGCGGTACGGTAATGATCCTTCAAGAATGCTCGCGGGCCGGTTTGCAGCGCCCGCGATGGGAATCGGATGGGATTGGAACACGCCTCACGCTCTTTGGTAGGCAGCGTTCACGAAAGACGATGACTGCGGCGTTGAATCAACGTCAGCTTCGCCTTCTCAAGGATCTCCCGACCGGGCAGGGGCTGACTCTTTCCCAATATCACGCGATGCTTGAAGGCGCGGCTGTCACCGACCGCACGGTTCGAAATGACCTCTCCCAACTTGTCAGCGCCGGATTCCTCCGCCAACAGGGCAAGGGACGTGGCACGTTCTATGTACGGACTGACCTGCTATTTCAGCCCTGAGATTTTCCGGATTCTTCCGGAAGCAACCGGGAGTCACCAACCACTGCTAATCCACAGTTGGTCGAAGGCACCCACAAAATCTGCGATTTTGTTGACGAATTGCAAGTCCCAAGTAAATTCCGTCCCGTCTTGAAGCGTCTGAGCGATCTAATCACTTCGATCCCATCACTTCCGGATTCTTCCGGATGCAAGTGCTTGCACGATGCAAGTACTTGCACACAGCCTTGAAACTTCCCAATCTAGCCGTGAATGAGCAATGACTCGCAGCAAATCGTCTCGAAAGCCTGGAACTTCGCGCACGTCTTGCGTGACGACGGGCTGTCGTACATGGCCTACACGGAGCAGATCACGTTTCTGCTGTTCCTGAAGATGGCCGACGAGATGACCAAGCCGCCGTACAGCCGGCCGCCGATCGTGCCGCCGAAGCATGGCTGGCAGACGCTGCTCAAGTACGAGGGCGACGAATTGGAGGTCCACTACCGGCACACGCTGGAGGAACTCGGCAAGCAGCCGGGGATGCTCGGCGAGATTTTCAAGAAGGCTCGGCCCGATATCCAGAACCCGGCCACGCTGCGACGGCTGATCGTCGATCTCATCGAGCCGGTGAAGTGGTCGAGCATGGAAGCCGACGTGAAGGGAGACATCTACGAAGGGCTGCTCGCCAAGAGCGCCGAAGAGTCCCCCAAGGGAGCCGGTCAATACTTCACGCCGCGGCAGCTCATCAAAGCCATCGTCGATTGCGTGGAGCCGACGGCTGACGACACCGTTTGCGATCCAGCCGCCGGGACAGCGGGGTTCCTGTTGGCCGCTCACGATTTCGTCGTTCGGCGACAGGGCAAGACGCTCGACAAGGACCAGAAGAAACACCTGCGAACCAAGTTCGTGAAGGGCTGGGAACTCGTCCCCAACACGGCGCGGCTCAGCATCATGAACTTGTACCTGCACGGCATCGACGCCGATCCCTGCCCGATCAAGTCGGGCGTGGACAGCCTCGCGGGCGATCCGGGCGAGCGGTTCAGCGTGGTGCTCACCAATCCGCCGTTCGGCAAGAAGAGCATCTGCGTCCACGGCCGAAGGATTCGCATTGCATGCCCCGCGCACGCTCGCGCTTAGCCAATCTCAGTCCTTCAAGCGATACAGATACTCGCCCGCCTTGCGCACCAGCAGGACGCCTTCGGTTTCTCGATTCGCGAAGGATTCGACATCAATCGTGGCGGGGTCGCGGTAGCCGAGGTTGATGTCGTGGCAGACGGCGGCGGGGATTTGGGAGGCGAGGGTGACTCGGACTCGCGGCTGCTCAACGCCATTCTCGAATGTGCCGGTTCCGCGGACGTGGGTGCTGTGGGCGAGGACTCCCCACGGGTAGTCTTTGAAGCGGTCCCATTGCTTGGTGAAATAGTCGCGGACGTGATAGCCGATCTCGGCGATCAGCTTGCCGTGAGTCACCGAGATCTCGTGCAGGTGCGGGGCGAAGATGATCAGCTCGCCGCCGTCGGCAACGACCGGTTCGAGCTTGTACATGCACTTGCCGGCGACCCACAGCTCGTCGTACATCGGCGGAGCACAGCTCAGCACCGTGTGAAACGAGCGGTCCATCCATTTGATGTGGACTTGGCTCGAAAGGTCGGCGGCGGATTCCCATGCGGACTCTGGCGTGCCGTAGAACAAGCCGTGCAGGTTGCCGTCGCTGGCGACGACGAACGTGATCGCTCGGCGCGTGTTCGGGATCAGCGTGGCGGCGCGATCGACGACGGCTCGGACGGGCGTCCCTTTCACGCCGATGATGCCGACGTTCGTGATGATCGCTCCCAGCCAGTGAAAGAAGTTGAGCAGCTCCGGCCCGGAGATGCCGGGGAAGTAATACTTGTTGCCGCCGCTGAACCCGACGACCTCATGTGGAAACACCGGGCCGAGCACCAGCAGCGTGTCGTAATCGGCGATCCGCGAGTTGATCGTCACCGGCACATCGAGCGACAGCCGGCCTTCGGTGATCGCTTCGGTATCCGATTTCGTGAGGGAGCCGATCGTTGTCAGCCGCGCGGGATTGTTCCATTCGTGGTTAAAGAGGCGGACGTTGGCGTACTTGCCGCCGGCCTCGCTTGCGCTTCGGGTTCGTGTGGCTCCCTCGCTGACGCTTCGGGTTAGATCGCCGGGAGCTCGGTCGGCGTCGCTGATGCCGAGCATCTTGGCAATCGCGGCCTCCGGCATCGGCGGATGCGTGCCGAGCGCGACGAGCACGTCGATTTGCTTCGCGGCTGAGCCAATTCGGTCATGCAAGGCGCTGAACAGCACGGGCAGCGGCGCGGTGCGAGTCGAATCGGGGACGAGGACGAGGACTCGCTGGGCGTTGAATTCCGTGGCGGGAATCTCGCGAGCGAACCACTCGCGCACTTCGGCATCGGTCAAAGTCTGCATGATGCACTGTATTCTCATTCAGAACGACGAATTGGGTGAGCACGACACGCGGCAAGGTTATCGCTTTTCGCGATGGCTGCCACCGCCTCCATTCACCGCAATCATTCTCCGACTTGATTCGCTCAATGCAGTCACGATCATGCCGCCATGCCCACGGTACTTCGCAAAGACGGCTTTGAGTTCATGATCTACATGGCCAACGATCCGTGACCGGCATGGGTTCAGTCGCCGAAATGAACAACGTGTGTTGAAGATTGTGGACGAGTATCGCGAGTTCTTGCACTCAATGTGGGAGAAGTATCATGGCTAAGCCCAAGGTGATTCACATCGGTCGCTGGGAATGGACTGATGCGGAATTCGAGGCCATGCATGCCGCTGCGACAAAGCGCGGCCAGGAGCGTCTGCGGAACGAACCGCTTGTCGTGGGTGCCAAATACGACAGCCGCTCGGAGCACGTCGTTCTCCAATTGAACAACGGTAGCACCTACGCCATTCCCGCCAACCTGTTGCAAGGGGTCGCGGACGGCACACCGGCAGAACGAGCAGACATTCGCATTCTGGGTGTCGGGACGGCGCTGGAATGGACGACGCTCGACATGCACTTTTCAGTGGTCGGCCTGTTGGCCGGACGCTTTGGAACTCGCCGATGGATGGCACAGCGTGGTGCGAAACCATCGTCGGCAGCCACCACACGCGGTATCAAGAAGCCCGCGTCGCGCACCAAACGGTCTGTCGTCGCGAGTTGAACTCAAACCACGGCGTCCGGCAAGCAGTCGCGGACTCCTTGAGTCACGGAGGAAATCATGGATCAAGCCCGCCCGCAGGAAGTTTTCAGCGACGAAGTTGAACTCGCCGGACACATCATCGACAGCTTGCTGCTGCCGAAAGTGCTCGACGAAATCATGTCGCAAGGGGGGCGGTTTGAGATCCTGAGCATCTCGGTCGGACAACGTCGGCAAGACCCCAGCGCGGCGAGATTGCTGGTCAGTGCGGACTCGGCCGAGCAGCTCGACAAGATCGTGCGGGACATCGGGCGGCACGGAGCCGTGCGAGTCGATGCTCAAGACGCTCAGTTCGTCCCGGCCGATATGGACGGAGCGTTTCCCGAAGGATTCTTCTGCTCGACCAACCAGGAGACGCAGGTTCGCATCGACGGCGAGTGGCATCGGGTCGAGCGGCCGGAGATGGATTGCGGGCTGGTGGTGCTTGAAGAGGGGGAGAGTGGGAGAGGGGGTGAGGGGGAGAAAGGCAATAACACGAACGCGGTTTCTCCCCCTCACCCCCTCTCCCACTCCCCCCCTCTCCGAGTCGCCACGCTGCCGATGGCCGACGTTCGCAAGGGCGATTTGATCGTCGTCGGGCATCATGGCACGCGAGTCCTGCCGCAAGAGCGTGACCGGGACAAGCTCGGCGTGTTCGGATTCATGCAGAGCACCGTTAGCAGCGAGAAGCCCAAGAACTTCACCGTCCGCGAAATCGCCGCCGAGATGCGTCGAGCCAAACAGGGGGACGGCAAGATCCTCGTTGTTGCCGGCCCGGCGGTCGTTCACACCGGCAGCCGAGAACATCTCAGCCGACTCATTCGTGAGGGTTATGTGCATGTGCTCTTCGCCGGCAACGCGCTCGCGACTCACGACATCGAGCAATCGTTCTTCGGCACGAGCCTCGGCATCTCAATGGAGAGCGGCGGCGGCACGGCCGAAGGGCACGAGCATCATCTGCGCTCGATCAACCGGATCCGCCGGCTCGGCAGCATTCGCAACGCGGTCGAGCAAGGGACGCTGACCAGCGGCATCATGTTCGAGTGCGTGCAGCACAACGTCCCGTTCGTCCTGGCCGGCAGCATTCGTGACGATGGCCCGCTGCCCGATGTCATCACTGACGTGCTGGTTGCTCAAGCGGCGATGCGCGAGTTGATTCATTCTCAAGGCGTGACGTTCTGTCTGATGATCGCGACGACGTTGCACTCGATCGCCGTCGGCAATCTGCTGCCGGCATCGGTGAAGACCGTCTGCGTGGACATCAACCCGGCCACGGTCACGAAGCTCGCGGATCGTGGCACGTTTCAGTCGATCGGCCTCGTCACGGACGTCGAGCCATTCTTGAGGGTTCTCGTGGATGAACTCCAATATCCACCGAGGATTGGTCTCACACACGGATGAATCAAAACAGGCTTCGCGTTCCTTGGACAATCCTCTCTGGAACGGTCTGAGACGCGGCCTCGTTGGACTCTCCGACGGCAACGTCGCGCAAGTTGAGCTTGGGTTGGTGCTCGCGAATCAGCAGACATTGATAGGCCAGCAACTCCGGCGTGTTCGGGTCTGCGGTGAAGTAGCGGACTCGCAGCTCGGACGATGCGCGTTGCCAAGTGCCAAGCGGTTGGCCGGTGAATTGATGTTGCAGGCGTTGCCGCAGATTGAGTGAGCTACCCGCATAGAGTTTGTCGTGATCGTCGGCTCCCAGGACGAGATACAGGCCAGCCTCGTCGGGATAGTCGTTCCACTCACTGGATGCGAGCGGCTTGGCGGGACTGAGCAACGCAGGGGCGACACTCCCCAGGACATCGGCTCGCGCGCGAGCGGACTGAGATTCTTGGCGGAGCATCAGCGCGCCCCAGCGATATTGAAATGGCTTCAAGCCGGGATGGTAGGACATCGCAATCGCATCGAATCGCCGAGCCTGCTCCGGGTCACAGAGGATCGCGTCGAGGCTTTCGCTGCCGTTGCTCAGCATCGTCGCGAGTGCGATCTCGCTGGCGAACAGGAACTCGTCGCAGTCTTGCCAATTCAGCTCAGTCCGCTGCGTGATCGGAATGCTCGTGAGTCTTCCAGCCTTGCGCGAGTTGAAAAGTCTCCAATTCCAAATCCGCGCCTCGCCGAGAAGCCCCAGCTCTCGGCAGCGACCGACAAATGCCTGATTGAGTTCCGGATCGGCGACCACTCGGTCGGGCGAATACCCTAGGCACGTTTGAGCGAAGGCTTCGATGAGTCCGGTTTCGAACAGCCGTTCGGCTTTCGTGGCGAAGTCCGCGGCCTCTTTGTCGGGGACTTTCGTCAGGGCGGCCAATTTGCCTTTGCGAGATCCCTTCGGCGGAGTGGCGGGCGCGCTGACGGCGGGTTCCGCGGCACCGTCGAGCAAATCGCCGACTCGGCAATTCGCCAGCCGATCGCGTCCGCGCTGGATGTATTCGTCCGAGAGATCGAAGCCGAGGAATTGGCGGCCGAGTTTCTTCGCGACCGCCAACGTCGTCGCGCTGCCAGAGAACGGATCGAGCACCGTCTCCTCCTCGTGCGAGCAGAGCTTGATGATTCGGCCGAGGAGTTGTTCGGGCATCTGGCAGCCGTGAAACCCAGCTCGTTCTTTGAACGTGCCGGCGACGCGCGGGAAGTACCAGGTGTCTTCGCCGGGAGTCAGGCAATCGACCAAATCTTGCGGGCGGAGAATCCAGGTGTCATCGGGCAGGCGGCCGACCGAGTTGGCACGCTTGTCGGCATAGACCAGTTGCCGCGCGGAGGGGATGCGATTCTCCAGTAAGTCCGAGCGAAACGTGAACGACTCCGGATCTTTGAGAAAGTGAAACAAGTGCGCGTGCGAACGGCTGAATTTGTATTTGCAATTCACTCCGAACGTGTAGTACCAGATCACCCAACTGCGGCAGTGGAAGCCGAGTTCCTGACTCATGATCTTGAGTTCGGCGGCATATTCGTCGCCGATCGCCAGCCAGAAGGCCCCGTCGGATTTGAGCACCCGATGGACCGCCGCGATCCAAGTTCGGGACCATTCGAGGTATTCCTGCCGTCCGCGAGCATCGTTGTAGACGTCGTAGTCGTAGCCGATATTGAACGGCGGATCGGCGAAGGCGAGGTCGATTGTCCCGGCCGGCAAGGCATTCATGCCCGCAATGCAGTCGCCGTGGTGAATTTGATTCAGCATCCCTGAGAGCGCGAGTTCCGGCATCCGTGATGATCCGTCTGTGGTTGAGTTGGCGAGCTGGTGAGCTGGCGAGTGACTGAGGGCGGGGATTCTATCGGTGGGACGACTCCCTTCAACGAACCGCCTGCAATCGTGGCTCCACGGACGAATTCGGATAGCCGTTCAGCGATTTTCGGAGCAGTCATCTTCAAGGAACGCGAGGTGCCAAGGGACGCAGCGCGTTTTGAAAATGTGTTGCGTCTGTTTTCTGCTTTCAGTGGCCGGCAACGGCGATTTTCTGACAGGCGCGTTCGGCCGCGAGCCGAACGAATTGATTCGTCTGCGTTTCGGCGACGAGTTCGCGAAGCTGGGGAACTGCGGAAATGGCCAGCGGGCCAAGTCGGCCCAAAGTTTCTGCCGCGTGTTCTTGGACAACTTGATCGGCGAGAGCCAGAATGAGTTTCGAGCTGGCAGCGGCGGCTCCCTTGCCAATCTGCCCCAACGCCCACGCCGCCGTCCGCCGGACTTCCGCTGAACGATCTCCGTCCAACAGATCGACCAATTCCGGGAGAGCCACTTCCGCCGTCTCGCGCATCCGTCCCAAAGCGCTCGCCGCCGATTCGATCGCTTGCTCCACGCGCACCCTCTCCTCTTGAATTTCTCGGTTCGCCCAATCGATCTCCCGCTGAGCTGTTCGTGGATCACGGCGGACGACGGCGCTGGATTGATCCGGCAGCGACGACTTGCGTTCCAGGTAAGCGGAGACGATCGCAATCACTCGATGGCGTTCTCGATCTTGAAAATGACTGTATTTGTTGTGGTTTGTTTCTGCGGTCATCCAATCTCTGCGGTGTCAGAGTTTGAAGACGGAATCACCGCAGAGATTGGATGACCGCAGAGGCAATACTGTGCGTCGAATGGCAAGGAGATCCTCATTGAGGTCGAGTTATGTAGAGACCAATGAGGCAAGCTCGGTGGGGAGCCGTCGGGATCAGCGAGAAGTGTCGGAAAATGGTCCGCCGACACGCTGGCCGTCGATCACTTGCGGCGTCGTCCGCTTCGGGGCCGCGCAGTGGTCTGGGGCGGTGCCTCGCTGGACTCCTTGTCCGAAGGATGCGCATTCCGGCTGAGCTGGTTGCGGTCGAAGGCTGCCTTATGGATTTGGATCAGCGCACTCGGACGTCACGAAACCTCGACGATCGCCTTGATGACGCCGGTTTCGAGCTTTGTGTAGGACGGGAAGACTTCGATCAGCCCCTCGAACGGCGTGCGGTGCGTGATCCACGGGCGGGTGTCGATGCGGCCGGTTTCGATCAGGTTGATGATGCGGCCGAAGTCTTTCGGCAGCGAGTTGCGTGAGGCGAAGATCGTCATCTCGCGGCGATGGAACAGTGGATCGGGGAAGCTGATCTCGTCAGTGACGATGCCGACGAAGACGATCCGACCGGTGTGGCCGACGTAGTTGAACGCATTGCACATCGACTTCGGACTGCCAGTGGCGTCGAAGACATGTGCGGCCAGTCCACCGTTCGTGATCTCTTGCAAAGCCTTCATCTCACTGCCGTCGCCGGTGAAGCGGATTGTGTGCGCGACTCCCATTGTCTTCTGACAGAAGTCGAGCCGTCCCTGATTCATATCGAGCACGGTGATCGTCGCGCCGGTCAGCTTGGCGAATTCAATCACCGAGAGACCGATCGGGCCGGCTCCGATGACCAGCACATGCTCGCCCGGTTGCGGATTGGCTCGATCGACCGCGTGGCAGCCGATGCCGAGCGTCTCGACCAGTGCGAGTTGTTCGAGTGTCAGCTTGCTCGATGCGTGCAGCTTGCGAGCGGGCAGCACGAATTGCGGACGCAACCCGCCGTCGGTGTGGACGCCGAGCACTTGGAGTTTCTCGCAGCAATTGCTGTTGCCGCGACGGCAAGCGAAGCACTCGCCACAGTTCATGTACGGCTCGACCGAGCAGCGGTCGCCGGCCTTCACGTTGGTCACACCGGAGCCGACCTCGACCACTTCGATCCCCAGTTCATGTCCCGGAATGCGCGGGTAACTGTAGAACGGCATCTTGCCGAGATACCCGCTGATGTCGGACCCACAGATACCGACGCGATGCACTCGAATGAGCGCCTCGCCGGGACCGGGCTGATTCGGTTCGGGGATCTCGATGTGACGAAACTGACCGGGCTTTTCGAGTTGAATGGCTTTCATGCGGCATTCCCTGAGTGGATCAACTTGGAATCGAAACAACGAAATACGGGCTTATTTGAGCAAGCGTCGAAAACCTTCTTGATCGAAGTGATGGTCCGTCGTCAGCGCGTCTTGAATTCCGCGGCGGCGCATCAAGACAAAGCTCACCGCATCGCACAGCGAGTAGGTCTTATCGAGCCGATCCTTGAGTAGCTGATGTGCTTCGTCGCGGTCGTGCAAACACATCAGCCCGGAAGTATCGAGCAACATCAGGTCGTCTCGTGATTGTTTCCATATTCGCGAGCCAGATCCGCATCGATCGACTCATTGTCCGCACCATCTGATCGGCCGGAGCTGACTTCACCGAAGTGTCGCTCGAATCGCCAGCAAGCTTCGCGGTGAGCAACTTCGTCTGTCTGCGAGACCGGAATTACTCGGAACAGTTGTCGAGAATGCGGAGTCGGCTCGCCGTGTTCCAGACAATTTGCCACGGCTCGCAGAGCCAATACTTTTGTTTTTCCCACCGCCTCTTCCGCCGATTGGCCGTAAGACATCACGCCAGGAATGTCGCGAGCCTCCGCCAGCCAGCGACCATCAGATTCGTGTCCGACTTCAATTGTCAGCGACATGTTCAATTCTCCAAATACAGACCTCAAACACTATCGCAGGCTACCCGTGCGCGTCGCGTTCCTCAACCCGGCGTTCGCAGGAAGTGCGGCATCAGTTCGCAGCCCTTCTCGAAGCACAAGTGTGACGTCTTCGCGACCGCTTCGTCGTAGGTTGGCATCCCGGCGGAGGCGATGTCCGAGCCACAAATCGCCACCGGAACATAGCCGTGGCTGTGAGTCTTCGTTCGCAAAAACGTCGGGTGGTCGGGGCTGATGAGGATGCGGTAGTCGCCTTGCGAGTGCAGGTAGTCGTGAATTGGCGCGACGATGTCGGCGTCGATCCGTTCGAGAGCGGCGACCTTCGCGTCGGCGTGGCCTTCGTGCGAGGCTTCATCGGTGGCCTCGACGTGGACGACGATGAAGTCGATGTCGGGACGCTTCAATGCGGCGACGGCGTAGCGCCCTTTCGCGGCGTAGTCGGTGTCGAGATAGCCGGTTGCTCCGGGAACTTCGATCACTTGCCAGCCGAGCAATCGACCGATGCCGCGCAAGAGATCGACGGCCGTGATGACCGCTCCGCGCACGCCGAAGCGTTCGACAAACGGCTTGAGCGCAGGGGCTTTGCCTTGTCCCCACAACCAAGTCTGCGTGGCCGCGTTCTCGCCGCGAGCACGATTCGATTCGACGCTCGCAAGAACCTCGCGGCCCTTCGTCATCAACTCGCGGAGCAATTCTGAGCCGGTGCCGCTGGGCAAATGTGGGTCGATGATTTGATCGATGATGTCGTGCGGCGGAGTCGTGTTCGTGTCGGCGGAGAACGGTGACGGCTCGCCTCGACCACGATAGATCAGCAGGTTGCGGTAGCTGACTCCGGCGAAGAATTTCCAATGTGCGTCGCCACAGGCGGAGCGCTGCAAGGCTTCGATGAGTTGCACCCCAACGTCGTTCGGAATCTGACCGGCGGTGAAACTCTTCATCAGGTTGTCGGCGACCGTGACGAAGTTGCAGCGGATCGCCCAATCGTTCGGTCCCAGCGAGATGCCCTGCGCGGCCGCTTCGAGTGGTGCTCGGCCAGTGTGATAAACGAGTGGGTCATAGCCGAAGAGGCTCATGGTTCCGACGTCGCTGCCGGAGGGCATCGAATCGGGGACGTGATTGGCTCGGCCAACGATGCCGCGCCGAGCGATCTCGTCCATGTTGGGGATGCGAGCGGCTTGCAGCGGCGTCTGACCGCCGAGCGACGGCTGCGGTTCATCGGCGACGCCGTCCGGGATGATGAGGGCGAATTTCATCGGGGAGTTGGTCCTTCAAACTTCCAGATTTCTAAAAACGGAATAACGGCGGTCGGCCATCGGCTCACGGCGATCGGCCGGACAAGGTCTGATTCGCCATTGGACGGTGCGACAGACAATCCGTTTCACGCGAGGGGCGGGACATTAACGCGACGGGCGTTTTTCGTCAGCCGCACTTCGTTGCCGGTTTCGTTGAAGGCCACGCCGTCCATGAAGGTGTGCATCAACAACAGTCCGCGGCCGGAAATCCGGTGCAGATTGGCCGGGTCCGTGGGGTCGGGAAGCTCCTTCGGATTGAAGCCCGGACCTTCGTCGCGGACCGTGAACTGCGCGCCGGAGCGAGACAGCACGGCTCCGACGAAAATCCGGCGGTCGCGATACGGCAGCTCTTGCGCACGAATACGAGCGGTCTCGTGGTAGGTCGGCTTATCGTCTTCTCGCAGAGTGGAAGACAGCTCCAAGTTGCCGTGAAACATCGCATTGAGCAGCACCTCTTCGAGGGCAACGCCGATTCGCAATCGCTCGGCCTCATCGAAGAGTCCCATCGCACGCATGGTTTGCTGCATGTAGGTGACGACGGCCGCCATCAGCGGTAGCTCGTTCTCCAAGGTGAATTTGAAGTCGGCCTGTTGAGTTCGATGCACGAGCAGGCGAGAGACATTGCGGCCTTCATCGGCGGCGTGCAGGACCAGTCGCACCGTTTCCAACAGGTCTTGAGCCAGTCGTCGTTTCGGAACATAACTGGCCGCTCCGCGCTTGAGCGCTTGAACGGCGTGCTCTTCACTGCCGACGGCGGTCATGATGATGACCGGGATCAGCGGATAGTCGCGCTTCATCGCTTCGACCAATTGCAAGCCGTCGAAGTCCGGCATGACCATGTCGGTCACGACAATATCGGGCAGATGGTCGTCGATGGACTTGAGCGCGGAGGCACCATCCTCGGCATAAAGCACTTGGCAATCGCGGTCCAGTTCCAGCAGCCCACCGGCGACTCGGCAATCCATGGCGTTATCATCGACGACCAAAATTGTGGTCATGTTCAGGCTCGCGGCTTCGTCAGGAATTCTTGCAGCTCGGTCTGACACGCTTGTAACACGGGCCGCACGGATTTCAGCAGTTGTTCAGCAGCGGCCAGATTACCGGCGACGGCAAGCGTTTCCAATTCCTGAGCCGGCACGACCAACGGTTCGAGTCCGAACGTGCGACACGCGCCTCGGATCGAGTGCGCCGCTCGGCGAAACACCGGAGCGTCCTGTTGAGCCAAGCCGCGCTCGAAGTCTCGCATCCAACGGGGCCAGTCTTCCAGGCACGCTTCGACGACATCGCGCAACAGCTTCCGATCGCCGCCCGCGACTGAGAGGGCCAGTGCCCAATCCACCAGTCCACTGTTTGGCGAGCCGGAGGGCGTTAGCCCCCGGACCTGCGGTTCAGCAACCGTCCGGGGGCTGACGCCACCCGGCTCGCCAGTTTTCTGGTTGACGAACACCGCTTTCGAATACTCCGCCTCCAACGTCTCGTACATCAGATCGGAGCGGATCGGCTTCGTCAGATATTCGTCCATGCCGGCGTTCAGACAACGCTCGCGGTCGCCGGTCATCGCCTGAGCGGTCATCGCGATGATTGGCACATGCGAACCTGTGCGGGCCTCGCGCTGACGAATGACCTGTGTCGCTTCGAGGCCGTCCATTTCGGGCATTTGCACGTCCATCAAGACTCGGTCAAACGGCTGGCGGAAGAAGAGATCGACCGCCTCGCGACCATTGTTGGCGATGGCGACGAGATGCCCGCGCTTCTCCAACAGAGCGACCGCCAGCTTTTGATTGAACAAGCTGTCTTCGACCAGCAGGACTCGCAACGCGGTGCGAGCGGTCTCGACGGGTCGCGCGGGGAGAGTCGGAGCCATCTCGTCGCCGGCTCCCAATCGGAGCGACATCAGCGTGTCCAACAATTCCGATTCGTTGACCGGCTTGGTGATCGAAGCGTTCAGCCCGGCTTGATCGCAGCGAGCCAACTCGGCGGCGCGATCGGGGGAACTGAGCAGAACCAGCAAATGCCCGGCGCGATCCGTCCACTCTTCGCGAATCGTTGTCGCCAATGCGAAGCCATCGACTTCGGGCATGTCCGCGTCGATCAGCGTGAAGGCGAAGCCGTTGTCACCGGTTCGGACTCGCTTCAGCGCGTTGAGGGCCTCCTTCGCGCCGGGGACCGCCATCGGTCGGAGTCGCCAGGACGTCAACAAGTCCAAGAGTTGCTGGCGGCTGGTCGCATTGTCATCGACGATGAGAACTCGCAGCCCATCCAACGGCGAGGGGCTGGCCGACGAGGCGGTCAGTTCGGACGACGTCGGTCGCACACGGCTGGTCGCGAAGAACGTGCTGCCGCGTCCCGCTTCGCTCGTCAGCCACACGCGGCCTCCCATCAGTTCCGCGAGCTTCGAGGTGATCGACAATCCCAACCCCGTGCCGCCGTACTTGCGGTTGATCGACGTGTGAACTTGCTCGAACGCCTCGAAGATCACATGTTGCCGATCTGCCGGAATCCCGATGCCGGTGTCGGTCACGTCCATCCGCAGTTCCAAGGTTGAGGCGTCCCGATCGGACACCGCCACGCGGAGCACGACTTCGCCGGCATCGGTGAACTTGATCGCGTTGCCCAGCAGGTTCATCACGATCTGCCGCAGTCGGACCACGTCACCGATCACGCGGTCGGGCACGTCGGGGCGAATATCGCCGACCAGCTCCAAGCCTTTGCGATGCGCCGTCAGTGCCAGTGTCTTGAGCGCGCCGGAGACCATCGTCCGCAAACTGAATTCGACCACATCGAGCTCCAGCTTGCCCGCTTCGATCTTGGAGAAATCGAGGATGTGATTGATGATCGACAACAACGACTCGGCCGATTCCGACACGGCCGACAGATTGTCTCGCTGTTGCGGCGTGAGCGGCGAATCGAGCACCAATTCCGTCAGGCCAATGATCGCGTTCATGGGCGTGCGGATTTCGTGGCTCATGTTCGCGAGGAACAGGCTCTTGGATTGATTGGCCGAGTCCGCCTCTTCTTTCGCTCGCTGAAGCTGAGCCTCCGATTGCTTTTGCTTGGTCATGTTGAGCACAAAGCAGATGCACTCGCTGGTGGAGTTATCCAACATCGACACGCCGAGCATCACCGGCACGCGACTGCCGTCCTTGCGAATGTATTGCTTCTCCCACGGCGGACAGACCCCCGTTCGATTCAACGAATCAATCGCGATGAGGTCGAGCGTCCGAAACTCCGGCGGCGTGAGTTTGTCCCATCGCAAGAGTCCGGCGATGAGGTCTTCGCGGGTGTAGCCGGTCAGAGCCAGATAGGCGTCGTTCGCCTCCAGCACGCGGCCGGACAAGTCGGCCAGCATGATGCCGATGATGTTCGCATCGAACAGCTTCTTGAATCGCGAGTGACTGTGCTGCAGCGCCTCTTCGGCCTCGATGCGCGGGGTCACATCCCAAAACATTGTCTGTGTGCCGACCACGTTTCCCTTGGCGTCGGTCGCGGGAGCCTTCATGACTTGCACATGCAGCCGCTGACCATCCGGCGTGCGGTGAGCTTCGATGTCCTCGACCACGCGGCGATTCCGCATCACCGTCTGGTCGTCGCGCCGGTACTTCTCGGCCAGTTCGGGCGGAAAGAACGCGAAGTCGGTGCGACCGACCAATTCGTCCAGCCGCTTGTGCAGTTCATCGCAGAACCGCTGGTTCGCGAACACGAATCGCCCTTGAGCATCCTTGCGGAAGACGTTGATCGGCAAGGACTCAATCAGCGAGCGGTACATCTCCTCGGTCTGCCGCAGGGCCGCTTCGGTGTGCTTGCGTTCGACGGCGTAGCGGATGGTCTGTTCGAGAATCGCGGTCGTCATCCGCTCTTTGATGAGCACATCTTGAGCACCGGCTCGTAGCGAGGCCACCGCCGCCGCGTCGTCGTCCCAGCCAAACATCATCAGCACCGGAGTCTGCGGCGCGAACACTTGCAAGTCGCGCAATGCCTCGACGCCGTAGCGGTCTGGCAACACCCAATCCAGCAGAACGACATCGGCTGGGACCGAGGTCAGCGAGGCTTTTGCCTCCGCCAAATTCGAGACGCAACTGACTCGCATCCGGCAGCGCGTTGTGGGGCCAAGCAGATCGCTCAGACGCCGCGCTTCCGCAGGGTTGTCTTCCACGAGCAAGACTGAAAGCTCGGTACTCAACATGATGAAGCCAAGGTGTGCGATCCGGAAGGACGGGCTTTGAGAGGGGCGGAGCATCCGTGAGCGAATTGCAAACGTCAAGCCGCGACGCCGGGCGAATGACAGGGCTTATCGCGTAGCCGCGTCCCGCACTCTGGCGAGTGCGGCTACGAATCGTTCCCACGCGGAGAGCCTGTGAAGAAATCGTAGAACAGGCGGCTCGCCTGTTCGTTTTCTCGAAAGAAATGGGCAGGCGAGCCGCCTACCCTACGAAATCTTCACAGCCTCGAAGCGTGGGACCATGAGGGATGGGCCAGCACAAATAATCGCTGAGGCTGGACTCAGGAAATCCCTGAGTTTGCCCGAACTGGGGCCGTCTCAAGCCAGACGAGTCAAAAAGAGAGCTATTTTTGTGTGGGTCAATCGGCAGCGCTCGTTCGTTTGGCTCGATGCCCCTCGTCCCTCACGACAGGTTTCGCAACATGAAAAAGGTTTTCGCTCCGGCGGTGGCACTGCTGAATCGTCTGACGTACCCGCGCAAGTTCGGGTTGATCGGCTTGCTGTTCTCCCTGCCTTTGGGACTGGTCACGTTCTTTCTCGTCAGCGAGCTGAATGACCGGATTGCCTTTTCGGCGAAGGAACGGTTGGGGAACGAGTATCTGCGGCCCGTCCAGAAATTCGCGGCCGACCTGCGGGAGCATCGGGGGCTGTCCTGGTCTCGTGCGGATCAGCAGGACACTTCGGAGGAGTTGCGGCGAGTGGACGAGCAATTGCAGCGCGACATTCAGGACATCGACGCCGTTGATCGGAAACTTGGTGCGACACTGGGAAGCACGCAATTGTGGACGGCGATCAAGGGCAAATGCCGGACGTTGCAAAGCAGTCCCACAACCGTCACTCCCCTCGATCCGACCAACCGGCACTCCGCGCTGATCACCGACTTGATCGCACTGATGAGCCAAGTGGGAGATCAATCGAATCTGATTCTCGATCCCGACCTCGACTCGTATTACTTGATGGAGTTGACCGTCAATCGACTGCCACAGTTGACCGAGGAGATCGGACAGGCACGCGGTTTCTGCTCGGGGTTGGCGAATCGCGATTCGATTTCCGAGTTGGAGTCGTTCCGGCTGCGAAACTTATCCAGCGCGATCGAATCGCAGCGGGAAACATTGAACCATCACCTGGATGTGGTGTTTCGTGAGACTCGCGATCCAGAGTTGGCCAAAAACCTGGAGCCGGCATTGAACCGAGTCGTGGCCGCGACCAACCGCTTCTTGGAGTTGATCGCCGATCAGAGAGTCCGTGCGTCGGGGTCGCGAGCGTCCGCCGATGCGGTCTGGCAGCAAGGTTCCGAGACGCTCAACGAGTACGAGCAGTTGTATTCGCTGACGTCGGCCGCCTTGGATCGGCTGCTGGCAGCCCGTGTGTCCACGTTGGCGAATCGGCGGTTGTTCGTGACAGCGGTGACGTTTCCCTGCGTGCTGTTGGTTCTCTACTTGTTCGTCGCGTTCTATCTGGCGGTGATGCGGACGGTCGCTCAATTGGATAGCGCGTCGCAACGGTTGCTGAGCGGTCAATGGGACGACATGAGTCTTAGCGTCGATACGCATGATGAACTCGGACAAGTCACGAAGTCGTTCGGTGCCTTGGCCGCGAGATTGAAGACCGAATGCACCGCCTTGCGTGAGAGCGAAGAACGGACTCGGTTGATCGTGGACAACGCCTTGGATGCGGTCATCACGATGAACTCGGCCGGCGACATCATTGGCTGGAACGCGCAAGCCGAGTCGATGTTTGGATGGTCGCGCAGCGAGGCTCTTGGACAATCGTTGTCCGAGACGATCGTGCCGCCGGAGCATCGCGAGGCACACAACCGAGGACTGCAACACTTCCTGAAAACCGGCGAAGGGCCGGTGTTGAACAATCGAATCGAGATCAGTGCGATGCATCGCGACGGCCGCGAATTCCCCTCCGAATTGACGGTCTGTCCCGCGAAAGTTGGCGACGGTTATCTGTTCAGCGCGTTCGTCCGCGACATCACCGAGCAGAAGCGAGCCAAATCGGAACTCGAAGCCGCGCGGGATGCGGCCGAAGCGGCCAATCGAGCCAAGAGTCAGTTCCTCGCCAACATGAGCCACGAGATTCGCACGCCGATGAACGGCGTGCTGGGGATGACCGAACTCGCGCTCGGCACTGAACTGACGGCCGAGCAGCGAGAATATCTCGATCTCGTGAAGTCGTCGGCCAATTCCCTGCTGACAGTCATCAACGACATCCTCGACTTCTCGAAAATCGAAGCGGGCAAGTTGCCGCTGGAGTCGCTCGACTTCAGCCTCATCGACTGCTTGGGCGATGCCATCAAATCAATCGGTATCCGGGCACATCAAAAGGGACTCGAATTGGTCGGACACATTGCTCCCGATGTCCCCGACATGCTGATCGGTGATCCGGGCCGCTTGCGACAGGTCGTGATGAACCTCTCCGGCAATGCGATCAAATTCACCGACGAGGGGGAAGTCGTGGTCAGCGTCCGAACGGAATCGCGCGGTGCCAACGATGTCCTGCTGCACTTCACCGTGACCGACACCGGAGTCGGCATCCCCGCCGATAAGCTGCAGCTCATCTTCCGTCCGTTTGAGCAGGCGGACGGCTCGACCACACGCAAGTTCGGCGGCACGGGATTGGGACTGTCGATCTCGTCGCAGTTGATCGAGCTGATGGGGGGACGCATCTGGGTCGAAAGCGAACCGGGGTGCGGCAGCACGTTCCACTTCACGATGAAATTTCCTTTGTCGGAGCAGGCTTCATTGCGGGCTGTTCGGCAACCTTCGGCCGCGCTGCGCGGGTTGCCCGTCTTGATCATCGACGACAACGCGACCAACCGAGCCATGCTGGTCGAGATGCTCTCGCACTGGCAGATGTGTCCGACCGCCGTCGAGAACGGTCGGCTGGGCCTGATGACCATGCAGCTCTCCAGCAATGCGGGAAAAAGTTATCCGCTCGTGTTGATCGACGCCGAGATGCCCGACATGGATGGCTTCGCGGTGGCGGAACAAATTCGACGCGATCCCAAACTCGCCGGAGTTTCCATCATGCTGTTGACGACCACCGGCCAACGGACCGACGTCGAACGCTGCCGACAACTTGGTATCTCCGCGTACCTCACCAAGCCGGTGAAGCAGTCGGACCTGTTCGATGTGATCGTCACCGCGATGGGCACTTCCGCGTTGGAAGGGGAAACGACTCACGGTCGCATCACGACCTCCGGCGACGACGCACCTGCGGCGGCACCGACGACCAACCGTTTCATGATCCTGTTGGCCGAGGACAACGCGGTGAACCAGCGCGTCGCCGTGCGGCTGTTGCAGAAGCAAGGCCACACCGTCGCCGTCGCCGAGAACGGTCGCGAAGCGGTCGAACGTCTCGCTCACGAACGCTTCGACCTCGTGCTGATGGACGTCCAAATGCCCGAAATGGACGGCCTCGAAGCGACCGCCGCGATTCGCGCTCAAGAGAAATCCACCGGTCAGCATCTACCGATCATCGCCATGACCGCACATGCCATGTCCGGCGACCGCGAACGCTGTCTTGAAGCGGGCATGGACGGCTACGTCTCGAAGCCGATTCAGCCGCAACTGCTCTTCGACACGATCGCCAGCGTCGTCGCCAAATCGGCCGCCGAGTCCGCCGCACATCGCACGATCAATTCTCACGTCACCATTCCCACCGCCACCACCACCAACAACGAGCATCGGGAGGAACACATGCAAGGGATGTCATCCACCACCAAGCCGGTCGCCTCAACATCGCGCCGCGGCGATGTCGTCAACCGCATTGATGTCGTCAACCGCAACGACGTCTTCAACCACGGCGAAATGCTGACTCGCCTGGGTGACGACTTGGAGCTTGTCACCGAACTGATCGAATTGTTTCTGGAGGAATCTCCGAAGCTGCTCGTCGATGTGCAGCTCGCGGTGCAGCGCCGCGACGCCAAAGCGATCGAGCGTGCCGCTCATCGGCTGAAAGGCTCGGCCGGAAACTTCGGCATCAACGCGACCGTCAAAGCCGCGATGCGTCTGGAAATCCTCGGCCGCAAGGGTGACTTGGCCGAGGTCGATTCCATCTGCCAATCGCTCGCCGAGGAACTCCGACAACTCCAAGAAGAACTCGACCAATGGAGCGAAGCCGAAACGACCACGCTGCTGATGTAAGTCGGCGAAGCCGCAACCCTGAGGAAGCGGTTGTTTCAAGGAAGACGAACGCTCCGTAACGGGCGCGGCTGCAGCGTTTACTTTGCGGCTTCGCCGAATTCGGTATCGGGAAAGCGAGTGGCGATCTCTTGCAGCAGGCGGCGGGCGTCGTCGGATTGGCCGAGTCGTTTGAGGGATTCGGCCGCTTCGACACCGGCGCGGGCGGCGAGCCGCGGGTCGCTGTCGTCCATCAGCGTGACCCACAACAGCGAGGTTGCCGCGCGGTCATGCTCGCGGCGCATCGACCAACCTCGGCCGAGCAGATACGACGGGCCGCCGCGCAACGGCGCGGGAAGTTCGCGAATGCGAACGTCCCAGCGATTGAGTTCAATGTCGCCGATCTCCAGCGCTCGCAGTTTGAGCCGCCACGATTGAGCTTGCGCGAGTGATCGAATTCGGTCGTCGGTGCCGCGCTGCAACTTTTGCAACTCTTCAGCAGCGGTGTCGCCGAGACTCGCGTCGTCCAACAACAGACTCGCGCCGAGCAGTCGAGCCGTGTCCGATTCTTGCATCGTCAACCAAACTTGAGCTTGGGACTTCGCCGCGCTGGAAACTTGCTCCGAGGCCCAGACCAGGGGGATCAAGCCGAAGTGCCGCGTCGTCCGATCGCTTTCGAGAAGTTTGAGGAATCGCGTTCCGGCGGAGGCTCGGTCGCCGGATTGAATCGAGCAGCGAATGAGCGAGGCGAGAATCTCGCGCTGAACCCATCCGCGCTTTTCGACGATCAGCGCGGACTGCAACGCTCGCGCGGCGTCAGCGAGTTTCCGTTCGGCCAGCAGCTTCCGGCCGAGTTCATGCGATTCCAGCCAGGCAGTGCGGACCTCAATGACTTGCTCGGAGGGATACATTTTTTGAGTCGCTCCGGTTTTGAACTGCACGGTGATTCGTTCGCCGGTGTAGTCAACGATCTGACACGGCAGCGTCAGGCGACTGCTGGTCCCTTCGGTTTGCAGAATGACTTGGTCCTGCGCGGCGAGCGGGACGGAGAAGAACGCAAGAATGAGAAATGAAAAATGAAAAATGGAAAATGGAAAATGGAGCGACGCCGCGAAGCGACGAAACCGTTTTACATTTTTCATTCTCCATTTTTCATTTGTCATTTTCCATTTCCTTCTTTTTCGACTTCGGTTTTTCCGGCATGGACTCGTCGATGGCGGAGGGGTCGTTGAGGGCGGGCTTGCCGAAGGATTTGGATTTCATGTCTGGATCGCCCTCGTCGGTCATCTCTGGATCGTCGTCGGTCTTCTTCGAGCTAGGCTTGCGAACGGGTGCGGCGGTTTCGACAGCCACGTCGAAGTGGCCGGGGAAGACGATTTTCCCCTTGCCATGCTCGCGGCCTTGCAGTTCGAAACGATTCGTGCCGCCCGGCAACAGGAAGAAGAGTTGGCCCTGTTGCTCCGCGACACAGCCATGCGAAGTGTTGCCGACGATCGCGACCACTTCGGCCCCCAGGCCCATCGTCAGCGCGCCCAAGCCAAGCTCGTCGTGAAAGTGTCCGAAGCTGTGCTTGGTGTCGCGAGCGGCTTCGGCTCGCGCCCATTCTTGGACGAACTTCTTGGCCGAGCGAGCGACATTCGCCTGACACTGATCGCTCAGCTTGGCCGCGTGTTTTTGATGCCACTTGGCCAGCAGCTTGTGGCTCGAAATATCGACGGCGACCAATTCCGCGCTCGGCCCGGCGGCGGCCAAGACTTTGATCCCTTCGGGACTCCCTTGAAACGTCATGCTGATCAGTTCGTTGCTGCTGCGAAACTTGACGGTCCGTTTCTCCATTTGCTTGAGCACATTGCCGAGCGTCTCTTCATCAATGCCGTCGATCCATTCGCGATGCACGAGTGCCGGTTCCAGTTTGCTCTTGGCGAGTCGAATTCCGGTCAGCTTGCCGGTCAGGACTTCGGACTTCGCTCCCGATTTCCCAAAGTAAACGGCCGCGACGACACCGAAGATCGCGACGGCCACGAATGGTCCCCACACGGCTGGCCCACCGCGCCGCTTCAGCTTCTGTTTGTATTTCTTCGCAACCGAGGGAGGCTCGGCGGAAGCAGGCGCGGACGCGACCTGCGGCTGATTCGGATCGAAGCCGAAAGGCATCCCCTCCGTAGCCGCGTTCGCCAGAACGCGGGGGGGGGGCGACGTCTGATTCGGATCGAAGCCGTAGGGCATACCGGGAAACGAAGAATATCCCGGAGCGGGCATCGGCGGTGGTGGGGCAAACGGTATCTGTTGAGGAGCCGGAGGCGGCGCGAACATCGGTGCGGGCGGAGGCGGCTCAAACGCGGGAGGCGCGGAGGCAGCGTCAACCGGCGGCGCGTTCTTGGGGATCGGCACAACGATCTTGGTGCCGCATTGCGGACACGTCCCTTTCTTGCCGGCGGCTTGGTCGGGAACTTGGATCGTCACCGTGCAGTACGGGCAGTTGAATTGAATGGCCATGTGGTACGAGCTGGGGGCTAGGGACTAGGGACTAGGGACTGGGGACTGGGGACTGGGGACTGGGAGGAACGGAGCAGGGATGTCAGCTTTCTTCGCGAGCCACTAGCCACTAACTCCTAGCCTGGGCTGTTGAAAACTTGGGGGTGACGATGATTAGCGATCGCTTGAGATTTGTTGCGCCTTAGGCCCAAAGGGCCGAGACTCGATAGCCTAGGGCGATAGCCCTAGGACCGGCGAAACGACGAAATTCTGAAGCCCCAAAGGGGCGTGACTCGAACGAACGTCAGACGAGTTTCGCCCCTTTGGGGCTTATCAGCAGCGACGTGCGGCCAACCTAGGGCTACCGCCCTAGGCTGTCGAGTAACGCCCCTTTGGGGCTAAGACAGCGCAACAAAACCCGTCTGGTCTTGTCAGCCAATAACTTTCCACAAGGCCAAGTTTTCAACAGCTAACTCCTAGCCCTGCTCAATCAGCGTTCGTCGAAGACCGCGCTGAGTAGGTTGTCAACGGGGGCGTAGTTGTCGGTCAAGACGATGCCGTGGGCATTCGCGAGGATCTGGCTCATCTGGCCGCGCGCTTGCGGTGGCTTGTCCTTGGCGTTTGTTTCCAAGCTGGCGAACGGAGCACCGCTCCAGTGTTGGCTGGCTTGTCGGAGTTCTTTCAGGTCGAGCTTCCGCTTCGAGGCGACGATGACAAACGTGTCGCGATTGGCATGGGGCAGATCAATCTCGCTGCTGAAGACGTAGACGTGCGGAAAGACCAGCGCGATCGTGTTGACGTAGCTTCCCAGGAATCGCCCGGTGCGTTGCTTGCGTGAGTTGTCGAAGAGCTTCTGCACGGCTTCGGCATAGCTTGGCTTGTTCTCGGCCAACTTGAGCAGACGCTCGCGCAACACTTCGGACATCACGCCGCGCACGGCCAAGCGATACGCCGAATAGTCTGCTGCTTGCCAGACTTCGACTCCCTCGAACGGAGCCGGCACACCTACCCATTCTTCAGGTTGGTCGATGATCTCCGTGAGCGTGTGCGGAATCTCGCCAGCGATCCAGTGTTTTCGAGAGTCGGCGTAGAGACGTTTCGCCGCGTCGGCCAGCGGCGGATATCCCTCCGCCAGTTTCAGCAGCCGATCGCGCAGCTCGTCGGACATCAGACCGAGGAATCGCAGTCGATATCCCGACAAGTCGCTCTGACTTTGAAGTTCCAGGCCGGAATACAGAGTCGGTGCGGCCGTCCAAAAATCCTTGCTGGCGATCCGCGAGGTCAGGGCTTCGGGAAGATTTCCTTTGATCGTGACTTCGAGAGTCTCATGCGGTCCCGGCGGGAACTCGGTGCGCGGGTAGATGTCGATCAGATTGACGAGGTAAATCCCTTCGGTCGGATGCAGCAGCGAGGCGATCTTCTCGGAGAACTCTTTGGTCGTCAGATGCCACGGGACACTGAAATCATTGAAGGCGTCGCCGTAGACAAAATCGTAGAGCACCGGTTTCTCGCCTCGGTTCTTCGCCGCTTGATTCAATCGCACGCGATCATCGACGAAGTTCCGAGCATCGCCGATCGTCGTTTTCACCCGTGTCTGATCGTCGGGAGGCAAGCCCATCCGAGCCTGCACCGCCGCCTTCACGCCGGGGTCTAACTCCGCGACATGAATCAGCGGCTCATGCGGAAAGAGCGATTCAATCCAGCGCGGAAAGACGAACCCGCCCCCTCCCAAGAACAACGTGCCGACCTGACGAGACTGCCGATACAGCCGCTCGATCGCTTCGCGATACGTCACCGCTTCCGAGTCGCCGAGCCGCAGCAACGTCCGCACGTCGTCGGCATCCAGCGAGCGATAGACATTCAACGCTTGCAGGTGCCTGTCAAAGAGGACTCGCGTTTTGAGTTCCTCTGGGATCGCAATGCCACTGGGCAAAGTTGCCAGCGGGGCCGAGCCGAAGTCTCCCCAATCGGCGCGGCGAGTCATCTCCGCCAGGCGTTCGATCGCCTGCCAATAATGCGAGTACGGATGCCGCCGCAGTAACTCGTCGCGGAGTTCGGGAGTCATCCCTCCGTGCAACGACAACGTCTGCCGTTCGGCATCGAAGATCACGGGCGAGGGGAATCGTTGAAACACGTCCGCCAGCGCGACCGACTCGGCTGCCGCGTTCTCCGTAGCCGCGTTCGCCAGAACGCGGGGATCGTCAGAGTTCCCCTCCAGCACCTTGCGAACCTCTTGGTCCAACGCATTGAGGCCCTCACCACGAATCGCATTCGGCGCGAGCACGGGATGAGCGACCGCATTCGCCTGCCGCCACTGCGACACCTCCTTGCGGATTTCGTTGAGCGACACGCTCGTCGTGCGATCCCAAGTCGCGACCGATTGCTCGGTCACAGCCGCGTAGACCTTCTCATAGTCGTAGTTCAACTGAGTCGGATCGTCGGTCACGAAGTAGCTGTGAATCAACTTATCGAGCTTCAAGACCGAGACCCGCTGACCATGCTCCGTCGTCTGAGTCACGTTGATGTACGAGTAATTGCTCTCGTCGTGGTACTCGCCGATCGCGTCGTCGCGCAGTCCGAGCGTCAGTCCGAGCGCGTGCAGTTGGCCTCCGAGCCGCTTGCCGTACTTGGCCCACGGCCGCCCGTTTTCCCCCTGCATGAAGGGATCGTTCAGGCTGGCGGGTTCGCCGGCCAGAAAAGTCGCGAAGTCGCGAGCACCCACATCGGTCACGGCTGCCGAGAGACCGACGATCGTCACGAACTGCATCCAGCCGAACAACACCGCCGATCGAAACGCCCACTGGCTCCCCGCCGAGAGGAAGCCCATCACCGCGAGCGTGCCGGCCACCAACGCGACAATCGCGCGAGTCCCAAACGTGTCGATCAAAATGAACCCACCCAAAAACGTCCCGACAATCGAACCGAACGCTCCCCAGGCGTAAACATTCCCCACCGTCACTCCCACTTTGCGGCTGTGCGACAACGCCAAGCTGGCCACCACCGGCGAGATCGTCCCCAGTGCCATCGACGGCAAAAAGAACACCATCCCGACGACGCACAACACCCAGGCCGGCCAACTCAATCCCACGGGCCGGTCTTGGCTCGACGCCACACCGTCCAGCCACAACACGCTCAGACACAGAATGCTCGCCGTCAGAAACAGCCAGTTGAGCAGCTTGGTGGCCGGAGCTTTATCCGCCAGCCAACCTCCGAGGAAATTCCCAATCGTGATCCCCGCCAACACCACGCCGATGACCGAGGTCCAGGTATAGAGCGAACTGCCAACATGCTTCGCGATCAACCGCGAGGCCGTGAGTTCCAGCACCATCACGCACACGCTCGACATGAACACCAGCACGTTGCAGCCAATCAGAATCCACATCGAATTCTTGTCGAACTGTTTTCCCAGCGGCCCCCGATCCGTAGGGATCATGCGGCTCGGCGGCGCAGTGCTGACCGAGTTCCCATCGAACTCCGACGGAGCGTTCGCCGGTGTCCCCGTGAGCGAATAGGTCTCGTCCGGATTCTCCGAGGCGGCCACCGGCTGAAGACTCGAAGCACTCCCCGGACTGAGTGGTGGCAATGAACCATCGGGTGAGTTGCTCGTGTCATTCGCGCGAAGAAAATTCGACATCAGGCTGTCCTTCCAAGAAGCGGCTGCGGATCGGGCCGGGGATGATAGCCATCAGGACCACGCGACCGCATCTTCGTAGCCGCGCTCGCCAGTACGCGGGAAGTGAAAGTGCCGGACGAATGAAGGGAGACGACGAATGTGCCCAAGGATCGCGGCATTCGTCGTCTCCCTTCATTCGTCGGGCTTCTTTCCTCGGAAGTCGGTACGGCAATACGGCTGCTCTGCAAACGGCTGGCAAGAAGATGTGGGGCAAAAAGATTCTGGCAACGCGCTTCCGTCCGCGGTTCGGCTTTGCCATCCGCGGGCAGCCTTTGGGGGCCGTCTGACCGCGGATCACAAAGCCGAACCGAACTTGACTCATCGGCAACAAGTTTCGGAAACGCAGGAGGCGAATGGGCGTGGCCGGATCGGGGCAATTCACACGAACAACCAACGGAGAAAGACCAGCAACCCCAGACCTACTCCGAGCAGCACCCACCACGGTTTCTTGTGTGCCGGCGTTGGCGGCGCGTCTTCCAGCGACAGATAGTTCTCGCAGGACGGACAGCGGGGCGAGTCCGCGTGAATCTCACTGCCGCAGTACGGGCACGGCATGGTCGATTCATCCGCGAAGTCACCCGCGAAGTCATCTTCGTCCGCGTCGTCCCAGTCCTGCTCTTCGTCCCAAGTCTGTCGAGCCATTGGCCGCTTCCTCACTTCGCAAAAATTTTCACGCAAGGTTCCTCAGACTTCCGGCTTACCTTGGCAGCAGTGATTCTTTCAACTCTCCCGACCCTTGGTTTTCGGCGGAGGACCGGGAGAGTTGGAGCGTTGCGACGACGTTCCACTCGCCCACCATCGGCTTCACCAACATCCTACGATCACTTTTCACCCCCACGAGGTTCCGCGATGTCCAACACCAATCTGTCTGCTGCGTCCGATCCGGCCATCACCGGTGGCGACCGCTGGTCTCGCCAGCCGCATGTTGTCGCTCAAAAAATCACCGTCGGTGATTTGAAGGCGTTGCTGACCAAGACGCTGATCGTCGAGGAAGGAACGTCGGGCATGTTGCTGCACGATGGACGGTATCAAGCCGACCTCGGTCCCGGTGCCCACACGGTCGCCACGGTCTCGCAGCGGATCAAAGACCTGTTCTTTGGCTCGCCGTTCTCGGCCGTTCTGGTCGATGTCAGCCAGCAGCGATTGGAAGTGGACTGCCCCCATCTGCTGAGCCGCGACAACCAAGAGGTCAACACAAAGGCGACGTTGGTGCTGACGCTCAGCGACCTTCACGCCTTCCACCTCAACGTGATGAAGGGCGCGTCGCGGGTCACCAGCGACGAAGTCATTGGCCTTTTCCGTCCGAAGGTGCTGGCGGTGCTCGCGCGAGTCGTGCGTGAGGCCACCGTCGCTGACATCGACCTGCATCGCGACGAACTCGGCGAGCGTTTGCACGACGAGCTTGAAGCGGCGTTGGCGTCGCAGTTTCGAGACATCGGTCTGACCTACCTGCGGCTGGACCTCGTGGAGTTCTCCTGCCCGGTGCAGGACAAGCTCTCGCAAGCTCGTGGCCGGCTCGACTTGCAGACGGCGGAACTCGAACTGCGTCAGCGTCAGCGGGAGATCCAGCAACACATCGACGCCGAAGCCACGGACGACCGCATCGCCGAGATTCGGACCAAGGACCAGTTTGAGGAGTTCGTTCAACAATCGCAGTACGACCGTCGCGAAGCGGATCGCCAACGAGGTGCCCGAGCGGCGGAACTCGAAGCACAGCGCGGCTTCGAGGCGAAGAAGACCGACCTCGGCCGCCAGCAGTTGTGGGCCTCGTTGTGGAGCGACTTCGAGACCGCTCAAGACAAGCGTGCTCACATCAAACGCGCGCGCGAACTCGAAAACCTCGTCGAGATTTCTGGACTGCAACATCGCTACGACGAACTCGCCCTGCGGCAGCGTCACGGATTGGAAGGTGAGCAACTGGCTCACGATTTAGAGCTGGCTCGACAGCGGCACCAAGCCAAGCTCGACGAGGGCTTTCGCGACTACGAAGCGAAGCGCGAGCAAGCCTTGGCGGACGCGAAACTCCGGAGCGACACGGCGGACATTGATCGCGGGATCGCCACCAAAGACGCGGAAGCGCAGCTCGCGAAGCAGACGGCGCGAGTCACGCTCGCCATGCAATTGGCCGAGCAACTCAGCAAGCAAGAACTGAGCGAGGCCGATGCCAAGCAGGCCCTGGCCCTGAAGGCGAAAGAAGCGGACGCCCGACTCGCTCGCGAGCAAGCGGATGCCGAGCATGAGCGCGAGATGGCTCGCATTCGCACGTTGGATGGCGTGAAGAAAGAGACGCTGATGGCCGTCGCGGCACCGGAGCAAGCCGCTGTCATTGCCGAGTTGCTGAAAACGGAAGCTCTGAAAGGACTCTCCACCGAGCAAGTGCTGGCTCTCGAAGCGGCCAAGTCACCCGCGGCCGCTCAGGCACTCATCGCGAAGTACCAAGCGGACGGAGTCATCGGTGCCGAAAAGGCTCAGTTCTACGAGCGAATGTTGGCTCAGCAGTTTGCCGCCACCGAGCAGACCTTGGAGTTGAATCGAATGCACATCGAGCTGACTCATCAATCCCATGCCAACGCGCTCGCCACTCAACGGGATACCGCCGTCGCGGCTGCCACCGGTCGAGCCGTCGTGCTGCTCGCCGCGCCACAGACACTCGCACCGGCCGCGCCACATCCCTCCGCGACGCCGAACAGCGGCAACGCTCCCGCGACTGTGATGACTTATTGCCCCAACTGCGGCAGGCCCGTCAATCCGAGCGATAAATTCAGCGGGTGTTGCGGAGTCAAGCTGACGTAAGCGAACCGCGTGAATTCACGAACCCGAAGCGTCCGTTTCGATTGAGCGAGTAGCCTGAGAAAGAGCGGCTTGTGCTGCGGGAAGGTGTGGCGACGTCGGCCTCCATCCGTTGGGCGGATTTGCTCCGCCGCGGCGGGTGGGATCAAATCCGAAATCTTGGCCCCACCGATGGCAAGGCCGCCCCACGGATCAACAAAAAATGGCGGGGCACCAAGGGAGACTCCCAACCGCGATCAAGAAGTGTTTTTGGTTGCCGCTCCGCCGCAGAGAAACCGCCATCATTGGGTATTTCGTCATTCGTCATTTTGCCACCAGCACTTCGTCAGCCGCGCGCAGCCCGTGGTCGAAGGCTTCCTCGAACAGGGCGATGCCGCTGAGATCGGTGTTTGCGAAATGAATGTGGCCATCGGGTTGAGCGGCATCGCGGCGCTGTTGGCTGGAGATGAATCCAGGACGCGGGCGGATCATCGCGTGTCCCCAGCGAAAGACATCCAACCGAGTCACCAAATCACGAATCTCTGGATGCGGACGTTCGAGGTCCGTGAGCACGACCTCCGCCAAGTCCGACCACTTCGCGTTGAGCAATTGCGTTCGCGCGGCTTTGACGTTGTCGTCGCACATCGGGTGATACCAGGTGAGGACCGTCGGCCCGTGATCGTTGCCCGATTGATGCGTCGCGACGACATACCCCAGCGAACGGCTGTCGTGAATCACATTGTCCCAGCTCAGCGGGAAGCTCGATTCGTGCGGGCGGCGGCTGAGATGCACGTTCGCCACCAGCCATGAGCCGTATTCAAATGGCTCGGCACTGCGGCCGGTTCGTTTGGTGAATCCGTCGATCAATCGCGGAGCAAGAAACTGCGGAGCGGCGAAGATGACCGACTTCGCGCGGTAGCCGATCGGTTGTTCTGTTGCGGTGTCGAAGGCGAGGACTTCCAGCCGTTCGCCGTCGACACGACTTCTTGGTGAGCCGGGTGCTTGGTGTTCGGCGGAGTCAGGTCCGATCCGCGTCACCACGATGCCCGTCTTCAATCGGGCTCCCGCCTGAGCGGCCAAGTGCTCGACGATCCGGCCGTTCCCTTCCGGCCAGGTCATCAGCGGTTGATGGTCGGCCCCCGGTTCCTTCAGCCGAGCGGCGAAGTACAGCACGCCGGCCCACGCGCTGGTTTGCTCGGCGGTCAGGCCGTAGTCGTCGCGGCAACTGTAATCGACCAGCCAATGCAATCGCGGCGAGGTCCAACCGTGCTGACGCAGCCACTCGGACATCGACAGCTTGTCGAGCTTCAAAACTTCGGGATCGTCGGTCGCGTGACGAATCGGGATCGAGAACGCTCGGCGACCGGACGCATCTCGCCACGCGGACCAGCGGTCGATCTCTTTCCGAAACGCGGCGAGTTGCGCGAGGTCATCGTCCGAGGCTCCCGTCGTCGGATACAAGCCTTCGATCCATTCGCCACTGACAAACAACCGCTCATCGGGATCGCGACAGAGAAACTGTTCGGCGATGACGGGCGATCCGTCTGCAGCCATTGATTCGACGACTCCCATCTCGTCGAGCAGTCGAATCAGATCGCGATTGTGAGCCAGCGGCACCGGCAAGTAGTGAGCACCCCACGGATACGGAGTCAGCTCGCAACGTCCCGATCGCGATGTCCCGCCCGGCTGCGATTCCAATTCGAGAATGACGAAATCCTCGCAGCCCGATTGCTTCAATCGCCACGCGGCGGACAGCCCGGCAACGCCACCGCCGACGATGACGACACCGACGTCTTGCCATTGATCCGCATTCGGTGGTGGCCAGCGAAATCCGTCGCGCAGCCGATGCCCAATCTCCAGCGACTGGCCGAGCAACTCGCCCTCCGGCGGCAGACGCGGCGAGGCCGAACATCCCGACGCCAACAACGCCGGCGCTCCCAGCAGCGTCAGGATCAGTTCGCGGCGAGTCAGAGACATGAGAGTTCCTGAGAGGGCAAGAAAAGTCTGTGAGTGAGATGTTTAACCGCTACGCCATCGGCGTGCGCGGGACTCGTGTGGACATCGACGCGAGTGAGACACGAAATCGCAACCAATGTGGAGAATCGCGACGCGGAGCGTCGCGCCACAATGCGCGCACGCCGATGGCGTGGCGGTTAAACGACGTGGCGAGCATGACAGACGTCACCGACAACGCAACTTGGAGCAGTCGCGACGACTCGCTACGTTTCGCCGACTCATCCGACTTTCGCATGGACGCCTTTTGGAGCCGACCGATGTCCTCAGATTCTCCCGCTCTGTTGTTGAACCCCGAAGATAATGTCGCTTATGTCCGCCGCACGATTTCGGCGGGTGCCGCCGTGCGGGTCGGACCTTATGAGATCACCGCGAAAGAAATTGTCGAACTCGGCCACAAGATCGCGGTGAAGTCGATCGCTCCCCAGCAGCCGATTCGTCGATATGGCCAAGTCATCGGCTACGCGACCGAGTCCATCGAGCCGGGCGAGTGGGTGCATCGACACAACATGGAGCCGGGTGAACTGCATCTCGATTATGCGATCGCGACCGATATCCCGCCCGATCCGACGCCGATTCTCGGCCGCACGTTTCAAGGCTATCGCCGGCCCGACGGCCGAGCGGCGACACGCAATTACATCGGCATCGTCAGCACGGTGAATTGCTCGGCCGCCACCTCGAAGATGATTGCCGAACGATTCAATAAAGACTTGCTCCGCGATTTCCCGAACATCGACGGCGTCGTGCCGCTGGTCCACAAGGGAGGCTGCGCGTTCGACTACGACGGGCCTGAGCATCGCTTGATGGCCCGCACGTTGGCGGGATTCTGCAAGCATCCGAACATCGCCGCGTATCTGATCGTGGGACTCGGCTGTGAGACGTCGCAAGGTTCGTATCTGCAAGACAAGCACGGACTGATTCAACTCCGCATTCCGGGCGAACCGGAGCCAGCTCGGCCACTGGTCATCAACATGCAGGAGCAAGGAGGCATCGCGAAGACCGTCCGTTACGCGACCGATCTTTTGAAAGACATGCTGCCGCAGGTGAATCAAGCACGCCGCGAGCCGATCCCGGTTTCGGAGATCATCCTCGGCACCAACTGTGGCGGGAGCGACGGCAGCAGCGGAGTCACCTGCAACCCGGCACTCGGTATCGCGAGCGACATGCTGGTCGCTCACGGCGCGACGACCATCCTGGCGGAGACGCCTGAGATTTACGGCGGCGAACACTTGCTGCTCCGACGTGCTCGGACGCGAGAGGTTGGAGAGAAACTCATCCGGCAGATTCGCTGGTGGGAAGAGTACGTCGCGAAGTTCGGCGGCGCGATCGACAACAATCCCTCGGTCGGAAACAAGAAGGGGGGACTCACGACGATCTACGAAAAGTCGTTAGGAGCAATCGCCAAGGCCGGCCACACGGCGCTCAACGCGGTCTACGATTTCGCCGAGCCGGTCACGTCCAAAGGTTTTGTCTTTATGGACACTCCGGGCTTTGATCCGATTTCCGTCACCGGCCTGGTGGCAGGGGGAGCGAACGTCGTGGTCTTCACGACCGGCCGCGGAAGCTGCTTCGGTTGCAAGCCCTCACCGAGCATCAAGGTCGCCTCCAACACGCCGATGTTTGAGCGGATGATCGACGACATGGACATCAACGCCGGCGGCATCCTGGATGGCGCATCGGTCGAGCAAGTCGGACAAGAAATCTTCGAGAAGATCCTCGCCGTCGCCAGTGGCGAGAAGACGAAGAGCGAAGCCCAAGGGATCGGTGACGAAGAGTTCGCCCCGTGGATCATCGGCCCGGTGCTGTAGCCGAACGCCCCTCGTTTAACGGCAAGCCGAAGGCGTCGGCGGATGCGAAGGCGGATGCGGATGTGTCGGCGGAATTGGTCAGAACGGACGCCTTCCTCTCGTTCCCACGCTCCGCGTGGGAATGAGGAAAGTCGCCGAACCACTTTCAATTTGCCGACAGGCTGTCAGCAGGTCGTTGATTGTTTGCGTTCGGCCGTTCGCGTCTACGCGACAGCAGCGTGGCGTTCCTGAAGGCGAGTCAATAGCCGACTGGCCGCTGCAATCAACTCATCGTCTTCGCAGTCCCACACGGACTCCGCCTGTGGTCCACGGGCCAATGTCGCTAGGTTGGTAAGCATTTGGCCCAGACGCAGTTCTGGGTCGGCCTCACTCAACTCGGCAACCAAACGCAGCAATTCTTCTCGGGAACGGGTCATGACAATTTACTTCCAATCGTTGGCAGGTGACCGACTGGTTCTCTCGTTCCCACGCGGAGCGTGGGAACGAGGGCGTCAGCGCAGTGTGAGCTTGCGTTGATTGTCGCTCTTCACCTGCACGGCTTCGTCGAGCTTCTCCAGCAACTGGCCTTGAGTGATCGAGTCGCGGAGCACGATCGGGTGCAGCGGGTCGTTGCCGGGGAAAATGATCGCCAGCGGGATGCTCGCGCTCTCGAATTCATCGAGCCATTCTTTGATCTTCGGCGAGAACTCGGTGTAGTCCGCTTTGACGGCGACGATGTTGTGTTTCTGGATTCGCTCCAGAGTTTCTTTGCGATTGAACGCGATCAACTCGTTGACCTTGCAGGCCGCGCACCAGTTGGCGGTGAAGTCCAACAACACGGTGCGACGCTGACGCAATTCGGATTTGACCAGCTTGCCGGAGAACGGCTGCCAGGGGAGTTCGTAGGCCCCCGGCTTATCGTCCGCCAATCCGATTGCCAACCAGAGTCCCACGCCGGAGACCAACGTCGCGAACCCGCGCACCGTCCAGCGGCGACTGGCGGGGGAATTGATCGTGTAGAGCTTGCCGATCATCCACAGCGAGAAGCCGATCGACAGCAGCAGGATCAACAACGGCAACTGCCAATGACCTTTCATGCTGCTCATCAGAAAGATGATCGTCCCCATCAGGATGAAGCCGCAGACTTCTTTGAACGTCACCATCCAGTTGCCCGGCTTCGGCAGATACTTCACCCAGGCGGGGAAGAAGCCCAGCAAGATGTACGGTGCCCCCATGCCCAGTCCCATCACGGCCCAAACCAAGAAGATGATGTGAGGCTCTTGCTGCACCGACCAACCGAGCGTCACGCCCAGAAACGGCCCGCTGCACGGAGTCGCCAACAGTGTCGCGAAGATGCCGGTCAGGAATGCTCCGAGCGGACCTTCTTGATGCTGTTGGCTCGCCGCCGAGCCGACCATGCCGGGGATCGGAATCTCAAAGACGCCCAGCAGACTCAGACCCATCGCGAACACGATGCAGGACATCACGACTTGGAATTCGGTCTCTTGGAAGAAACTCCCCCAGCCGAATTGCTTGATCAGACCGACCTTCGCCGCCACCGCGAACCCCGCCAGGACCAAGAAGACCGTCAGCACTCCGAGTGAATAGGTCAGGTTCAGCAACAGAATCCGACCGCGGCTTTGTCCTGATTGCTGCACGAAGCTGAGCACTTTGATTGCGATCACCGGCAACACGCACGGCATCACGTTGAGAATCAAGCCCCCCAGAAACGCATAGACCAAGTACAGCGCCAAGCTGCCGGTTTGCTTGCGCGGCATGAACTCTTGGCCGTCGAGATTCGGGGCACCGTCGTCATCCGTTGTTGGCGGCGGAATCAAAACGACGGTTTCGGTTTTTTCCGGCTTGTCGATCACGACCGCTTTAATGACGTGTCCCAACTCAAACGCGACCGTGTTGGGGAACCGGCAGTTCTTCTCGCGACAAAGCTGATAAGTAATCGTGCCGGAGACGCCGTAGTTTGCTTGCTCGACGGTCAGCGGCATCGTCCAAGTGATCTGCTTGTGATGCACTCGCTGCTCTTTGCCCGAACTGGCCCGCACGGTTTCCGGGGCGAGACTGGGTGAGAATGTTTTTTCCGCGAGCTTCAGGCCGTGCGGTGCGGTGATCTCGATCTGCGTCGGGAGTCCGGTGTTCTCCGGGTTTTGATCGAGCGCGAACGTGTGCCAGTCGGAGTCCAACTCCATCGTGATCGACAACAGAGTCGATTCGCCCGGTTGAGCGTTCTCCGGAGACAATCGAAACCGCAGCGCGATCGGATCGCTGCTCTTGCCGGATTTGGGCACGATCATCAGTTCAAACGGCTTCGTCTCGATCTGCTCGGCGGCCACGCTTTCGGGTTTTGGATCGACGGTGGGAATCTCGGCGGTTGCGGGAGGTGCGACGCGGCTGATGAAGGCGGCGAGTGTCGCGGGAGCCGTTGAGTCGATGACTTCCGCCGCCCCGTCCGCATGGACCACGAATGCCTCGTTGAACGATTTGCAATTGAGGCTGTCGCAGATTTGGAAGCGGACTTGGCTGATGATGCGCACGTCGCTCCGCTTCGCATCCGCCTTCATGCGGAACCGCCGAGTCCATGTCACCGCGTCTTTGAACTTCTCGACGTTCTGTCCGAAGACGGCTTGATACTCGATCTTCGGGGCATGGTCCGAAGAGAACTTGTCATCGACTGGTTCGAGTCCGCCGGCCTCAATCAGTTTGATCCGAGTCCCTCCGTCGAAGAGCGGGTCGGTCGAGTAGGTGTAGCCTCCCGGCGGGATCTTGAGGCTGATCGACAGGAGGAAGATCTCGCCGGCTTTTTCTTCCGCCAGTGAAACCTTCAGGTGTGTGGGCTTGCTCGGAACATCGGCCCGTTTGCCGGACGCGGACTTGCCGGTGAGCGGATCGCGGAACGGTTCCTCGCCCGCGCGGTTCGTGCGAACGGTCGCGAGCAAGAGCGTCGCGAAAGTGGCGGCCAGGAACACAAATCGGGAGCGTGGCTTGAGCATGTCGAGGTTCGCCGAGGTCGAAAGGAGGGATGGGGCGTCATACGCCGAACGGGATAATAGACCAATAACAGAAAACCGCTCAATTCGGGACGCGGGTTTCCCTGGGGACCGATCAACCTCGTCTAACGGCAACTCGCTCTCCGCGCATGACGGGTATTGAACTACAACCCCGCCCCCTTCCGTCTCCCTTCTGGACTTCCTCTGCGAGCTTTCATCTTGTGGCCTCAACACACGGCTCAACGGGCGATCATTTTTGCCGGTTGTCTGGGCATGATTTATTTGCAGCTCACGACGTCTCCCGCGACGGTGCAGTTCGCTCGCGCGCTGGGAGCGAATGGATTGCACATCGGGATACTCGGCTCATTGCCGACGGCGATGTTGTTCATGCAGTTCGTCTCCGGGGTGCTCGTGAATCGGTTTCGCTATCGACGGCGGTTGTGGCTGACGGTCGGAATCGCGCAGCGGTTGGTGATGTTGCCGGCGGCTCTGGGACCAACCTTGTGGCCGGACATGCCGCCGGGGTTTTGGATTTGGACGCTCGTCGGACTGACGGCGATCAATTACGGCATGGCCGATTTCTGTCATCCGCTATGGATGTCTTGGATGGGAGACTATCTGCCCAAGCAAGGACTGAGTCGCTTCTGGGGACGACGTCATTTGTGGATGCACTGGACCGCGGCCGTGACGATCGGCTTGGCGGCCGTCTATGTCTCTGGTCACCGCGAGGGGATCAAGTCGGCGTTCGCGGTGCTCGGTACGATCGGAGCGGTCTGCGGTGTTTTGGATCTGCTGGTCTTTTTGAAAGTCGATGAACCGCCGGTGCAGCCGGCTCCGAGTCCACGATTGCGAGACATCTTGGCGGCTCCGTTTCAGCAGCGTGAGTTTCGCCGGTTCATTGGCTTCAGTTGCTTTTGGCATTTCGCGGCGATGACCGGAGCGCCGTTCATCAGCTTGTTCTTGCTGGAATACGTCGGCATGGATTTGCTGCATGTGATGCTGTTGTGGGCGATCTCGTGGATCGGCGGAGCGTTGACGGCCAGTCGGCTGGGCTGGATCGCCGACAAGTTTGGGCATCGGCCACTGTTGGTGTTGTCGATCTATTTCAAGTTCACGTTGATGCTGGCCCTGCTGTTCGTGCCAGCGAATCCGACGCTGGCGTTCTGGCTGTTGATTCCCGTCTTCATGCTCGACTCGTTGCTCAATGCGGGGATCGCGATTGCTCAGCACGGCTTCCTATTGAGCTATTCGCCATCGGAGAACCGAGCGATGTACATCGCGGCCGGCACCGCGATCGCCGGCATGGTCGGCGGTGTCACGTCGATCGCATCTGGGTTTGCGTTGCGAGCATTGGCGGGCTGGGACTTTTCATTTCTGGCGATTGGCGTCTCGCACTTTCATGTGTTGTTCTCGGTCAGCGTCGTGCTGCGATTGATCGCCGCCGTGCTGGTGCTGCGAGTCGAAGAGCCGGAAGCGACCAAAACGGGCGAGGTCGTCACACATCTGTGGCGAGCCGCTCGACGACGCTTGCCGCGACTCCCACAGATCACCTGGCGAATGGACACGCCCGCGAAGTCGCCGCGACTGCTGACGGGTGAGTCGGCTCTGCCCCGCCGACCGCGTCCCCGCAAAGTGGCGTGGCGAGACATCGTTCAAGCGGATGATCCGAGTCACGAGTCTCGCACCACGGTGTGAGCCGAACGCGCTAGCGTCGGGCGATTCACCGCGGAAAGTCACCTGATACCAGTCCGGGGTCAGGCACTTCGGAATTTCGGAATTGGCCGAGGCCAATTCCG
>JBJXEX010000284.1:0-23793 GCA_046156195.1 Planctomycetaceae bacterium | reverse complement strand
TGCTCTGACGACAGCCCCGCACACCGCCTCAACCAAAAGCGATACCATGACGACTGGCTCCAAAACCTCCTGCTCTCGGCATCGCTCGGAAGCTTTTACCACCGGACATAGAATCCGGCAGAGTCAGAAAGTTTTAATTCTTTGGTTTGCGGTGCCGCTGCCTCAACCTCTCCGCGTCTTTGCGTTGCAAGTAGCCGTTCTGACAACGCAGAGCCGCAGAGAGTGCAGAGTGACGCCCCTCAAAACTTGACTCGTCGGCAACAACTTTCGGTATCCAAGCAACCTCATTGGGAGTTTCCTCATGCGAATCGTCACCGGCGGCGTCCTTCACGAGACCAGCACGTTTGCGGGCGGCCGAACGGTCGTGCGCGACTTCGAGACCGGCATTGGCTGTGCTCGCGGGCAAGAGATTATCGAAAAGTATCGGGGCGCGAATTTTTGTGTCGGCGGATTCATCGACGGTGCCGACAAGCACGGGTTTGAATTGATCCCGCTGCTGTGGGCGTTCGCCTTTCCCAGCGCGGTCATCGAACGAGCCAGCTATGACACTCTGAAGAATGAGTTCCTCGACGGATTGCGGCGCGAGTTGGCAAAGGGCATCGACGGCGTGTTGCTCGATCTGCATGGGGCGATGGTGGTCGAGGGAATTGACGATGGGGACGGCGACTTCATGGCCTCGGTGCGTGAGGTGGTCGGGCCGAGCATTCCGATCGTCGTCACCACCGACTTGCACGCGAATCATGCTCCGCTGCGAGTCGCGGCGGCGGATGCGATCATCGGCTATGACACTTACCCGCACATCGACATGGCCGAGCGTGGCCGCGAGGCGGTGGACTTGATCGTGCGGGCGATTCGGGGCGAGGTTCGGCCGGTCAGCGCGCTGCGGCAGTTGCCGTTGTTTTGGAGTGCCGCTTGCCAAGTCACGGCTCATCCCCCGATTGATGAGCTGCTGCGATTGGTGCATGAAGTCGAGCGGCGTCCCGGTCTTTTGTCCGCGACGATCTCCACCGGATTTCCGTGGGCCGACGTGCCAGACATGGGAGCTTCGGTAATCGTTGTGGCGGATGGAAACCGCGCGACGGCTCAAGCGGCCGCGGACGAGATCGGCGATTGGGTGTGGTCGCGCCGCGAGCGGTGGTACAAGCAACCGTTGTCAGTGCGCGAGGCGTTGTCCGTAGCTCAGGCGGCTCGCCTGAGTTCCGCGTCGGCAACGGCAACAGACTCAGGCGAGCCGCCTGAGCTACGCTTCCCGATCATGTTGGCGGATATGGCCGACAACACGGGGGGCGGTGCTCCGGGCGATTCGACCGAGGTGCTGCGGACGTTTGTGGAACAAGATCTATCGGACGCACTCGTCCTCTACATGGTCGATCCCGATGTCGCGCGGCAATCGCATGTGGCGGGGGTCGGAGCCAAGTTGCACGTCGAACTGGGGGGCAAGTCGGATCCCATTCAGGGGCCGCCGTTGTCGCTGGATGTCGAGGTCATCGCGCTGTCGGAGGGACGCTTTCGCTATGACGGCCCGATGTATGCCGGCGTCAATGGCGAGCTAGGTTGCTCGGCCTGGCTGCGGCATCGGGGGATCAACATCGTCGTGGTCAGCGTGCGGATGCAGCCGCTCGATCAGGCATTTGCGCGGTCGTTGGGGATCGACTGCTCGGCGATGAAGTACATCGCGTTGAAGTCGGCCGTCCATTTCCGTTCGGGCTTCGAGCAGCTTGGCGGGCAGATCTTCAACATCAATGCCAGCGCGATTCACTCGCATGACTTCGCGTCGCTGCCGTATCGGCGACGGCGACCGATGTGGCCGTTGGACCCTGTCGCGTGATTCTCCAAGACAGTTGAGCCGATGGCACTAGCCACGGGCATGGGTGGATGACGTTTGCCAGTGAACCGCCCGACGCTAGCGCGTTCGGTTCACATTGCGCGAACCGCCCGACGCTAGCGCGTTCGGTTCACTATGCGGCTACTTGGCATTCGCGACTTCTGTCTGAGCGGTTTGAGGCGTGTCGATGGTGGCTTGGCCGTGATCTTTGGCGGAGGCGGGTTGCGGTGGACGTAGGAAATAGACGCTGGCCGCGATCAACAGGGCGGTCGCGAGGACACTGACGACAACGGTCGTCGCGGGATGCTCGCGAGCAATGTTGACCAGATTCAGTGGTTGCGGCTTGGGTTTGTTTGGTGTCTTGGGAGCGACCGGTTCCGCCGTGGTGATTGGCTTTCCCGTTTTGGAAGCGCTCCCCTTGCTCGCTCCGGCCGTGGCTGGCTTCGAGGCGGCAGTGGACTTGGGCGAGATTCCCGATCTCGATTTCATCGGAGATGGGGTGAGCACCACCTTGCCACTTTCGACGAGCTTCTGGGCCATGATCTGCGAAGGGGGCTTGGGGGCCTCCTCGGCTTCCACTGCGATTGCCAACGGAGCCTCGGCGACTTGCGCGGGTTTGCTCAGCAGGTCGTTTAATCTCAGCGTGGCGTACATCGGCAGGTTCTTTTCTTTCCATTCGTGCGGAGCGTTCTCGAACAGCCACTTGGTCAAGTCGTCGGCCAGCTCTTTGCCGGTCTGGTAGCGGTCTTCGCGTTTCTTGGCGAGCGTCCGTTCGAGAATCTTGACCAGCGATTCGGGGACTTCGGGCCGTTCGTTCGTGACGGGCGGCGCGGGTTGCGATTGGTGAGCCATCAGGCGTTGCACCAGCGTCCCTTCGGTGAAGGGGGGATGTCCGGTGAGCGCACAATAGAAGGTGCAGCCGAGTCCGTAGATGTCGGCTCGCGAGTCCACGCTGTGGCTGTCGATGGCCTGTTCCGGGGCGAGATAATCGGCGGTGCCGATGACTCGTTCGTCGTGCTTGAGTGTCAGTGATTCTTCGTCGGTCGTCTTAAAGAAGCGTGCCAGTCCGAGGTCCAGGATCTTGATGACGCCGTCCGTCGTGAGCAGCAAGTTGTCGGGCTTGATGTCGCGATGGACCATGTTTCGGGTATGTGCGTGGGCCAAGCCCTCGGCCGCCTGACGAATGCAATCGGCGACGGTCACCAGGTCCAGCCGATGGTCGGGCTGCTCGTTGATGATGTTCGTGAGGATCTTCCCTTCGACGTATTCCATCACCAGGAAATGGATGTCGGTGCCGGCTTCGACCTGCTTATCGACGTCGAACGCGCGGATGATGTTCTGATGGCTCATCGACGCGACCGCCTTGGCCTCGCGATAGAAGCGGCCGAGGTAGGACGTGTCTCCGACCTTGTCGGCCGGCAGCACTTTGATCGCCACCAGATGATCCATGTAGATGTGGCGGCCGAGATACACGGCGCTCATCTGGCCGGTGCCGAGCAATCGCATCAAGCGATACCGGCCGAGGAAAAAGCCTTTGTGCCGGCCTTGCAGCAGCTTGTCGGCCTGCCAACTGGAGACCATCTCGCGCCTGATCAGCTCTTCGGCGATCGTTCGCGAGTCGTTGAAGTCGCTGCCAGCCGCGCGCATTTCGCGGATGACGACTTCCAACGGTTCGGCATCGACGAGTCCGCTGTTGCGAACTCCGTTGAGGAATGAGGCGGCGGTTAGTTTCAGGGTCATGGTTTCTTCTCACACAAACAGGGCGTGCGTGTGGCGATCTCGAATGTTCGAGGCGCGGGTGAAATACTCGTCGGCCAATTCCAGGCGGCCGGCTTCGTGGAACAGGTTGGCAAATCGTTCGAGTGCGGAGGTCAATTCGTCCGAGTCAGCTCCGAATTTCCGTTCGCGGAGTTTGATCGCTCGTCGGACAGTCTCGTCGGCCTCGTCATCGCCGCGAGCAATTTGCGCGGCGGCGAATTGTTCGACGGTCGGGATCATGTTCGGATGATTGGCTCCGTGCAGCTTCTCGGCGAGAGTCACCAAGAGCTGCGACATTTCGACCGCTTCGCCAAACTGCCGCAGTCGTAAATACAGCTTCGTGAGCCGGCTGAGAGCGGGAACAGATTCACCCGGTCGAGCCTGCTGATGCGGTTCGCGCAGAGCCAACTCTTCACGCGACAGAGACTCCACGTCATCGAGCCGATCGAGCGACAAATTCGCATCGGCCAGCGTTCCGAGGACATCGGCGTGCAACTGCGGCACCAGTCCCAGCGTGCGGACGTGCTTCTTGCGAATCGCGGAACACAGCTCGATGGCACGCTCCGGTTCGTGGTCGGCGACCATCAGCCGGGCGAGCCGGTGCATCCCTTCGGCCACCGACTTGTGGCCTTCTCCCAATTGCTTGCGGCGGATGTCGAGCGCTTTGCGAAACGCCTTCTCGGCGGTCGGATGATCGCCGCGAGCGAACGTCGCGTCGCCGAGCAGCACGAGTGTCGCGGCCACATCGGGATGATCGGACCCCAGCACGTTCCGCTGCATGTCCAACGCGCGGCGATAGAAGACTTCGGCTTGCTCGAAGTTATTGCGGGCCGCGTGCAAGTTGCCGTAGGTGCTGTAGGTCAGTGCGATCGCCGCGTCGCGGGCATTGCGGCGGCTCTCCTGGATTTCGACGGCTCGCGACAACACCTGCTGCGCGCTGCCGTGCTGACCACACTCAATGTGCAGTCGGCCGAGCGACGTCAGCGTCAACGCAAGCTGCGGATCATTCGCTCCGAACGCCTTCTCGTAGATCTCGGCGGCTTGGCGATAGATCGTTTCCGCCTCGTAAGAACGACCGGCGGCCAGCACCACTTCGGCCAGCCGACGGAGCATTTCCGCGTGCAAGGCCGGATGCGTGTGCGAACGAGATTCCCGGATCGCGATGGCTCGTTTGAAGAGCGACTCCGCCGCTTTGTAGCGGCCGTCATCAAAGCGGATCGTCGCGAGGTTGGCCCAGCTTTGAGCGACCAACGGATGCTTGCGACCAACGGCTCGGCGGCGAGTCCACAATGCTCTGACCGCTTGTCCCCACGCTTCTTTATGCTGCCCCTGCAAGCGGAAGACCTCGGCCAGATTGTTGAGCGTCGTCGAAACCGCCAGATCGTTCGCCGATCCGTCGCTCTTCATAATCTGCACGTTGAGCTTGAGCAGTCGCGCTGCGAGGTAGTACTCGCCACGAGCGACATGCAGCGCGGCGAGGTTGTTTCGCGTGCGCATCATCTCCGGCGTGGTGGTGTGGATCTTGCCGCCAAGCAGTTCCAAAGCTCGCTTGCAGTGATCCATCGCCTCGGAGTAACGCGCGTCGGCATACAACGCTTCTCCCAATTGGTTCAGCAGGACGGCCAATTGCGTGCGGCGTTCGTCACCGTAGGCTTCGACGATTCGCTGTGCTCGCTGCAACAACACGATCGCAGCCGTAGGACGTTGTTGCTCAGTCTCTAGCGAGGCCAGTTGCGCGATGCTGTCAGCGACGTGGTAATGCCCCTCGCCCAAGGCGGCGATGCGGATCTCCAAGCACTCGTCCAACAGCGGTCGGACTTCGACGTAGCGGTGCTGCTCGAAATAACGCTTCGCCAGCCACTGCAACACCGGAAACAACTGCGGATCGCGAGCCGCAACTTGGCTTCTGAGCTGAGCCAAGTATTGAAGCATCTCGCTTTCGTTGATGTCTTGTTCCGGCATGACCGACTTTCAGGAGATTTTTGATTTTCGATTTTCGATTTTCGATTGAGAATGCGGTTCCATCGAAAATCAAAAATCGTCCATCGAAACGTCGATTAGTTCTTACCCAGCATGGCATGGATGCTTTCGCCTTCGACGATGTCGTAGACCAATTCCCCATCGGCGTTGGTGATGGTGGAATCGCGCGGCGGGGGCTGCTTGCTTCGCGACGAGACGCGCGCTCTGGCTGCCGCTTGTGCCTCTTCGGCCTCGGTCTTTTCGTCCAACGCCTGCATCAATGCCTGATAGACAGAGAGTTGCACTTCTGGCGATTGAAATGAATTCACGACCGATGCGATGCCCGGCAGATACGCGGTCAAGACTCTCCAACGTGAGGTACCCATCGTCAGAACTCCGAAAGGACGAACTTTGTGAGGGAATCAAAATCGTTCCCACGCTCCGTGTGGGAACGCAGGCGTTTACTCTGTTCATAAACTCGGAATGTCGAGACTCCCGTTCCCGCGCGAAGCGCGGAAACGAGCACACTCACCGAGGGTTATCGCAACAACGCGCTCTTCGCGAGATTCGCCGCGAGCTGGTCGGCCGCTTTATCCATGTCGCTCTTGGCGGGCGAGGCCATCGAGACGCTCGGCTTCCTGGCAGGTGTATCGAAGACCGAATCGATGAGGTCCGAACTCGCCACCTCGACTTGTGCGACCGCAACTGGCGCGACGGGGGCGACTGCGACTGGTGCGACTGCGACTGGCATGACGGGAATGACTGGCGAGACTTTGACTTTGGGGATCTCGATAGGCAGCGCGGTAACATTGCCACCGACTTGCAGACGACCGTTGAAGGTCGAACCGGATTCGACGTTGAGATCTTTGGTGATCACATCGCCGAGGATCGTGCCGCTGGAGTTGATGACGAGCAGGCCCAAGGCTTTGACCGTCCCTTGAACTCGGCCGGCGATCTCCGCGTGTTGAGCGAGGATGTTCCCCTCAATCAGAGCGGACGGGCCACAGATCAGTTTGGTCTTGGTCGTGACATCCCCCTTGACGATGCCGTCGATCAGCAAGTCCCCCTCGGCGCGGATGTTGCCTTCGATGATCGTTCCTTTGCCGATCGAGTTTTGCACAACGCCGTGCGACTCGACTGCTGCTGGCGCACTCGCCTGTTGCTCTTGGTCGAGCGTTGATTGCAATGCGTCCATCTTTTGGTTGACCGATGCCATTGTCGTCGAGTGATCGTTATTGCTGCTCTGAGCTTCCTTCTTGGCCGACTTCGTACCGAACATGCTGACTCCCCTGATTCCTGGTGAATGAACTAAATGGGTTGGAGAACACTGCCGGCAGATTCACCGGACGCCGCCCGAAGGGCCGCTAAATGTCGGTCAGGTTTTCCTAAAACGCATTCGTTGTCCCGATATTTCGCGGGCATGTGCGAAACGACTAATGAAACCAGAACGGTTGTAATGGTCGTAGTGATTAGTCAGCCGCAGATTTTACGCGACCGGCACAGCAACCCCGCTTTGAACGCCACGTTTCAGAGCTGAAACAGGCTGGCGCGCCTGCAACCCGTCGCTCAGGCGGCTCGCCTGAGTCGCGCTCGCGGAGACGAGAAAGATGTTTAACCGCAACGCCATCGGCGTGCGCGCATTGTGGCGCGACGCTCCGCGTCGCGACTCTCGACGCGGAGCGTCGGGCCACATTGGGGTGAAACATTTCAAGTGTCCGCGCGAGTGCTTCAAGCGGCGCGGCGTTCCAACAGCGCGTTCGCCGAGCGGATCGGCAGCGATCGCAGTAACTCGACGGTGCGCGCGGCGGCTCCTTGCTGAGTCGCGACGAAGGTCTTCGCTCGCTCGCCGAGTTCCTGTGCAAGGGCCGGCGACTTCAGCAGCTCGCGAACGGCGTGCGTCATCTCTTGCTCAGATCGCACGACACGCGCGGCGTCGCGCGAGAGTAGTTGCTCAACGATGTCGCGGAAGTTCCATGTGTTCGGCCCCAACAACACCGCCGCTCCGTAGCCCGCTGGTTCGAGCATGTTCTGCCCACCGCGCCGAGTCAGACTGCCCCCTACGAATGCGATGTCCGCCAAGCCCCAGCACGCGCCGAGTTCTCCCAGCGTGTCGAGCAAGAGCACTTGACCGGGGGCAGGCACACTGCCTGTGGATCGTCGCAACAACGGCCAACCGCGCGAGACAACCAGCGCCGCCACTTCTTCAAACCGTTCTTTGTGACGCGGGACGAGGATCAATCGCAGATTGGGAAACTCGCCGCGCAGCGTCTGCCAAGTGTCGAGCGCAAAGGCTTCCTCCGGCGCTTGCGTGCTCCCGGCGATGAAGACGTTTTCTTCGGGACGCAATCCGAAGAACTCGCGCAGCTCGGTTGTCCGTGCGTTCGAACGGTTGGATTGAACGCCGTCGAACTTGATCGAGCCGGTGATGTGCAACCGCTCGCGCGGCGCTCCGAGTGCCAGCAGACGATCGGCGTATTCTTGGTTCTGCGCGGCCAACAAGTCGAAGCAATTCAGCAGCCGAGCGATTAGCGGTCGCACGCGTCGATAGCCACGAAAACTCTTCGCGCTGACTCGACCGTTGATGAGAGCCAGCGGAATGTCCAGCCGATTCGCGGTCAGGATGAAATTTGGCCACAGTTCCAATTCGACCAGAACGATCGCCGACGGCCTGATTCGTGAAATCGCGCGGTACGTCGCCCAACTGAAGTCGAGCGGAAAATAACAGACCGTGTGCTGCGGGTACTCCTTCTTGGCGACATCGAGTCCTGTGCGAGTCGTGGTTGTGATCACGAACTCCCAGTCCGGTCTCTGAGTGGCCAGCAGTTTCATCATCGGCCGGAGCTGCAACACCTCGCCCACACTCACGGCGTGCAGCCAGAGGCAGGGTTTGTCTCCGCGACGTTCTGGCAATTGGCCCCAGAGCTTCTCGGCCCAACCGTCGCGATATTTGCCCAACACCCAGCGCCGGTACAACAACACGGGCGAGACAATCAGCAGCAACGCGATGTACGCGAGGTTGAGAATCCAGGGCATCCGTTCCCTTTCGTAGCACACGCGGCCCGCGTGTGGATCACTCTCGATTAGCCAATCGCACCGTGACACTTCTTGAACTTCTTGCCGCTGCCGCAGGGGCAAGGATCATTGCGGCCGACTTGTGGTCCATAATTGCGAATTGGTTGCACGGCGGGCGGAGTTGGTTCGGAGGAGTTTGTTCGGTGATCGTCAGCCACCTCGTCTTGCGCAATCGCAACAGGCGGGGCCGCGTCTTCCTCGCGGAACTCGGCGTGCGAAGCGGCGCTTTCTTGGAAGACCGATTCGACCACTCCTGAGCTTTCGCGTTCGATGCGAAAGATCGCCGAGGTGACTTGCATGGCGATCGTCTTCCACATCTGCTGGAACGCGGCCACTCCTTCGCGACGGTATTCGGTCTTCGGATCTTTCTGGGCATAGCTCGAAAGTCCGATGCCCGCTCGCACATAGTCCATGTAATAGAGGTGCTCTTTCCAAGCGCTATCGAGCACTTCGAGGATCAGCGTCCTTTCGGTGTGACTCATTTCCGGGCGGAAGCGACTGTCGTAGGCGGCGAGGACCATTTGCTCGACGTCTTCACGGCTGCGGCGGCGGAGATCTTCGGCCGTGCAGCCGAGTTGCAGAACTTCATTCGCCCAATTGACGAGCGAAGCCAGGCCATCGGCGTTGGGCAGAATCGGACCCGACAATTTGTCGTCGAGATTCGGCGCGGGATACGTTTGATTGAGCAACTCCTTGAGCCGCTGCGACAGCGAGCCGTCGCCGAAGTATTCAGAACTGAGTTGATACAACCGCTTGGCGAGATCATCGAGCGTCTGGCCATTGAACTCTTCCGGTTGCAAGTTGGTTCGGAAGCGCGCGTTGGCCCAACCGAGAATCCGTTCGAGCAACGCTCCCGAATCGTTCTGCACTCCCGGCGAGTTCAGGAACGTGTTGATGGCGATCTCGACGGGAAACGCGATCTCTTTGGCTTGCAGATGCTTTTCGAGTTTCTCCTGCACGATGACGATGATCTTTTCCGTCTCGCGGGAATCCAGGTCCGCGGGATCGCAGCGCAGACCGAATTGCTGTCCGAGCCACGACGAGAGTGAAAGCTGGCAGAACTGCGGATGCATCAGCGTGTCGAGCGGCGAGAGATCGAACTTGTCGATCGCGGCCATCGCCCGCGGGCGGATGAAATCGAATAAGTCGTCGCGACCGACCTTTCGCAGATCGCTGTCGGTCAGTTGACCGCCAAACTGCGTGTCGGCCCAGCGTGCCATCGCCTGCCAGTTCCAGTTGCTCTCTTCGTCGGCCAGCGACAAGTTCTCGTTGATCGCTTCCAGAATCTGGTCTTCGTACTGCCGGCTGGCTTGGTCGCGGAGATAGATCGTGAACGGCTCGCGATCCATGTCGCGGATGTCGTCCACTTCCAGCTTGATGTGCAGCTCGTCCTTGGCCCACGAGCAGATCGAGTCCCAGCGATAATCTTTTTTCCAGAAGTGCCGCACCCATTGATCGACCTGCTGTGCGATCATGTCCAGCACGAGTTGTCGGCAGTTGCGGCCGTCGAGAATCCGCTGGCGGTACGAGTAAACCTGCTTCCGCTGTTGGTCCATGACCTCGTCATATTCCAGCAGATTCTTGCGGACGTCGAAGTGATGTTCCTCGACTTTCTTCTGAGCGGCCTCGATCCGTTTGGTGACCATCTTGCTTTCGATGGCCTCACCGTCCTGCATGCCCATGCGAGTCAAAATGTTCTTGACCCAATCGCCGGCGAACTTCCGCATCAGGTCGTCTTCGAGCGACAAGAAGAAGCGGCTCGAACCGGGATCACCTTGGCGACCGGCGCGGCCGCGCAACTGCAAGTCGATACGCCTCGCGTCGTGCCGCTCGGAGCCGATGACATGCAGGCCGCCGACCTCGGCCACTTGACGACCTTCGGCGGCCATCCCTTCGCGATCGGAAATCTCTTTCGTGAGTGCGTCCCATTCCGCCTTGGGAACATCCAGCCGCGTCGCGTACTTCTTGTTGAGTTCCTTCCAGGCGGGATACTCCGGATTGCCGCCGAGAATGATGTCGGTCCCGCGCCCGGCCATGTTGGTGGCGATCGTCACCGCGTTGAGCCGTCCGGCTTGAGAGATGATCTCGGCTTCACGCTCGTGATTCTTGGCGTTCAGAACCTCGTGCTTGATGCCGTACTTCTTGAGGTATTGCGAGAGATGTTCGGACTTCTCGATGCTGACGGTGCCGACGAGGAGCGGGCGACCGGTGGCGTGCTCGCGTTGGATTTCGTCGGTGATCGCCGTCCATTTTTCGTGTTCGCTGCGGAAGATCACGTCTGGGAAATTGACCCGTTTCATCGGCCGGTTGGTCGGGATCGAGACGACGTCCAGCTTGTAGATCCGCCAGAACTCTTCCGATTCGGTCATCGCCGTGCCGGTCATGCCTCCCAGTTTTTTGTAGAGCTTGAAGTAGTTCTGCAACGTGATCGTGGCGAGCGTCTGCGATTCCTCTTTGATCTGCACCCCTTCTTTCGCCTCGACCGATTGATGCAAGCCGTCGGACCATTGGCGTCCGGGCATCTTGCGGCCGGTGAACTCATCGACGATGACGACCTCGCCCCCTTCGACGACGTAATTCACATCCAGCTTGTAGAGGAAGTGCGCCTTCAGCGCGTTGTCGATCAGATGCGGCCACTCCATGTTGCCCGTCGTGTAGAAGCTCTCGACTCCCGCGAGCTGCTCCGCCTGCCGGATCCCTTCGTCGGTGAGATGGCAAGTGTGCTCTTTCTCTTTGACCTCGAAGTGAACGTCGCGTTTGAGCTGCCGCGCGATCCAATCGGCCTTCGGATATTTGGTGATATCGTCCGCCGCCGAGCCGGAGATGATCAGCGGCGTGCGGGCCTCGTCGATCAGGATGTTGTCGATCTCATCGACGATGGCGAAGTCGAGCCGCCCCTGAGCTTGCTGTTCGCGAGTCGGCTTCATGTTGTCGCGGAGATAGTCGAAGCCGAACTCATTGTTCGTGCCGTAGGTGATATCGCAGGCATACGCCGGGAGCCGATCGTGCGGAGCCATGAAAGACTGAATCGCTCCCACCGTCAGGCCGAGTCCCAAGTGAGCCGGTCCCATCCACTCCATGTCGCGTTTGGCGAGGTAATCGTTGACCGTGACGACATGCACCTTGCCGGCCAGTCCGTTGAGAAATGCCGGCAGCGTCGAGACCAGCGTCTTGCCTTCGCCAGTGACCATCTCGGCGATCTGGCCCTTGTGCAGGATGTAACCGCCGAGCATCTGCACGTCGTAGTGCCGCATCTTGAGATAGCGTTTGCTCGACTCGCGCATCGCCGCGAACGCGTCAGGCAACAGTTCATCCAGCGTCTTTCCGTCGGCAAGCTGTGCTCGAAACTTACTGGCCGATCCGCGCAGCTCCGCATCGGAGAGCTTCTCGTAATCCGGCTCAAGCTGATTGATCCGATCGAGCGTCGAGCCGGGAATGATGCTCGTCGAGCCATCTTTCTCGCGGGCAAACCCGATGTTTCGCACGCGGCGTTCATTCGACGATCCAAACAGCTTGGTGACGAATCGCTCGACCTTACCGGTCGCCATGCCAAAGACTTCGCCGACGGTATCAAGAATGTCCATTGTGGGGTCTCAAAGGGTCGCAGATTCAGGCCATCGAAAAATTGGCGAGCGGGGCGGCGTCAGCCCCCCGGTGGTTACGGTTGCCGCTGAAAACCGCGAGCCGACGCCACCCCGCTCGCCAGAGAGTCAAGGTATTGACGATCGCGAAGCGAGAAGGCGAGGGAAAAGCACTCGGCACGGCAGACATCCTGTGTCATGGTTGGGCGACGCGCCGAGAGGTCAGAGGTTCGCCTCACGCGGCGTACTCTTGATCGAAAAATCCACCGAGCCCAAGTCGCCTCCTGCGACCGCTAACTCGTGACGCCAACGCTGGTTTGTTCAAACGGGGGCGGAGTCTAGGACGCTGAAATCGGAGGGTCAATGGCGTTGTCGCGACCTGAACATCGCTCGACCCGATCCCTTCCATTCCGTTGGCCAGAGCAAATCGACTTCTGTGAAAAGTCTCCCTTCATTCGTCGGGCACCTTCAATTTCCGAGGTGTGATGACCTTGTCGAATGTTGTTGCCACGCAAATGGCCGGGGTGGCCAGTACCATGACGATGGTCACAAAAACCAAACATCGAAGTGAGCATAGCCATGAAACAACTTGCCGTGCTTCTCCTCGTGCTGCTGCTCTCCTATAGCGCGGTGACGGCCCAGGAAGCAGGTGCCGCCAAAATTGCACAAGGTTCGCGAACAGCCAAGGGCGGCTTCCAGAACGAGGATGAAATCCGGGACAAGTTCAATAACTGGAAGACCGACGCCGATGCTCGCACATGGCTTGAGGCGATGAATCATCAGACGGCCGAGATCAACAGCGTCTCGGCCTCGAAGCCGCATGGCGAAAAAGCGGACGTTGAAGTGACGGTCAAAACCAAATCCGGCGAACGAGTCGAACGAATTTCCATCAAGCTCGTGAGCAGCGCGAACGGCTTCAATCAGATCGACAAACGCTGGCTGAAGACGTACGCGCAAATGTGGAAGATGCCGCCCGATGTCGTCGAAGCGTTGAAGTTGTTTGTCGGCGAGACACCGCCCCACGAATCCAGCCGCGACAAGAGGCGAATGTATCTGGATGAACTGGACGAGAATGCTCAACAGGCCGTGCTGAACTTCTTCAAGAAGAACAAAGACGAGATCGTTTCCGACCTGCTCGCCGGCGACGGCATTCACGCCGCCAACTGGATGATGGTCGCACACAAGGCGACCGAAAAACCCAAGTGGGTGATTCGATCCTCGGCCGACGCGATCAAGTTCTACAGCGAAGGCCCAGTGGAACTCACCAAAGCCGGCAACCTGAAAATCGGCCGCATCACCCTGCAACGCAAAGGGGGTGACAACGGCCGAGAAACCGCCAAGATGCTGCAATTCAAAATCAACCCGGTGCAGCTTTTTGATGCCAAGTAGACCGTCCACAAAAGACAGAGGTTTGGCGAACCGGGTGGCGTCAGCCCCCGGACTCATTCTGCTGAACCTGTTGATTGGATTGCGAGTCAGTGCCCATGTCGTCGAGGCACGGGCCACCGGAGCAATCGGGCCTGAGGAATTTGATCGCATCATTCCCCATGCGATCGACTTCGGAACCGGATTGGTCAATTCCACGAACCCGGATCGAGTGCTGGTCACGATGCGGATGCACGATGCGGGCGGCGGGGATCCAGTGCTTCAACAGCTTGCTGCTGCGAGACCAAGTCCATGATCGCTGGCCTGGATTTCCCCCCCCCTGCCAACGCTTCGCCCATCTCTCGCGAGAACCGGCGCTTTCCCTGGCTCTTTTTCCCTCATCGTTCGTCATCTTCGACTTCGAGACTGGTGGTCGTCGCCGGCGGCAACGTGGCCAGCAATTCCTGGCCGCGAGCCGACAGTAACTGCATCTCGCGCACGCAGACGTTCATCGACTTCACCGCCTGCTGAAAGTTCGTGTGCGTTGATGCCTTCAAGGCATCGACCGCGAACTGCTCGGCCGCCTTACGGAGCTTGCCGACTTTCTTATTCAGCATCCGCACATAGCCGACGTGATCGGATTGACGTGTCTCCAACGCTCGCGAGATGTCGAACACCGACCGCACGATCCCCATCAACTCCGGGTAGTCGTCGATCTCTTCGCCATGCTTGATGAAGGTCCGCACCATCCACGCATGAGCCAGCAACTCGTCACAGCGATGGACGATCTCGGACAGGTCGGTGATGGAAGAGGGAGCAAGCATTAGGGAGTCGATTCGTTTCCTGAACTGCGACCAATGGAAAATGAGAAATGAGAAATGAGAAATGGAAAATGGAAAATGGAAGAACCCCAATGGCGGCTCATTCATTTTGCATTCACCATTTCTCATTTCTCATTTCTCATTTTCCATTTCTCTCCGTCGAGGCACTTCCGCGTCGGTCAACACCATCAGCGGCACCTTCAACTGAGTTGGCTTCGTCTCGCCGCAGCCGTGGCATCCGCCGCCGCAACCGGTGGATTGCCCGCGCCACCACAACAGTGTTCGACGACACAATACCGCCAGCGCGACTGCCACGCAGACAAGAGCTACCAGCGTTTGAGTGTCGATGTTGGTCATGTTAATGAAGCTGTTTTCAAGATTTGTTTCTGCCCTCCATCTTTTTGCCAAAACAGTTTGGCAAAAAGATGGAGGCCAAAAAAATCAATCCCCGGCGAGACGACAATCAAAGTCGGCTGGCGACTTGGTAAGTCACCAGCGCGGCGAAGTACGCCAACAAGGTCATGTAGCTGAACGTCACGATCGGCCAGCGCCAGGAGTTGGTCTCACGGCGAATCGTCATCAGCGTCGCGGCACACTGAGCACACAGCGAGAAAAACACCATGATCGACAGCGCCACCGGCACTCCGTAGACCGGCCGGCCGTCGGGCCACTTCGCCTCGCGGATCGTCGATCGCAATTGCTGGTCGTTCTCGTCAACGTCCTGGCCGAGACCGTAGATGATGCCCAAATTCGTCACGACCAACTCGCGGGCCGGAAACGACAACAGCGTGCAGACGCCAATCTTCCAATCCCAGCCCAGCGGCTTCACAGCCGGCTCGATGAAGTGGCCCAACCGTCCCAGAAAGCTCGTTTCCACCAGCGAAGCTCGCAGGTGATTGACCTCCGCGCGAGCGTCATCCAACGGCTTGAGTTCCGCGTTCAATTCGGCCAATCCCCCTTCCACGAGATCGATCTTCGGCTGCAACTCAGCGCGTTCCGAGGTGGCCTCCGGTGCCAGACTCGCCAACCGCTCGTTGATCTTGCCGAGCGACTCTTCGAGCATCGCACGATGCTTCAGCGGATCAGATTTCGCGGCTTCTGTCTGTTCGACAAAGCGTTGCCGCTCGAACTCCCGCGAATGATCTCCCGGAAAGAAGCTCCCCGCCCAGACAATGATCGCCGCCGCGAAGATCAGCGTTCCAGCACGAGTCACGAAGGCCATCATCCGATCCCACACACGGCTGGCGACGATCCACGGCGAGGGCCATTTGTAGGCCGGCAACTCCATGACGAACGGCGGCGTCTCGCCGTGAAAGATCGTCTTCCGCAACACCCACGCGACCAGTGCCGCCGCCACGATCCCCAGCGCGTACATCGCAAACAATGTCAGCCCCTGCCGAGCACCCGGCAGCCCCAGCAGCGGCTCACTCGACACGAACAGCGAGATGAACAACGTGTAGACCGGCAACCGCGCGGAACAACTCATCAGCGGCGCGACCAGAATCGTTGCGAGACGAGCACGACGATCCTCGATGACTCGCGTCGCCATGATGCCGGGGATCGCGCAGGCGTGAGACGTCATCAACGGCACGAACGATTTGCCGTTCAGCCCGAACTTCGACATGACCTTGTCCATCAGGAACGCGGCGCGAGCCAGATAGCCGCAGTCCTCCAGCAATGCGATAAAAAAGAACAGAATCCCGATCTGCGGCAGAAATACCAACACGCCGCCGACGCCGGCGACGACACCGTCGGTCAGCAAACTCCGCAGAGTCCCCGGCGGAATGAGTGACGTGACAAAATCGGAGACCGCCGATTGTCCCGCTCCGCACAAATCCATCAGCGGCTCGGCCCACGAGTAGATTGCTTGGAAAACCACGATCATCAGCAACGCGAAGATCAGTAATCCGGCAAAGCGATGTGTCAGCACGCGGTCAACTCGGTCGCTGAGCGTTGCGGCTCGCGCGGCGGGAGTCGTCGCCACATCGGCCAGCATTTGCTTCGCCCAAGCGTACCGAGCCTTCGCCTCGACAGCCGGGACTCGGCAGCCAACCTCCTTCAGTCGCGCACGAGACTCGATCAGCGCCGACTTCCAGCGCTCGGAGACATCGCTGCCAGCCAGCCACTCTGTTTCCAGATAGCCGCCGACATCCAGCAACGCACGCTCGACGAGAAAGCTCGGTGCGTCCGATCGGCCCAGCTCGGCCAGCTTCGACGCGAGTTGCTGGCACTCGGCGTAAAACGCTTCGGGAAACGGATGCGGTCGCGGACCAGGCCCGTTCGGCACAGAGGCGGCGATCGCGGCTTTGAGAGCATCCACCCCTTCCTTGCGGTGAGCGGACGTCGCCACGACCTGCACACCGAGCTTCCGCGAGAGTTCGGAAATGTCGATCCGCGCGCCGCGTGTCGTCGCCACGTCGATCATGTTGAGCACGATCACCGTCGGCAGCCCCAGATCGAGCACCTGACAGGCGAGATAAAAATTCCGTTCGAGATTCGACGCATCGAGAATGCAGACCACCGCATCCACCTTGCCGATGTCCGTCTGCCGGCCAAGCAGCACGTTGACCGAAACCATCTCGTCCAGCGATCGTGGCGAGAGGCTGTAAGTCCCAGGCAAGTCCACGAGATCAATCGGCTCGGCCGTCCCTTTGAGCCGGCCGATCTTTTTCTCAACCGTGACCCCCGGAAAATTGCCGACTCGCGCCTGCAATCCGGTCAGCGCATTGAAGAGCGTGCTTTTGCCAGTGTTTGGATTACCGATGATCGCGACGGTGAGCGGCATGAGGGGCGGAATTCGGAAAGGAGGAAGGCGGGGGGCACGACGGCGGGACACGGATTTCAGATTTCAGATTTGAGATTTGAGATCAGCACTCGGCGGGCTTCAACGATGCGAAGGGAGAGACGGTAGCCTCGGACTTCAAACTCCAGCGGATCGCCCAGCGGTGCGGCACCGAGCGACCGGATCGACTCGCCATCGGTCAGCCCCATTTCCAGTAGCCGCACGGCGACAGCGTCATCCCCTTCGACATCAAGGATTGTCGCGGCTTGGCCTTCAGGGAGTTGATCGAGTGTTTGAGGCAACGGGAAATCTCCATTCGTATTGTGAGCCGATGGCGCTAGCCACGGGCCTCGGTGGACGATGTTTGACGGCGAATCGCCCGACGCTAGCGCGTCCAGCTCACCGAAAGATCTTCACTCGATCACCGTCAAAGCCACAAAAATCTCGGCCTCGTCGTCCGTTCGCAGGCTGAGCCGATGATCCCCCACGGCGACGATGCAGGGTCTGCCCGGTTGGATCATCAGGATGCGGACTTGCTCTCGCAGTCCCATCTCGGCCAGACGATGCACGACGTCCGGCGAGCCATCCACTTGGACTACATGGCCGACTTCGCCAGCCGCCATCAGTTCCAACGGGACAATGTTTTCCAAGACAAGGCTCCCACCCATTGTGGCGCGTCGCTCCGCGTCGCGATTCACGACGCGGAGCGTCGTGCCACGATGCGGCTTCGCCGCGTTACGAAGCGGGGCGGGATTCTAGGCCCTCATCGCTCCGGAACAACCGAGTTCGGCGCGTAAAACTCCGCCAGCCGATCGGGCGACATCCCCAGCTTGAGTCCCGCAAGCAGCGTCCAATTTCGGAGCGTTTGCCGGACAACTCCCTGTTTCAACCAACGCCGCGGATCAACATGGATCGGGCCGGGAAGCAATTCGATTCGCCAACCTCGGCGACGAAACTCGCGCATCAACAACACGTCTTCCATCAACCGAACGTCGGCAAACCCGCCGACCGTCTCGAACGCCGAACGCCGAACAAAAATCCCTTGATCGCCATAGGGCATCCGCCACCAACGGATTCGGGCCGAGTTCCCCCACTCCAGCCAACGAAAGACTCGTCGTTCGTGGTCGATCCTCTGCCGGAACGCTCCGCCGATCACCTTTGCGTCCTGAAGAGCAGCCTCGATCTGTCCGGCCGCGGACGATTCCAACCAACAATCGGCGTGCAGGAACAGGAGCACGTCCCCGGTCGCCGCTCGCGCCCCGGCGTTGAGTTGCCGTCCCCGACCTCGCTCGCTGGTCACGACCGTCGCCCCGGCCGATCGGGCCAGGGCGTCCGTTTCGTCCTGACTCCGGCCGTCGGCGACGATGACTTCGAGCGGACGTAACTCCAAGGCACGCTGGATAGTGTGCTCGATTCGAGGAGCCTCGTTGAGCGTCGGGATCACGATCGACAGCCGCATGTTCGCCCTTTGGATTTCGCCCCGGTCGCTTGAACTCGCAGCGGTTGGCCGCAACCATCCGCCCGCTCGCAGGAGTGGGTCAACCGTTAAAGTCTGCGCAAGTTACCTGGTTTGTAGGGAGAGTTACTGAATGAGTCTGAATCGGAAGTCTTTGATTGTCGCCTTGACCCTCGCTGTGACAGGAGTCGTCGCCACGGAAAGTCGGTCTGCCGAGATGTCGGAGCGGATCGAAAAGCATTCTCAAAACCTGGAGTGGTTGGTCAAACATCCGACCATTCTCCGGCTGTTGGAATTGCACAACCAAGAGCGGGCACGAGTGGGCTTAGCCCCCTCGAAGCTGAACCCGCAAATGTGTCTCGCCGCTCAGAAGCACGCGGTCTGGATGGCGGAGACCGGCTCGTTCTCGCACAGCGGTCTGCCGTACCGCGAGAACATCTTCATGGGAGTCAGCACCCCCGAAAACGCGATCAATGGCTGGATTTGGTCGCCGGCCCACCACACCAACATGCTCAGTGGAACCGAGGTCGGCTTCGGCTACATGATTCTCAACGGCCGACCCTGCTGGTGCTCGGTGATGCAATAGGCGCGCTCTGAGGCTGAGAATTTTTAGAGTCGCATCGTGTGCGGTCTACGAATCTGGCTCGGCATCTTTTGAGATGCCGGGCCTCTTTCATTCAACGCTCGTTGGAAATGACTTCAGCCCAGCCTTAAACTGCCGCCCCCGATGCAGCCCGGCTCAACCGGGCTGCTTTTTTTCCCAAGAGGGTGGCGAGCGGAACGATGGCCAAGGATTTCCTCAAAGACACGCGAGACCATTACGACGTCATTGTCATCGGCAGCGGTCTGGCTGGCCTGACCTCCGCCAACATTCTGGCTCGCGCAGGCCATTCGGTTTTGCTGCTGGAGCATCACTACCAACTCGGCGGCATGGCGACTTGGTTCAAGCGAGCTGGCGGGCACATCTTCGACATCTCCCTGCACGGGTTTCCGATCGGCATGATCAAGTCCTGCCGAAAGTATTGGACCCAAGAGATCGCCGACAGCATCGTGCAGCTCAAGGGGATTCGCTTCGAGAACCCGCAGTTCTCGCTGACCACGACCTTCAACCGCGAAGATTTCACGAAGCTGCTGATCGAAAAGTTCAACGTCCCCGGCGAGACGGTCCAAAAATTCTTCGACACCGCGCGAGGGATGAATCACTTCGACGCCGAGTCCAAGACGACTCGGCAACTCTTCAACGAGTTCTTCCCCGGCCGCAGCGATGTCATCCGGCTACTGATGGAGCCGATCACTTACGCCAACGGCAGCACTCTGGAAGACCCGGCCGTGTCCTACGGCATCGTCTTTTCCAACTTCATGAGCAAGGGCGTCTTCACCTTTGAGGGGGGCACCGACAAGCTCGTCAATCAAATGAAGGCCGAACTGGAAAAGAACGGCGTCGATCTCCGCATCCGCTCGCTGGTCGAGAAGATCGAAGTCGATGAGCAGCGCCGCGTCACCGGTGTAGTCGTGAACGGCAAGCGGATCGGCTGCCACTGCGTCGTGTCGAACTCGAACATCAAGTCCACGATCTTGCAGCTTGTCGGCGAACAGCACTTCGATCCCGCTTTCGTCGAGGAAGCGAAGGCCGTGCGGCTCAATAACAGCAGTTGCCAGGTCTATATCGCGCTCAAGCCGGGCGTCGGGTTCGACTACTGCGGCGACTTGCTGTTTCATTCTGAGCACCAAGGTTTTGACATTGAAGCGATGCTCAGCAAGAAGGTCAGCAGCCGCACGTTCTCGTTTTATTACCCGTCCACTCGGCCGGGCTGCGACCGATACGTCGTGGTCTCGTCGACGAACGCGAACTTCAAGGACTGGGCGGACCTCCCCGAAGCGGAGTACGAAGCCGCCAAGAAAGAGCTTTGCGAAACGACGCTCGATTGTCTCGATCAATACGTCCCCGGCATCCGCGACAAGGTCGAGCACTATGAAGCCTCCACGCCGCGGACCTTCGAGCATTACACCCGGCACTGGAACGGAGCGGCCTTCGGCACGAAGTGGGAGGGCCTGAAGGTCAGCAAAGAATTGCCGGAGCAAGTCACCGGCCTGTTTCACGCCGGCAGCGTCGGCATCATCATGTCCGGCTGGCTGGGAGCCGTGAACTACGGCGTGATTGTCTCCAACGACGTCGATAAGTTTTTGACGTCCGCTGCTGCGACCTAATGCCCGGCCGAAAGCCGATCGCCGATCGCCGATCGCCGACAGCCGTGATACCGTTTTTCCTTATTTCTGCGGCTCGGGGAAAACGGTATCACGACTGTCGGCGATCGGCTCACGGCGTTCGGCCGGCGAGGTGTTGAAACCGATCCGTGAATCGTTCGGTATGGATCGCATTCCCCGGAGGCTGTTTCATGGCGAACGATCCCAGCGAGTTCATGCAGCGAACCGAGATTGCCTGGTCGCGAAGCGGAGCAACTCACCTGCTGTGGCGGATCGGGTTCGGAGCCTCCACTGAGGAAATCCAGCAGGCCACTCACGACGGACTCGACAAGACCCTCGATCGCTTGCTGACGACTCAGCCGGAGTCCGCCGAGTTTCAAAAGTCCGAGGCGTTGCTGAGACAAGCGGCGTTCGACAGCGGGAACATCATGGACCTGAAGGTCTGGTGGCTGCACCGGATGGTCGCTTCTGCCAATCCGCTGGTCGAGAAACTAACTCTGCTGTGGCACAACCATTTCGCGACCTCGAACGCGAAGGTCGATTCGGTGCCGATGATGGCCGCTCAAAATGATCTGCTGCGGCGAGAATCGCTCGGCAGCTTTCGGCGAGTGCTCCACGACATCGCCAAGGATGTGGCGATGCTCATGTGGCTCGACAGCAACGCGAATCGCAAGCGGCATCCGAACGAAAACTTCTCGCGTGAAGTCTTGGAGCTCTTCAGTCTCGGTGTCGGCAACTATTCGGAGCACGACATTCAAGAGGCTGCGCGCGCCTTCACCGGTTGGCATGTCCGCAACGGTGAGTTCTGGTTCAACTCGATTCAGCATGACACCGGCGAGAAGGTCGTCTTCACCAAACGCGGCAACTTCGATGGCGGAGACGTGGTCGAGTTGTGTCTCGAACATCCCGCTTGTCCCCGCTTTCTGGCGTTCAAGCTGCTGCGGCAATTCGTCGAGCCGTCTCCGTCGAAGGAACAGATCGACGCGCTGGCTGTTCGTATCCGCCAGCACAATTTCGAGTGGCGTCCAATCCTGCGCGAACTGTTCGCGTCCCGTCTGTTTTTCACTGAGCCGGCTCGGCAGTCGATCATCAAGTCGCCGGTCGAGTTGTTGCTGGGGGCGGTGCGGCAGTTGAAGGCAAAGCCGAATCTGCAAAACCTCGCGCGGCTATCGGCGGAACTCGGCCAGGACATCTTCGAGCCGCCAACGGTCAAAGGCTGGGACGGCGGCCGGTTGTGGATTAGCTCGACGACGTTGATCCAGCGAGCGAACTTCGCGACCGCACTGTTGAAGTCGAATCAACTCGGCAGCGTGTCGTTCGCGGGCATGCGAGTGGAAGATGACGTGAACTATTTCGTCGAGTTACTGCTGGCTCGCGAGCTAGCGCCGGAGGCCGTCGCCGAGTTGCGACAGTTCTCGAAGAATCAAACCGGTGACGCGGAGTTTCGGCTGCGTTCGCTGATTCAGTTCGTGATGCAGATGCCGGAGTATCAGTTGATGTAACCCGAAGCGTCAGCGAGGGAGGGCGCTCCAAAACGCGCGAACCTCGAAGGTCGGTGAAGCGCCCTCCCTCGCTGACGCTTCGGGTTACATCGGTGGAACGACTAAAGGATAAGCCATGACCACTCGCCGTGAATTCTTGAAGCAGTTCGGAGCCGCCAGTCTCGTGTCGCTGGGGGCGACTCCGCCGAGTTTTCTCGCGCGGGCGGCGGCGGCAACGGAGGCCAAGCCGGATGAACGTATTCTCGTGCTCGTGCAGCTTGCCGGCGGCAACGACGGCTTGAACACCGTTGTGCCGTTTGGTCGCGACGAGTACTACAAGGCGCGCCCCGGCATCGGCATCGGCAAGGATGCTGTCTTGAAGTTGAACGGCGAACTTGGCCTGCATCCGGCGATGACCGGATTCAAGACGCTGTTCGATGAAGGTTGGCTGAGCGTCGTGCAAGGAGTCGGTTATCCGAACCCGGATCGGTCGCACTTCCGCTCGATGGATATCTGGCAGTCGGCCAAGCCGGAGAAGGATGACGTCAGCAGCGGGTGGCTCGGCCGAGCACTCGATTCGACCGTCGAGCAGCATGTCGGCAAAGTGCCGGGGCTGGCGTTCGGGACCGACAAGCTGCCGCTGTCTCTGGTCGCCTCAAAGATCAACGTGCCGACGGTGCGCGATGTGAAGGGCTATCAGTTGCAACTCGGTCCCGGCAACGAGTCAGCGTTGAAGGGACACAAGCAAGCGTTGGAGCGGATTGCCAGCCGCGAGGCGACCGCCGGTTCGGATCTCGACTTCTTGCGACGCACCGCGCGGACAGCGTGGTCGAGCGCGGAAAAGCTCAAGCAGATCTCCGCCAGCTACAAGCCGGCGACGGAGTATCCCGGCAACGCGCTGGGGCAAAAGCTGCGCACGGTGGCGGAGGTCATCAGCGGCGACATGGGGACGCGGATGTTCTTTGTGAATCTCGACGGCTTCGACACGCACTCGCAGCAAGCGAATGTACACAGTACGTTGCTGACCGAGTTGTCCTCGGCGATCACCGCGTTTGTCGGCGACCTGAAAGGCCACGGCCTCGCCGACCGAGTGCTGGTCGCGACGTTCTCCGAATTCGGCCGCCGCGTCGCCGAGAACGGCAGTCTCGGCACCGATCACGGAGCTGCGTCGCAGATGTTCGTCGTCTCGCCGAAGTGCAAACGAGGAGTGATCGGCGCTCATCCAAGCCTGACCGATCTCGACGATGGCGACTTGAAGTTTCACACCGATTTTCGTTCGGTGTATGCCACGCTGCTCGACCGCTGGCTGAGCATCCCCAGCGAACCGGTCTTGGGCGGCGCGTTCCGCCCGGTCGAGTTCGTATGAACCGGCAATGCGGCGCGAATGAGGTCTAATCGCAATACCGTTCGGTTAGTGAGCCGCCGGCGCTAGCCTCGGGCTTCGAGCACTAACAAAGTCCGAGAAACAAAGGCCCGAGGCTAGAGATC
>JBJXEX010000283.1:0-17571 GCA_046156195.1 Planctomycetaceae bacterium | reverse complement strand
GATCTCTAGCCTCGGGCCTTTGTTTCTCGGACTTTGTTAGTGCTCGAAGCCCGAGGCTAGCGCCGGCGGCTCACTAACCGAACGGTATTGGGCTTAGGCGAGCGGGACAAACTTGGGGGCGGGCGTTCAAAAAAGACTTCTGGCAAACCGGGGAATTTTTTGGGAGCCGCGTGTCTCTTGTGCCAGCTTCCGAAACGGCCAAGGGAATCAACTGCAGGACGTCTGCGAGTCGGCTTTCGGAGAATGACTTATTTCACACAGGGGAAACAAAATGAAGAAGCTGGCGATGTTCCTGGGATGCAGCTTGGTTGCGTTCGCGATTGGTTGTGGTGATGGCGGCGACAAGAAGAGCACTGGCACACCGCCGGTCGCTCCCTCGGGAACCGACATGATGGACCCGAAGATGAAGGCCGCGATGGATAAGCCGGCCGAAGTGACACCGGCTGCTGACCCGGCCGCGACGACCGAAGACAAGAAAGACCCCCCGGCTGACGACAAGAAAGACCCCCCGGCTGACGACAAGAAGGACGCGCCGGCTGACGACAAGAAAGACGCGCCGGCCGACGACAAGAAGGAGTAGTTTCCGACTTCCTCCGACAACGAGCTGAATGAAACGACCAAGACCTTCGAGTTGAACAACTCGGAGGTCTTTTTCTTTGGATCACCGTGAAACTTGCCGTCCGCGCTTTGACGCACTGCAATGTCCCTGGCTGAGCCGTTGGGGTCAGTCGTGCTTTCAAATTGCTCATCAAGGAGTTCACCATGAGTCGGCGACGAACGGGAGATTGGCGGTTCTGGTTTGTGGGGGCCTTATGGGGCGGGCTGCTCGGCGCGCCGGTTGGTTGGGCCGACGAAGCCGATCAAATTCCGGGGACTCGCCCGCTGGTGATGACCGAGCCGCTGGATGTCGTGATGGTCAACGGCATCAACACCTTCGCTCTGCGAGAACTGGAAGAGTCGCGGCAGCGCCGCGAAACCATCTGGAAGCGGGACTATTCGTCGGCCGAAGCCTACGCGAAGAGCGTCGCCGCGAACCGGCAGCGATTCGTGACCTCCATCGGCGCGGTCGATCCGCGAGTCCACAACCCGGCGATCGAATTGCTCGTCACCACCGAACGTGGCTCTCAGGTGGCTGCCGGTGCTGGCTTTGAAGTCCACGCCGTGCGGTGGCGAGTGCTTGAAGGTGTCACCGCCGAGGGGTTGTTGTTGCAGCCAACGAAAGCCGTCACCGCTCGGGCTGTTGTGCTGCCGGATGCCGATTGGACTCCGGAGCAATTCGCCGGATTGGTCGCCGGGGGGGATGCGAAGTCGCTGATCCCGAAGCGGCTGGCGGAGAACGGCGTGCAAGTCTTGGTGCCGACGCTCATCAGCCGGGACGACACGTTCTCCGGTAGCCCGTATGTCGCCTTCACGAATCAATCGCACCGCGAGTACGTCTATCGCATGTCCTTCGAGATGGGTCGGCACGTCATCGGCTACGAAGTTCAAAAGGTACTGGCTGCCGTCGATCTCTTCTCGCGATTGAATGAGTCCGAAAAGCTCGACCTACCGATCGGCGTGGCGGGTGTGGGAGAAGGTGGATTGCTGGCGCTGTATTCCGGCGCGGTCGATCCGCGGATCGACGCGGTGATGGTTTCCGGCTACTTCCAACAGCGTGAGGCGGTCTGGGAAGAGCCGATCTATCGCAACGTCTGGGGGCTGCTGACCGAGTTCGGCGATGCCGATCTCGCGAGTTTGATCGCGCCGCGATTGTTGATCATCGAGGCGGCGGGCATCCCGGAATCGAAAGGCCCAGTCGCGCCCAAGCCGGGTCGTCGAGGCGGTGCCGCTCCGGGCAAGATTCAAACGGCGACGCTCGCCTCCGTGCGGTTGGAAGTGGATCGGGCCAAGCCGCACTTCGAGAAGCTCAATGCGGCGGACAAATTGTTCTTCCGGTCCAGCGGCGAAGGGAACGGCTTGCCGGGAACCGACGTTGTCCTGGCCGAGTTTCTCAAAGGCTTAGGCATCGCGCAGCTCGCCCCTTCCGGCCAAGAGTTGGCCGACGTGAAGGTCTTCACGGATCCGATCGCTCGGCAGCAAGCTCAAATCAAAGAGATGACCGTCTTCACGCAGAACCTGTTGCGGCTCAGCTCGAAGGTCCGCGATCAACTCTGGTCGAAGGCCAAGCGATCGTCGGTTGAGGATTGGGTCGCGACCGCCGATGAGCTGCGGCAGTTGGTTTACGGCGAGATGATCGGCAAGCTGCCCGAATCGACGATGCCGCTGAATCCGCGAACCCGACCTTTCACAAACATCGAGCCAAACATGCCCTATAAGGCTTATGAAGTTGTGCTCGATGTGTACCCGGATGTGATTGCCGGCGGAGTCCTGTTGATTCCGAATGACCTCAAGCCCGGCGAGAAGCGGCCGGTCGTCGTTTGCCAGCACGGTCTCGAAGGAGTGCCGGTAGACACGATTCGCAAGGACGTGGACGGCTTCAAGTATTACTCGGCGTTCGCGTCGGAGTTGTGCCGGCGCGGCTTCATCACTTACGCACCACAGAATCCGTATCGGGGCCAGGATCGCTTCCGCACGCTGCAACGCAAATCGAACCCGATGAAACGATCGCTTTACAGCTACATCATTCCGCAGCATCAGCGGACGCTGGATTGGCTCGCCTCGCTGCCGTTCGTCGATTCATCGCGGCTGGCGTTTTATGGCTTGTCTTATGGCGGCAAGACGGCGGTGCGAGTTCCTCCGATGCTCGTCCCCAGCGACAAGCGACCGGGATATTGCCTCTCGATTTGCTCGGCTGACTACAACGAGTGGGTCAAGAAGAATACGTCGGACGAAGATGGCTATAGCTATGTCTTCACCGGCGAGTATGAGATCTTCGAATGGAACATGGGGCATGTCGCGAACTATGCCGAGCTGTCTTATTTGATGACTCCGCGACCGTTCATGGTCGAGCGTGGCCACGACGACGGCGTCGCGCCGGACGAGTGGGTCGCATGGGAGTACTCAAAAGTCAAACGTCACTACGACAAGCTGGGGATCGGCAACCGGAGCGAGATCGAATTCTTCATCGGCCCGCACACGATCAACGGCCAAGCGACTTACGAGTTCCTGCATCGGCATCTGAATTGGCCGAAGCGGTAATTGTGGCGCGACGCTCCGCGTCGCGATTCACGACGCAGAGCGTCGTGCCACATTGGTATCTACACAACAAAAAATGGCCTGTCACCAAAAGAGATTCCCAACCGCGATCAAGAAGTGTTTTTGGTTGCCGTTCTCACATCATTCTGCCCACCCATCATTCTGCTCGCCGGGAATCAGCAGAATGATGAGTGGGCAGAATGATGTGAGAGCGTGTGGCGTCTTCCCAATCGGAATTCGCCAATGTTTTGGTTGCGGCTCCGCCGGGCCAAGCTCTTCGCTTCGCTGCGGTAAAAGTGACGGGAACTCTGTCAGCTCGGCAGAGACTTCTCTGCCGGGCTGTTTTCGTGAGTCCCCTCTGCATGTTCCCACAAATTGGCAACATCGGCGGGCGATGCTCGCCACTCATTTTCGATGTGACCTAGCTTGGAAGAGGTCTCCTCGTTGACGAACTCTCGTGCTCCTAGCGGTCGGAGCCACCTCCTTGTCGGAGCGTGACTCGAACAGGCAAACCCGTCGTGAGGCGGGGACGCAAAGCCCAGGGGTCTGGCTCGGCGCAGCGTGCGTCGCATCAGATAGCCCGGTTACCGAAGGTCATTCTGAAAGAACGAGGAGATTGTCATGAGCGCTCAGAATCCGTCTGGCATGAACCGCCGCGCCGCGTGCCGGCGACTCTTGGGATTGGCGAGCAGTGTGCCGCTGGCCGCGTCGTGGTTAGGAGGAGTGCAATCCACCATTGGAGCGAGCGAGGCGGATAGCCTCGGCAACACGATTCGGATCGAAGAGGACTGGTATGTGAAGATCGGCACGCCGGACCCCGAATCGGATTCACCGCAGATCACGAGCGTGATCGCTCCGTCTTGGACGTTGACGGGGAAATACGCGGTGTTCGATCTGAACTGCGCGACGCAGCCCGGCTTCGTTGCGGGTGGCGTGCAACTCCAATTGTGGCAGGATGACCAAGTCGTGCAGACTCGCAGCAACGTCAACTGGGACTCGCTGCATTTGATCGACGAAGAGATTCGCTACACGTCAGTCATCAGCGTCATTGATGGCAAGCTGGTGTTTGAAATCATCAACGGCAGCTCGGAGTCTTGGGGCAGCTTTGGGACGGGCGAATTGAAGCTCGAAGTCGACACTTGGCGGAGCCATCTCAATCAGTACAGCCCGGAGTTCACGGTCGAGAACTCGCGGATCGGCTTTGCCTCACATCGCGTGCGACGGTTCACGCTCGAACGCATCCGCTACTTTTCAGCGCATGGTTTGCAGTCAACGGATGACATGCCGCGCGTCTTGCACCAATACGACCCGCAGGCGTGAACCCATTGGAATCTTTGAGGTGGCTGATTGTTGGTTCTCTAGCCCACCATCTCTGGCTCCATCCAGGCGAACGGTGAGAACCGTGCTTCATTCCTTTGACCAGATCCCTTTGATCTTGTCCGCTCTTAAGGTGGGGTATCAAAGGAATCCGGTCAGAGGAATGAAGCAATCACTGCGGGAAATCGCCCCCAAAGACGTGCGGTCATTGGGGGTGATTTCCCGATGCGTCATTCCCCGAAACGGTGTTGGCCGGTTCGGCCCTCGGCTGATACTCTGCCGCCGCCGTGAGCTTGTCTGGTCATGTCTTCCGAGCGGGACTCCGGCACTCAGCCTGCCAACGCTGATGTTGGCGAGGAGGTCATGCTCATGGCGGCCGATCTCGAAAGTCTCTGCAAAGAGGGCCGGCAACTCTTTCGACAAGGCAAATATGCCGAGTCGATTAAGCTCTTCCAGCAAGCCTTGAAGGCCGACCCTGACCGAGTCGATGTGCATGAGGCCGTCGCCACCGCTTACTTCATCGTCAAGCAATACGACAAGGCGATCGAGCACTTCACGCGAGTGACACAGCTTCTGCCGAAGGATGCCAAGGCCTTCGTGAACCTGGGGGCCGTTTACAATCGCAAAGAAGACTTCTCGAAGGCGGCCGACATTCTCAAGAAGGCGATCACGCGCGACGGCAAGTCGGTCGAGGCGTACTACAACTTGGGGATCGCTTACCGTGGTCTCAAGCAACCGGCAATGGCGATCAACGCCTACAAGGAAGCGCTCAAGATCAATCCGCGCATGCTCGATGCCATGCAGAACCTCGGCAACACTTATCTGGAAATGAACAACGTCAAGGCGGCCATCGAACAATACAAGAAAGCCCTCGACATCAATCCCGACTTCGAGCGTGCTCAGCGCGGACTGGCTCGCGCCGAGGCCGCTCAGAATCAAGCTAAGACCGAATTGAATCCGTTTGGCCGGCTGGTCGATCAGAACCCGATCAAACAAGTGAAGGCCGATGTGCGGCTCAAGCGGATGGGGCCGGAAGAAAGGATTTCCGACCGCCAATTCGTCCGCCGAGTGATGATCGAGACTCAAGGCATCTGCCAACAGTTGACCGAACATCTGCGCGACACGATGGGCGATGACCTCGCGCAGCTCAATCGCGGAGTGCAGATGAGTCAGCGAGAGGTTCACAAGTCGATCTTCTCCGCCAAAGAGAGATTCCAAACCGCTTTTCAGAAGTTCCAACAATTGCGGAACCAGATGCAGCGCTTGGTCAACGAACTGCGAACTCACGAAGCCGAGATGAAAGAGTCGAACTGATTGATCGAGTTTCGCAATGCCAATTCTTCCTCTCTTCGTCTTCGGCACGCTGCGTCGCGGTGAAGCGAATCACCACTACCTCGCCGGAGCGTATGACCGAGTCCTCGCCGCGCGGTTACTGGGCTTCGCTCGTGTCGAGCCGTTGATGATCGCTCGCCAAGCCGGTTCCGCCGTGAATGGCGAACTGTTCTTTCTGACGCCAGCAACCTACTCCGCCACGCTGTGCGGTTGCGATCGCCTGGAAGAACTCGCTCCCGATTCCTTGATCGGCCACGAGTACCGCCGCATCGCCGTGCGCGTCCAAACCGAGGATGGCGAATTCGTCGCCTGGGCGTATGCACGTCCCGACTCCGAAAGCGATGCCGACCTCCAGCCGCTGTGTGAGCCGATGGCGTTAGCCACGGGCCTCGGTGGGTGACTTTTCGAGGCGAATTGCCCGACGCTAGCGCGTTCGGCTCACATTGTTGACCCCGCTCGCCAATTCTATTTCCGGCCGTTCGCCTTCCTGCGGCGAGCGGCACGTTCGCGCGGGGTCTCGCGGCGCGGAGTCTCGCGGCGCGGGGGAGGCGATTCCATGCAGAACTGCCGCGGTGCCTCCATCGCTGCCAACGAACTTTGCAGCCCACGAATCAGCAGGCCGGTGTCCGTGCTGAGTCCCAGCATCGTGAAGCCTTGATCGCGCCGCCGGATGATGTCGGTCGTGTCTCGGCAGAGAATCCCGCAGGGCAGACCGCGCGCTCGGATGCGATCCTTGATCTCCAACAATTGAGCGGCGACTCCCGGCCCCTCCCATTCGCCGAGCGCGCCGCTGCTGGCCGAGTAATCGGCGGGTCCGAATTGAATTGCGTCCACTCCGGGGATATCGCAAATCTGCTCGATGCAATTACCCGCCGAGACCGTTTCCATCAGCGGAATCACTAGCGTCTCCGAGTTCGCGATGATCGTGTCGGACTTCAGGCCCAGTCCCCAGCGTGTGGCTCGTTCGCCGCCGACGCCCCGCTGACCCCACGGCGGATACTTCGCGAAACGGACCGCCTGAGCGACTTCCTCCGGCGTATAAACCTGCGGGACCAGAATGCCGCCGGCTCCCAAATCGAGCACCCGCTTGATCAGTCCTTGCTCGATCTCCTGAATGCGAACCAACGGCACGGTGTTCGAGTTCCGTGTCGCTCGGATGTGCTCGATGATTTCCTTGAAGTCGAGATGTCCGTGCTCGGCGTCGATGACGACCCAGTCCAGGCCGAGCGTCACGGCAATCTCGGTAATCGACGGCGCTTCGAGCGTGACCCACAGCCCCGTGGTCGGCTGCTGCGCGGCCAGTTTTTTCTTCAACGGATTGGTTTGTCCGAGCATGTTGTTCTCCTTTGTTCCACTCGTTGAATCCAAAGTAGTAGGCACATTCCATGTGCCGTCAGGCTGAAAACTGCGGACGGCACATGGAATGTGCCTGCTACTTTGACGCCGCCCCGCTCGCCAACATCTCTTTCCACCGCGCCGATTGCCGCGTGACGAGTCGCTCACCAGCCAAGGTGGCGAACATCGCAGCAGCACACGGCTGCGAGTCAATCAGCTTCAGGCCGCGCTCCGGTCCCAGCACGCTGACGGCTGTCGCCAGTGCGTCGGCCGTGATCCCATCCGGTGCGATGATCGTGACGCTGCAACGCTCGGTCAGACCGAGTCCGGTTTTCGGATCGACGATGTGCGAGTAACGCTGTCCACCGACTTCGACGAACTGGTAGGCATCGCCCGATGTCGAGATCGAACAGTTGGCGAGCATCGCGAAGTGCTGCGGAGCGGCCTCCGGTTCGCGCAGCGAGGCGATGCCAATGCGCCAGCCGGTTGCTCCGGGGGGCGGATCGCTGACGACGATGTCACCGCTGCCGTCGATCAGCGCGCGAGTGATGCCATGTTGCTGGAGCACACGAATCGCTTCATCCGCCGCGTAGCCAACCGCGATGCCGCCGAGATCGAGCTTCATGCCGGGCTTCAACAGTTCAACGGTCTCCATCCGACTTTGACAGCGGCGGTTCTCTTCAATCGGGCGATGGCAAATGGCAAATGGCAAATGACAGGACGAGTGGCAATTGAAGATTCGACATCTGCCATCAGCCATCTGCCATCTGCCATCTTGAATCTGCCATCTTGAATCTGTACTCCGCCCTTCCTTCCGATCTGTCTCAGTCGAACGACAGAGCTTGATGTTCTTCCAGCCGACCAACTCACGAGCTTCTTGCAGCAGCTTCGAATCGGGAAGTTCCTTCTGCCGACGTGCTCGCCGCCACAACTTCACGAGCGGGCCGACGCTGACATCGAACGCGCCATCGGATAACTCGGAAACTTCGACCGACTTGCTGAGCACTCGGAACAGTTCGGGCGAGACTCGAATCGGTTGACCGGGACGCGAGTCTCGGCAGAGACGCATCAATTCGCTGTTCGAGTCATAGTCGCTCATCAGCGAGTTCAGGTGCTCGATGCGTGCCCAGGCCGCTTCGATGGCCTTGTTTGCTGAGCTTTCGTCAGAGGCATAGAATGTCGCCGCAAACGGCACTCCCATCAGCGTGCGATGAAACTCAAATCGTCGCAACTGAGTGGCGGGCGAGTCGGCCCAGCTTGGCTCGGCGAGCAATAAAAGACACAAGATTATCGGAGAGACTTTCATGAGTGGCGGCAGACTAAGAGCGTGGAGTTGGATCATGCAAGCAGGTTGGATCTCGTTCTGCGGAGCAGTCGTGATCGCTGCGAGTCTCACTTCGGTCAGCTTCGCGGCGGACAAGAATGCCGATGCCGAAGCCAAGTCCGAAAAAGAAATGAAGCCCTACAAAGAGACGATCCCCGGCACGGAAGTCTCGTTCGAGATGGTCGCGATCCCCTCCGGTGAGTTCCTGCTCGGCAGCCCGGACTCGGAAGCGAATCGCAAACCCGACGAAGGCCCGCAAGTCAAAGTGAAGATCGAGCCTTTCTGGATGGGCAAGTACGAAGTCACTTGGAACGAGTACGACATCTGGAGCTTCAATCTCGACATCCAGCGCCGCAAGGTCTTGAACCTGCAACCGACACCGCTCGACCCAACGGCGGATGCGGTGACTCGCCCGACAAAGCCCTACACGGACATGACCTTCGGCATGGGACACGACGGCTATCCCGCCATCTGCATGACTCAGCACGCGGCGAAGACTTACTGCCAATGGCTCAGCGAGAAGACCGGACACTTCTACCGTTTGCCCACCGAAGCCGAATGGGAATACGCCGCTCGCGCGGGGACCAAGACAGCGTACTCCTTCGGTGACGATCCGGCCAAGCTCGATGAGTACGCCTGGCACTTCGGCAACAGCGACGAGAAGTATCATCCGATCGGCAAGAAGAAACCGAATCCGTGGGGCTTGTTCGACATTCACGGCAATGTCTCGGAGTTGTGTCTCGATCAGTACGACGCGAACCGTTACGCGACGATCACGAAGCAAGGCATGGGAGCCAGCCCACTGCTGGCGGTGACGAAGCTGTACCCGACGGTGGCACGCGGCGGCTCGTGGGATGACGACCCGGAGCAGCTCCGCAGCGCGGCACGCATCGCATCGACGCCCGATTGGAAAATCCAAGACCCGCAGATTCCCAAGAGCATTTGGTACTTCACCGACGCTCTTCAAGTCGGCTTCCGCATCGTCCGCCCCCTGCGAGTTCCCAACGCGGCCGAACGTCAGCAGCTCAACTTGGAACCGGAGAAGGAATTCAAACTCCGCGACTAAGCCCAATACCGTTCGGTGAGTGTCGCCGTGAGCCGCCGGCGCTAGCCTCGGGCTTTTGTTTCTCGGACTTTGTTAGTGTTCGAAGCCCGAGGCTAGCGCCGGCGGCTCACTAACCGAACGGTATTGCGATTAAGTCGTAGCACGATCATTCCAAACATCCCTTGAAGGAGAAACCATGCTTTCGCGATTCGCTCTGTTCCTGTCCCTCGCCTTGAACCTGACATTCGCCGCGTTGTCGCCGGCCGCTGATCCGCCGCAGCCGATGCCAGACGCCCCGCTGGCCGTCAAAGCGGTGCGTGCGTTTCCCGAACTCAAGTTCAATCGCCCCGTGTTGCTGACCAACGCCGGGGACGGATCGAATCGGATCTTCGTGGCTCAGCAACCGGGCAAGATTTTCGTCTTCCCGAACAAACCGGACGTCGAAGAGGCCGACCTGTTCTTGGATTGGGAAAAGAAGACGATCTACAAAAATGAAGAGTTTGAAGAGGGCGTGCTCGGACTCGCGTTCCATCCGAAGTTCAAGACGAACGGCGAGTTCTTCATGTACTACACCGAGGTGCCGCACATCTCGGTCATCTCTCGATTCAAGGTCTCCAAGAGCGATCCGAACAAAGCCGATCCCGCCTCGGAAGAGCAAATCCTTCGCATCCCACAGCCGTACTGGAATCACAACGGCGGCACGCTTTGCTTCGGCCCGGACGGATTTCTCTACATCGGGCTGGGCGACGGCGGTGCCGGCAACGATCCTCACAAGAACGGCCAGAACCCAAAGACGATGCTCGGCAAAATTCTGCGGATCGATGTTGATCACAAAGACGAAGGCAAGAAGTACGCCGTCCCGAAAGATAACCCGTGGGTCGGTGAAGCGGGTGCCGCGACCGAGGCGTATGCGATGGGCATCCGCAACACTTGGCGGATGAGCTTCGACCGCAAGACCGGCACGCTCTGGCAAGCCGACGTCGGACAAGACCTCTGGGAAGAGATCAACATCATCACCAAAGGCGGCAACTACGGTTGGAACCTGCGGGAGGGACTCCACAAATTCAAAGACGGCTCCGATGCCAAGCCCGAACTCACCGAACCGATTTGGGAATACCACCACACCATCGGCAAGTCGATCACCGGCGGCGTCGTGTATCGAGGCAAGAAGGTGCCGGAGTTGGACGGCCTCTACCTCTATGGCGACTTCGTCACCGGCAAACTGTGGGGCCTGAAGTACGACGAGAAGGGCAAGAAAGTCGCCGCCAATTATCTGCTGCAAGGGGACAACTTGCCGGTGATGACCTACGGCGAAGACGAGAGCGGCGAAGTCTATTTCACCACTCCGTTCGGCCAGATATTCACGTTTGCGAACGCGCAGTAGCCGAACCTCCAGTGAGCCGAACGCGCTAGCGTCGGGCGATTCTCCGCGGAACGTCACCTACGGAGGCCCGTGGCTAGCGCCATCGGCTCACCTGCTTACTTTCCAGTCGGTCCCCTTTTAGACTCCCGCCCCGTTTATTTTCCCCCCAACAGAAAAGGTTCGATCATGCGGCGATGGTTGGTGATGTTGAGTTTGGTGGCGGTGGTCGCGGTCGGATTTGCGATCGCTCAAGATGAAAAGCCCAAGGCGAAAGCGCAGCCGAAAGCCAAGAAGCCGGACGATGGTTCGGATCTCGGACTGGAACCCGATCCGAATGCGATCGGTAAAAAGCCGGCCAACAAGAAAGAACTGCTCGACAAGATCAGCTATGGGATTGGGCAGCAGATGGGGCAGCAGCTCACCAAGATGAAACAGGCGGGCTTTGACCTCGATCAGAAACGGCTCTTGCAGGGGATGGAAGAAGCGCTGCAAGGCAAGGAATCAGAATTCACGGATGATGAAATCAACAATGCCTTCAAGGCTTTTGAACCGCTGCGCCGCGCCGCCGCGTCGAAGGCGAGCACCGATTTTCTCGCCGCTAACAAAGAGAAAGAGGGGGTGAAAACGCTCCCCAGCGGCCTGCAATACAAAGTGCTGACAGCCGGCAAGGGAGCGACTCCGAAAGCCAACGACACGGTCAAAGTGCATTACCGCGGCAAGTTGATCGACGGCAAAGTCTTTGATCAGTCCTACGTCGGCGAGGCTCCGACGAAGAAGGATGAGGCATTTGAATTCAAGGTGAAGTCTGGGCCTGGTGGAGTTATTGAAGGCTGGGTGCAAGCGGTGCTGAAGATGAAGGTCGGCGACAAATGGCAAATCACTCTGCCTGCGGATTTGGCCTACGGCCCCAATGGCTCGCCCCCGGTCATCGGCCCGAATGCCGTGCTGGTCTTCGATGTCGAGTTGCTGGAGATCGTCGATTAGATCACGGAGTCCGAGAATCCAAAATGTCTGACGACCCATCGCTCGATCTGAACCGCGCGCTGCGGCAGCAGTTGGAAGGCTGGCAGCGCGCGGGGTTGAGTCACCTCCCCATGCCACCACGAAAACGCTCGGCCTCTGCGACCGCTCCAAAGACTGCGGCCGTGTCGCGGACGCAGTCCACCGGTAACACGGTCGCGCGGCCGATGGTGTCGTCTTCGGTCAAGACACCGAAGGCTGTCTCCCCTCCAACAGTCCCGCAACCATCGCCAGTCGCATTACCAGTAGCCTTGCCCGTCGTCTCCGAAGCGTTGCCTTCGAGTCCTCACGTCGCCGGGTCGCGTGCGGATCGCGAGTGGCGATTGAATCAATGGAAGCAGCGTGTCGCCGCGTGCGTGCGTTGCCCCGAGTTGGCCAGCGCTCGCCATCAAACGGTCTTCGGTGTCGGCAATCCCGAAGCTCGGTTTCTTTTTATTGGCGAAGCGCCCGGAGCAGACGAGGACGCTCAAGGAGAACCGTTTGTCGGCGCGGCTGGGAAGTTGCTCGACAAGATCGTCGGCGCTTGCGGACTCAAACGTGAAGACCTCTATATCTGCAACATCCTGCGTTGCCGTCCGCCGGGGAATCGCAAGCCTCTGCCTCTGGAAGCCGGCAACTGCCGCGAATACCTCGACGCTCAGATTGGGATCATCGATCCCGACTTCATCGTCTGCTGGGGAGCGACGGCCGCTCAGAACTTGATGGGAACCGAAGAGAGCATCGGCCGCCTGCGTGGCCGCTTCTTCGAGCACGGCCGCGCGAAAGTGCTCTGCACTTATCACCCGTCCTATTTGCTGCGCAATCCCGCCGCGAAGAAAGACGTTTGGGAAGACATGAAGCTCTTCCTCAAACAAGCTGGCCTGCCGGTGCCGACCGCGTAGCCGCGTTCGCCAGAACGCGTGAGCCCCGCACTCTGGCGAGTGCGGCTACGGCTTGGGCTTGGGCTTCTCCGCCAGCCGTTCGTAGTGCAGACGGGCGACGTGCCACATGTAGTTTGGCCCGTAACTGGCCGAGCGTCCCCAGCGGTTGGCGGTCGCGGCGCGGAAGTGCGGCAGCGCGTCGTTCGGCCGTTTGTGAGCGTCATGCCACAGGCCCAGATACAGCTCGATGTAAAACAGCCGCTGCTCGCGGATGTTCTCCGGCAGCTTGGCATCGACCGACTTCAGCAACTCTTCGGGAGTGATCTCGGCCTCGAACAGCCGATAGATCGTCGGCATCGGTTCGCGGTCATCCTTCTTGTACTTGAGCAATCCGCCGCGAGCCTTGTCGGTCCCCAGCGTGGGAGCTTGAGCGATGTACTTCCACAAGCCGGCCTCGCGGTCCACATCGTCGGTCGTGAAGAATTTTTCAAACTGCTGAGCCGACTGCTTCGGCTGGTCGGCATAGAAGTAGGCGATCCCCAACCGCCAGTGGGACGCATCCAGCGGCGGATCAAGCTCCGTCATCCGTTCGTAATCGCGAACGGCTTTGGTGAACTCGCCGCGAAAGAAGTGCAGATCACCACGTTTGGAAATCAGCGACACGCTGTCCGGTTTCGCTTCTAGCTTTTTCGAGATGTCGGCGATTTCGTCATCCCATTGCGTTCGCAACTTGGCTCGGTCGCCCTCGCTGAGCGGATGCCGGCGCGGATCGTTGTCGCCCAATTGGAGTTCATCCGCACGCGCGGTTTGCTTCCAAGAATCACCGCTCAGCGACGGCCCGATGAGGCACGACAGACTCAACAACCAGCGACCAAGCATGATTTCACTCCTGGCGATTCGCTCTACATTGCTCGTTGTAGCCGCGTTCGCCAGAACGCGGGCTTGAACACCCCGCGTTCTGGCAAACGCGGCTACGAAGTAAGCAATACGGTCTAATCCACTCCGACGACTGCCAACTCTTCGGAGACATTGGCGACGTCCGATTCCGTCAGTTGCTGGCGACCGTCCGCGTAGCCCACCAGCAGAGCCAGATCGGCCAAGCGGTTGATTCGCCGTGGGACGCCGCCACTGAGCTGAGCGATCTCTTCGAGAGCGGCGGCATCGAACATCGAATGCCGCGAGCCAGCCACCTCCAGCCGAAATCGAACGTAGCGCGCGGTCTCATCGGTGGACAGTGATTGCAGCATCGCGCGAACAGCCAATCGTTCTTCAAATCGCGGCATGCGCGACAAGCGAGACAACAATCGGCGATCCCCCAGCAGGATCAGCGAAAACGCGCGCTGCGGTGGTTGCTGGAAATTCAGCAACAGCTCCAATGTCTGAAGTGTTGCCGGGTCGTCGATGAGATGCGCGTCGTCGATGATGATGACCGGATGACTGCCGGCGCGGGCCAGTTCGTCCAAGGACTGTTCGATGAGTCGCAACGCCGAACTGCGGGGCAACAGAGTCTGCGGAGCCATGCCGGCCAGGACCGACTCACCCGCCAGACGAATCGCCAAGTCGCTCAGCAGATCATCCGGTGACATCTGCGGAAACGGAAAGTGCAGCCAAGGACCAGCCTGTTGGCTCAGGTCTTGGGCCAAGCGGCGCGACACGAATGTCTTGCCGGCTCCGGTCGCGCCGACCAGGACTCCGGCTCCTTTTTGGTTCTCAATGAGATAGCGCAACTTCAACACCGCCGCCTGATGAGTCTGGCTGGGAAAGAAGAATTCCGGATCGAGCGTGTTCTCAAACGGTGGCCGCTGCAGATTCCAGTGCTGAGAGTACATCGTTGAATCCACCTTGATCGTCGGGTTGCACGCCGTTTGTCGCCACGTTTGCCAGAGCGCGGGCTTGTTGGTGATTCGACCAGCGCCCTGGCGAGCGTGGCGACTTTGAGTTGCGTTCGCGGACGGGGGCCAGTGCGGTGAGGTGAAACGGTCTGCCGAACATTTCATTCAGGGCCGAGAGGAAAATGTTGAAGCGGCCCTGAGTCATCTCCGGGCTTCGTCATGGCCGTTCGACTTCGATACGAATCCCTCGATGGCGCGTCGAGCGATTCGATCTCGATTTGACCAGTCAGCCATGCCGCTTGCGAGCCGCGTCCGACAGACTGAGAACTGCCGCTGGTGGTTCGAATGCTGGCGGCTGGCCACGGCTGTTCAGAAGCATTGGCCAGCCCCACGGGAGGCAATCGAATTTCTGAATCCGGTGGAGTGAATCGAGTCTTCAATGACGCGGCTTCCGCCTCGGCAAACTCACCCAGTGGACGCGGCTCAGCGCCACGTCCGACTCCGGTCGAGTTGATATGCAGGTCGTCTTGAAATTCAGAGAGGTCCATTTCCGCGAGTTCATCACTCACTTGAGACTGACCAGATCGCTGCCAATTCCACCCAATCAATCCGACCACGAGCAACGCTCCGGCAACCGTGGCCATGATTCTCACGCCGCGCGATCGGAACGCCCCGAACAACTTGTCCGACTTGGTTTGTTGGCGTTTGACCGACCGAGTGCCCGTGCGAGTCTTTGATCGTGAGGGATTGTCGGGAGCTGGCTTCAATTCGCTGATCGAAGGCGAATCTGGTTCCACTCGGACCTCCGCATCCGAAACAGGGAATGGCGAGGCAAGCGGGGCTGGCGGTGTCGGCTCGGCAGATGCAATCGGCTCGGCAGATGGTGTCGGCTCGGCAGATGGTGTCGGCTCGGCAGATGCAATCGGCTCGGCAGATGCAATCGGCTCGGCAGATGCAATCGGCTCGGCAGATGCAATCGGCTCGGCAGATGGTGTCGGCTCGGCAGATGGTGTCGGCTCGGCAGGGGCAGCGAGAGAGACCGTCGCTGCGACTGGTAATTGCAGAACCTCCAACGCTTGATCGATCGCCGACGCCGCACCATGCGGAGCGGTTGGCATGTTTGCCGAACACAGTTCGTGTTCGACTTCAAAATCAGGCAGGGCAACAGCCACGGCAAACTCTCCTGAAACGGCGACATCGTCCCGTTCGGAAGATCGACCGATGCCCTGGCAAACTTTGAGGATTCTGAGGGTTGGGCAACAATTGCCGGCCATGTCACCCGAAGCCCCAGATCAGAAGATGAGCGAATCGAGATCGCCACACCGCGTGTCCCAAGTTTTCCCGCTGTTCCCCAACCTCGGCAGCGAACTGCGGGAAAACAGGAAAGAGCGTCGCCACGGCGCGCGTGGCCACGGTCTATTTCACTGGCTGGATGACAAACCGAAACGGCCTGGGCTTGGCGACTAGCCTTTGCAGTTCTTCGAGCCGCTCGTTGGTGGGCCGCGTCGCGGTCGCCAACTCTCCGATCAGTGGGCTGCCGGAAAGATGCAGTCGTCCGAGCAAGTTGGCGACGTCCAGTTCGCTGCGCGCATTCGTCAGATGGACCAGCGCGTCGGCCTGAGCGTTCCAGGGGCCGCCCGGTTGCCAAGCGTTCGCCGTGGTCGAGGCGATGTTGACTCCCTCGCCAAGTTGGGCCGCCGTGAACGAGCCGACCGCACGATCATCGGCCGTGACGTCGTACTTCCCGGCCGGCAGATTCTTCACGCTCAGCAGATACCGATTCAGTTCATTCGGCACCGGCACAAACCGGTAATGCAACGCGAAGAAGATCCCGTGATTGAACGGCAATCCGACATCGAGCCTCGTGAACTCCAGTCGCGAATCTTCGCGGCGAATGTTGGTTACATCGCATCCGTCAGCGTCCAGTAATTTTCCCTCGGCGAAATCGAGCTTCGCGGACGAGACCTCTGCCGGAGCACCCAGCCCTTTCAAAATCGCGAACGCCATCGCCAGTTGACCGAGATCATTGAGATGCACTCCATCAGCGGCGTGCAGTGAATCCAGCTTGGCCTCGTCCTTGATCTTGTTGGCTTCCCGAAGCTTTTCGTTCCAAGCCCAGACTCGCTTCTGAATCTCACGCATCGAGCGTTGCACGTCGATCGCTTCGCCGCCCAGCGATTTCGACAAGGCCATCCCCTCGTCGCACATCTTCTGGAGAAAGCTGTCTTCGCTCTTCGCCGGGTCCGCTCCCGTCACTGCGGCCGAGCAAAGATACACTCGCACGCCCCGCTCGCGGCACTTCGTCACGATGCCACGCACGGCGTCGAGGTATTTGCGTTTGTGCTCCTCGTCCGCGTACACGCCCCAGCCGATGTCGTTCATCCCGAATGCGACCGTCAGCACCGTCGCCTTGTGAGCGAACACATCCCGCTCCAACCGCTTTAGTCCGCCGTCGGCCGTGTCGCCGCCGAACCCCGCGTTAATGAACCGAACCTTCCGCTGGGGATATCGTAGCAGCGTGTAGTTCTCGATGAATTTTCCGTAGGTCCGAGCGGCCGTAATGCTGTCGCCCAGGAACACGACCGTATCGCCATCTTGCAAAGCGAAGTCCGCCCCCACACTCACCGTTTCGAGCATGAGCAACGCGAGGCAACAGGACACACCAAGTCGAAGACGCTTCATGGAAGGAGTTCTGTTGATTGAAGCCGTGCGCGCACCCAAGCGAATGGCACCAGACAAGTAACCCGAAGCGTGAGCGAGGGCGAACGCTCGACGGGTTTCGGAATCCGGGATTTGTCGCAGTAGCAGGCACATTCCATGTGCCGTCAGCCTGAAAATTGCAGACGGCACATGGAATGTGCCTACTACTTTCTAAGAACCTGTCCAACATTAACACCAAGTTTTGATGGGCGGGAATCTGTCTTTCTCCGTGCTCCGGCCCTGCCATCCGTGCGGCTCCAAACAGGCTTGACGAATCGCGGAAAACGAAGTGCCGCACGGATGGCAGG
>JBJXEX010000267.1:0-13547 GCA_046156195.1 Planctomycetaceae bacterium | reverse complement strand
AGATGTTCTCCACGACGATCGGTCCGACGCGCACCGAAGTGGACTTCGTGAATCACATCCAGACCCTGGTGGCGACGGAACCGGACGTGCCGTGGCGAATCGTGCTGGACCGCCTCAACGTGCGCCGCGGCGACTTCAAATCGGTCGCCGATTTGGCAGACAAGCTGGCCCATTTGTTGAAATACTTCAACGAGACGATGGCTCACCCATTCGACTGGACCTATACGGGAAAGCCCGTCTTTCGTTCGTCAGTCGTTCCGTTCTACCCGCCCCACCGCCGTCCGAACCGACTCTCAAAAGTTGAGCTGGCTAAACTCGCGTTGTGATGGCAGATCAACTACGAACTGAGGCACTAGCAACCCGTCCAACATCAACATCGGCAACAGGAATCGAAATCATCGACACAAATCACGCACGGTCATTTAGGCTCGAAGGCGAGCGAGGTCTGTGCGGCAACCGATGCGGCTCAGCGAATCTTCAAGCTGGCCAGCGCGAGCAACGCCAGTAACGCCGAAACGATCCAGAAGCGGACCACGATTTTCATCTCGTGGTTGCCGGCAAACAGGTAGTGGTTGTGGAGCGGGCTGCACAGCAGCAGCTTGGTCTTTGTCCGTTTGAAGTGCAGCACTTGAGCGATGACGCTCAATGTCTCGACGACAAACACGCCGCCGACGACTGCCAGCAAGAACTCTTGTTTCGTGACGAGCGCGGCCAAGCCCAACAACGCGCCCACTGGTAACGAGCCGGTGTCTCCCATGAAGACCTGAGCCGGATGGCAATTGAACCACAGAAAGCCCAGCATCGCGCCGACCAGTGCGCCGATCACGATCGCCAATTCCCCCGCGCCCGCGACGTGCGGAATGCTGAGGTACTCGGACAGCGACTTATGTCCCGAAAGATACGTCAACACGGCGAATGCCGAGCCGGCGAAGATCGTGCAGCCACTGGCCAGTCCATCCAAGCCGTCGGTCAGATTCACTCCGTTGGAACTGCCGACCAGCACCACGATCGCCCACAGAACCCAGGCTGCTCCCAGGCCGAGGCTGGCATTGCCGATCGGCCAGATGACCTCCCATTGATTCGGTTGGCCCCACTGCTGGAAGTACAACGTCGTGGCGACCCCAATCGACAGCACGATTTGCCAAGCCAGCTTCGTGCCCGACTTCAACCCATTCCGTAAGGTGCTGAGCTTGATCCAATCATCCCACGCACCCAACGCGGAGAACCCGATCGTCGTCACCAATCCCAGCACGACGTAGACGCTCGACAGATTGCCCCACATCAACGTGGCCAGCGCGACCGCTCCCATGACGAACAATCCGCCCATCGTCGGAGTGTTGCTTTTGGAGGCGTGCAGTTGATTGAGCTGTTCCGAATCGCTCCCGATCCGTTCGGGAAATCGGCGTTGCAACCAACGAATCGCCAGCGGGCCGAAGATCATGCACAACAGAAACGACGTCATCCCGGCGATGGCCGTCCGCGCCGTCAAAAACACCCGCGAGTCACCGGAGAATTGTTGCTCGAAACGCTCGAAGAACGACCCGAAGTGATGCAGAAGCCAGACGAGCATAGTAGGAGCAGGGGGTTAGAGATCGATGACAAGGGACTCTTGTGTCGCCGCGTCGCCATGCCAACTACTCTGACGACTTCGTGGGGGCATTTGGCTTCGTCTTCGGTGGCGGTTTGATGTGCCCGTTTTGGATGTCTTGCACGACCTCCGCCAGGATCGCGGGGTCGGCGGTTTTCAAAACGTGATCGAGCCGCGACTGAGGGACGCCCAGCCGTTCCATGACTTCCCCCGCTTGCTTCCAGAGCCGCTCGCGCTTCTTGCCTTCGGCGAGGTACAGCTCGGCGGCGAGATCGCTCAGTCGCGTTTGATCAATCGATTCGCGGTTGTCGTAAAACCGCTTGATGATCTTGTCTTGGTACGGCGTGTAGTTGCGTGACGCGGCCATGAATCCTCCTGATGCGAATGACGAATGACGAAGTACCCAATGGCGAAAGAATGACGAAGTTCGATTGCCGATTGAACCCCTCGCTCATTCTTCCCAACGATTCGCCAGATCGAATAGCCGTCGCAGTCCCAGTACCAACCCCGGCAATCGAGGGGTCGATAAGGTCTGGTCCGCCGTGAGGACACGTTTCGCTCGCCGACCGTTCTTCGTCCAGACGGTCAGAGTCTGCGCGAATCGGTCGAAGATCCAGTACTCCTGGACGCCGACGTTGAGATATTCGTCCCGCTTGGTCTCGTAATCGCGCACCCAGTCGCGGCGCGAGCCGGAAACGAACTCAACGACGATGCTCGGAGTCTCGTTCTTGCGCGGCAGTCGTCCGAGTCCCGTCCAGATCGCGCGATCCGCTCGGCGTCGATTGTCGCCGGTTTCGACGTCGTGTTCGTTGACAGTCAGATCGAGAGCCGATCCCTGCGGATGATGCTCTTGATAGGTCCGCAGGATGTGTCCGAGTTCCTCGTTTGGATCACGTTCGCTGAGCACGGGAGCGGGTGACACGATGAGGACTCCGTTGACTAACTCGTAGCGCCAGCCACGTTGAAAGTCACCGCGATCGAACTCGCGCGGCGACACGAGCCTGCCGTTGGCCGATGGGCCGTAACGGATCTCAGTCGGTTTCGGTTTGATCGGGCTCCGACGTTTGACGGCGGTCAACATGCCGCACCTTCCGATCCGGCGTCCGGAGAGGAAATCTGTCGCTGGCGAAACAATTCAATCGCGGCGAGCAGTTGAATTGCGGAATCAATCGTCACGGCGCTAATTGCAATCGGCGACCAGCGGTCCCGCAAGTTCTTTCAGATAGAACAGCCGCCCCGGTTGAGTCGGCATGTAGGTCGAGGGAATCCACATGGTCGGCGCGTGACGCAGCGTCATCCAGAGGCTGAGTCCTTGCCACATCATGCCGCGTCCCAATGAGCCGTCCGCACCGCCGATAATCTTGTCGGCACCCAGGAAGAGGCCGGGGCCGATCGTGTTGGCGTAGGCGGGGACCAGTGTCGTGCGGCTCTTGAAGCTGGTGATCGCGTTTTGCTCGACGGTCAGCGGATGCAGCTTCGCGCCCAAGCGGTGTGTCTGCTTCTTCCATTCGTTTTCGGCAGTGAACTCGGCAGCGAATTGCGGTTCCCAGAAGGCGATGTGACAGACGCGGCCGATGCCGAAGATGACCGTCAGTTTGGCTCCGTTGGCTCGCAGCTCTTTGATGCGCGCCGCATAAGTCGGCAGCACTTTCTTGGTGGCGAAGTACCGCTGGCTCTTCGGCGGCGTCAGCTTGCCGAGCGGCCCGTAAAACGCTTTCTCCATCGCGAACTGAAACGAGCCGGGATTCTCCGGCGGGAGCGTGTTGCCAGCGGCGTCGGACCACTCATCCATATTGAAGCCGTAGACGTGGCTGCACGAGATATTCCACTCGGTCAGGAAGTAGACGGCCCAGCGATACATGCCCATCGGGCCGACGGGCAGAATGAGCAACGCCTCTTCGTTGGCGTCGCGAGCTTTCTTGATGGTCATCGCGATCTCGTGGCCGAGCATCATGTCGAAGTCGGCGACGGTCGCGCACGCGATTGGCTCAAACAAGCGATGCCAGGTTTTCTGTCGAACGGCGATGTTGGCGGGGTTGTCGTCAACGCATTTATCAATCTTGGCCAAGTCCCAGCCTGCGGGAAAGAATCCTTCCATCAACGAACCGGGCAATGTGCTGAGCAAATCCATGAGGCGACTCCGTGGGGCTGGGGAAAGTGACGAACGGGGCGGAGTATAGGGTTGGGAATGACGAATGACGAAGCACCCAATGACGAAGGACGCCCGAATGACGAAATCCGAACGCTGACGAGACAGCGCGACCCGTGCTCGGCGCGGGGCTCCCGACCACGGTCGCTTCACGCGACCGAAGGTTTTCCGAAGGGGCAATTGACGCTTTGCGAGTCGGCTCGGACACTTCTCGGCGACTTGAGATGGCCCGTCATTTCTTATTCCCTTGCAAGGAGCAGTCAGCATGAAGTCGGTGGCGTTGTTCGAGGCTCGATGGATCGGCGCGGCTTCGGTCGCGATGGTGATTTTCGTTGCGGTCAGTGATGTGGTTCGCTCGGAGAACTGGCCGCAGTGGCGAGGTCCGAAGAACAACGGGATCTCGAATGAGACGAACACGCCGTCCAAGTGGTCGAAGACCGAGAACGTCGCGTGGCGGTTGCCGATGCCGGGGCCGGGGGGCGCGACCCCGGCAGTGTGGGGCGAGCGGATTTTTCTCACATCGGTTGAGAAGAGTTCGGGCGATCTATTGCTGCTGTGCGTCGGAACGGACGGAAAAGAAAATTGGCGAAAGGTCATGGCGACCGGCAACAAGGATGTCCGGGGCGATGAAGGGAACTCGGCGTCCAACTCGCCGAGCACCGACGGCGAGCATGTCTGGGCGATGATGACTACCGGAGTCATTGGCTGCTGGACCGTCGAGGGCCAGGAAGTTTGGAAGTTCAATTTGCAGGATCGCTATGGCAAATTCGACATCGCGTTCGGGATGACCGCGACGCCGGTGCTGGACGGCGATCGGCTGTATGTGCAGCTCATTCATGGCGAGGGGAACGCCAAGACGCGCGAGGCGATCGTTGTGAGCTTGGACAAGAAGACCGGCTCGGAAGTTTGGAAGCGGGATCGTCCGAGCGACGCCATCGGTGAGTGCGAGCACTCCTACGCTTCGCCAATGATGTACGACGACGGCAAAGCGAAATTCCTGCTCACGCACGGAGCGGACTACATCGTGGCTCACGATTTGAAAGACGGTCACGAACTGTGGCGCTGCGGCAATCTGAACGTGAAGACCAAGTACGACAAGACGCTCCGATTTGTCGCTTCGCCCGCGACCGGCAACGGGATCATTGTCGTCCCCACGGCCAAGGGTGCTCCGGTCCTCGCGATTAAGCCGGATGGCAAGGGAGACATCACGAACACGACGGCCGCTCATTTGTGGAAGCACTCCAAGACGCCGGATGTCCCGTCGCCGCTGATTCATGGCGGGCTGGTTTATCTCTGCATGGCGGACGGGCAAATCCATCTCTTGGATGAGCAGACCGGCGAACAGGTCTATCTCAACCGAGCACGCAACGATCGTTATCGCGGCTCACCGGTTTACGCAGATGGGAAGGTCTATTTGACGGCTCGCGGCGGGATCGTCACGGTCATCAAGGCGGGTCGAGAATTTGAAGTCATAGCCGAGAACGATGTGGGCGAGGCGATTTCGGCGTCGCCGGTTTTCGCAAACGGAACCATGTATCTGCGGAGCTTCGACTCGCTGTGGGCGATCCGAACCAAGTAACACGACTGCGCACCTTAGTAGCCGCGTTCGCCAGAACGCGGGGTGTTCCAGCCCGCGTTCTGGCGAACGCGGCTATAACGTGCGCTTTCGAATGGACTTGAACGAGTCCGTTCACGCGTTTTGCAAGACCTCATCGAGCAGCCTCTTCGGGATGCCGATGCCGACGACGTGGACTTCGCCGGTCCACGGGGTCGAGGCGGGATGCTCGAAGCCGCGCTTGCGGGCGACGAAGGTGACGGTGTGAGCCGCTCGCACGCAAAGAGCCGTGCCGTCGGCCAGGGTTTCGATCGGTCGTCCGGTGTCGCAATCGAGGCCCGACGGGAGATCGACAGCGAAGACCTTGCGAGCGGAGCGATTGATCGCCGTGATGGCGGTGCGATACGGCTCGCGAAGTTCGCCGACGCTGCCGGTTCCCAGGAGCGCATCGACGATCCACTCGGCGTGGGACAGCGCGTGGTCGATGTCAGACAGCGGCGGTTGACGGCCAAGAACAACTCGTGGCGTTTCGGCGGCTTCGAGGATTCGCCAATTCGCGGCGGCGTCGCCGGACAATTCGGAGGGATTGGCGAAGAGCAGCACTCGCACATCACAGCCTGATAATTCGAGATGTCGCGCGATCACGAATCCATCGCCGCCGTTGTTCCCTTTGCCGGCGCAGACGATGACGGTCCCGGTGATGCCGAGCTGAATCAGCCGCTCGGCCGCGCCTCGTCCGGCGTTCTCCATGAGGACGAGGCCGGTCATGCCGAGCTCGACAATGGCGCGGCGATCAACGGAGCGGACGGACTCGCGGGTGAGGCTGTTGAGCATGAATCGGATCCTTTCGTAGGACAGGCGGCTCGCCTGTCTGGCGTTTGGTCGGCACAGGCGAGCCGCCTGTGCTACGGCGCGGCGACTTTTCTTTCGAGGTCGGTGTGTTACGATCCGCCCCGCAAAATTGCCGACACAACGAGTTTGACAGCTTCGATGAGGAACCACCAACTTGCTCGACGCGTATGCCGATCGCTGGGCGCTGATCACCGGAGCTTCGTCCGGTATCGGAGCTGAGTTTGCTCGCCGGCTCGCGGCTCACGGGATGCACTTGGTGCTCACGGCCAGGCGGAAAGAGTTGCTCTCCGCGCTGGCCGAGGAACTGCATACTCGGCACGGCACAAAAACGGAAATCATCACCGGCGATCTCTCCGATTCCGCCGAACCCCAACGGCTCTGCGATGCGATCGCGGCCAAGGGGATCCCGATTGAACTGCTCGTGAACAATGCCGGATTCGGCTGGGTCGGGACGATCGATGAGACGGAAGCCTCTCGAATGCGGGATCTGGTGCAGCTCAACATCGCGTCGATGACCGAGCTGACGTATCGCTGGCTGCCGGCCATGTTGGAACGAGGTCATGGCGGCATCATCAATGTCTCGTCGATTGCCGCGTTTCAGCCGGTGGCTTACATGCCGGTCTACGCCGCCAGCAAAGCCTTCTCGCTGCACTTCAGCGAGGCTTTGTGGGCCGAATGCCGCAACCGGGGCGTGACTGTGACCGCTCTCTGTCCGGGGACGACGCAAACTGACTTCTTTGATGTGGCCAATGTTCCCGGCTGGCTCAAGAAGCATCAGTTCTCCACGCCGGAGCAAGTCGTCAAAGCGGCGCTTAAGGCGTTGGAGCGTCGCAAGCAATTCGTGATTCCCGGATGGAAGAATTGGCTGATCAGTTTTGGCGTGCGACTGGCTCGGAGAAAGATGGTCGTGCTGCAGTCCATGCGGTTCTTCCGGCCGCGGAAGAAGGACGATTCGTCGAGCAAGATCGAGAAGACACACGAGAGCAAGAAACAATGAAAGCTGTGCAATTCGAGCAGTTCGGTGAGCCGGTTGACGTGCTGCAAATTCGGGATGTTGAACCGCCGCGACCGAAGTCGGGCGAACTGCTCGTGCGGATGTTGCTCAGCCCGGTCAATCCGTCGGATTTGATGACGGTGCGCGGTGTGTACGGCAAACAGCCGAAGCTCCCCTGCACTCCGGGATACGAGGGGGTCGGCGTCGTCGAAGCGAGTGGTGGCGGATTGCTCGGCAGGTTGTTGGTCGGCAAGCGAGTGGCGTTGCTCAACGGCATCAACGGCAATTGGCAGGAGCGGACGACGGTGCTCGCCAAGCAAGCGGTGCCGCTGTCGAAATCATTGCCGGTCGAGCAAGGGGCGACGTTCTTTATCAATCCGACCACGGCGGTCGCAATGACTCAGCGTGTTCTCGCCGTCCCTGCGGGAGAGTGGTTGATTCAAACGGCGGCCGCGTCGGAGCTGGGCAAGATGGTCGTGCGACTGGGCCAGCATTTCGGATTCAAGACGCTCAATGTTGTTCGTCGAGCCGAGCAAGCGGACTCCTTGAAGGCATCGGGTGCGGAGGCCGTCATCGTGTTCGATCCCGCGCGGCACTCGGCGACTGAGTTTCGCAATGAGGTGCGGCGCATCGCGGGCGAACGGGGAGTTCGCTTCGCGATTGATTCAGTCGGCGGCGCGACTGGCTCGGCAGTGGTGAGATGTTTGGCTCCTGGCGGTCGGATGTTGGTTTATGGCACGCTGTCACCGGAACCGCTCAGCTTTTCACCGCGAGACTTGATGACTCCCGGAGCGACGATCGAGGGCTTCTGGTTGGCTCAATGGCTTCCCCGGCAAGGCTTGTTGGCGAAGCTCAAACTGATCAAAACCGTGTCGCGACTGATTCAAGCAGGCGTGCTGACCTCGCAGATCGGCGAGACGTTTCCGCTGGATCGAATTGGCGACGCGGTTCGCGCGGCGGAAGCGCCGGGACGCACGGGCAAGGTGCTGCTGCGATTGGGGAACGAATAGTTCAGCTTTCCCAATCCAACCGCACGATGTGGCCGGAGCGCAGGCCGCAGAGCAGCCATTCGCCGAGCGGGTCACAGATCACGCGGACGATCTCGTCATCGACTTCGGTGGCCCACAGGAGTTGGCCATCCGAGTCGAGCCAATACAGTTGCCGCTCCAACGTGGCGGCGGCGATGCGGTCGGCGTTGAAGCTGCACGAGACTCGGCAGACCGTCCCATCAATGAAATATGAGTCGCCCGTCGAACCATCGCCCCCCAGCGATTGAATCCCTTGATTGAATCCGGCCAGGAAGATCGTCTCGCCGTCCGCCGCCGCGCACATCTCGCCCAGCGAGGCGAAACATTTCTCGCTCCAGAGCTGTTCGCCATTGAGTCGATGAGCACAGATTTGGCCGTAGTCCGCCGCACCGATCAGCACCGACTCGCTGGCCAGGAATTGAATCCACTTCAGCGGCCGAATCGTTTCAAACGCGCTGACCTGCTCGCTCTGTTCTCCCAGCACGAGGTTGCCGCCGTTCGCCAGACTGACCGCCGTCTGCCGGCCATACGGGGTGAGTGCGATGCCCAGCGCCACCTCCGGCAAACCGACCGACCATTCCGCTTCGAGCTGTCCGTTGAGCCGATACACCTTTCGCTCACCGACGATGGCCGCCCCCGCCGCATTCGTGTCCGACCATGCGACCGCTCGCACGCCACGCAGGCCGCGAGACAGCGTCAGCAACTCCCCGCGACGATCGAGCCGGTACAAGCCACCGGTCTCATCCGCCGCCAGGACTTCGCCCGACTCGCGTCCCATGTCGAGCGCCACCAACGGAGCTTCCGTCGAGAACGCCCAGCGCAACGTCGGTGGAATCCCTTGTCCTTCGTGCAACCAGCTTGGAGAAAAGTGGCTCATGGCTCACATGATACCAATTCGTCTTCTCGATGCCTGCTTGACATTCTGAACCGAGAGTTTGACAGTGTTGCCCTATCACATCGTCGGCGTCAGCAACTCAGAGCAAGGTAAAACATGAGCCACCCGAAAAAGCAGATTCTGATTTTGGGGGGTGGTTTTGCCGGTGTGTACACGGCCATGTATCTCGAAGAGGGGATGTTTTGGAGCGAACGTGACCAATACGAAATCTCGCTGGTCAGCCTGGAAAACTACATGGTTTTCCAACCGTTGCTCCCCGAAGTGATCAGCGGCACGATCGAGATGCTGCACGTCATCACGCCGATCCGCCGCATGGCCAAGCGGACTCGGCTGCATACCCGCGAGATTGTCAGCATCGACATGCAGCAGCAGATCGTGACGCTGGGGCCAGAGTTCTTGCCGAAGACCAAGGAACTCCGATTCGATCATCTCGTCGTCGCGTTGGGATCGCGGTTGAATTACAGCATCGTGCCGGGCATGCGCGAGCACGCGATTCCGTTTAAGTACCTCGGCGACGCATTGCGTTTGCGAACCGCGATCGTGCAAGTGCTCGAAGAGGCCGACAACGAAACGGACCCCGAAGAGCGTCGCCGATTGCTGACCTTCGTCGTCGGTGGCGGCGGGTTTTCCGGCGTCGAGTGCATCGCGGAAATGCACGATTTTCTCATCAGCGCCGTCTCGGCCTATCAGTCGATCAAAGCCAAAGACCTGCGAGTGGTCTTGCTGCAAAGCGCCGATCGCATCCTGCCCGAACTGGGCGAGAGCCTCGCCAAGTACGCGCAGAATATCCTCGAACAGCGCGGCATCGAAATCCGCTTGAACACTCGTCTGCAAGCAGTGACCGCCGAAGGTGCGGTGCTGCAATCGAAGAACTCGAAGGATGCGGAATTCATTCCCGCGCGGATTGTGGTGGCCACCGTTCCCGCCGCGCCGCATCGGTTGATCGAGAAATTGCCCGTCGAAAAGGACAAGGGAGGCCGAGTCGTCGTGAGTGCGGAGATGTTGGTTCCGGGAACATCGAACCTGTGGGCCATCGGCGATTGTGCGGCGGTGCCACAACCGGACGGCATCATGTCTCCCCCGACTGCACAACACGCTTTGAGGCAAGCGAAAACGTGCGCGGACAACATTCTGGCCACGCTACGCGGAACGCCGATGCGGCGATTCTCGTTCACCGGCTTGGGCAAGCTGGCCTCGCTGGGGCATCGCTCTGCCGTGGCCGAGGTCTTCGGAATCAAGATGCACGGGTTCATCGCCTGGGTCTTTTGGCGAGCGGTCTATCTCAGCAAGTTTCCCGGACTGGATCGCAAATGGCGCATCTTGACCGACTGGATTCTCGACATCTTCCTGCCGCGAGATATCACCGAGGTTCGGATCTTTCACGCCGACTCCGTTTCCCGCGAACACTTCCATACCGGCGAGTTGGTCTTCAACCAGGATGACTTCGGCGACAAGGTCTACGTCGTGGTGAAGGGAGAGGCCGACGTGCTCCGCGATGGACATTCGCTGGCGACGCTCAAGGCCAACGACATCTTCGGCGAAATGGCATTGATCTCTGACCAACCGCGAAGCGCGGCGATCCGAGCCAAGACGCCGCTCGACCTCATCAGCATTTCGCGCGAAGCCTTTGAAACGCTCGTCACCCACTTGCCCGGCGTGAAATCGTCAATGAACGAAGTCTTGCAGAAGCACATCACCGCCAACGCGATCCTCACCCCAATGACTCCAGGCCCCGATAACCCGTAGCTCAGGCGGCTCGCCTGAGTGACGTTCAATTCACACGAACGTGATGCCAGGCATTAAACAGGTAGCCTTTCGCGTTCCAGCGGACGGTCTCCGGCTGAACGTCACCGCGTGAGTCGATCGCTCGGACGATCAACTCTTTCGTCGCCGAGCTCACGGCGATCTCGGCCGACCAAAGCTGCCAGCAGAACTCGGCAGCCGGTGAAGTCAGCTTGGCTTCCTGCCACGAGCGGCCTTGGTCAGCGGAGACTTCCACTTGCCGAATCGAAACACCCGGCACTCCGGGCGGCAGTGCGTATCCCGCGACAGTCACTCGTTCTGATTTCAACGTGGCTCCCGCCGTCGGCGTGCAGATCGCCGAGTTGAGCGGCATTCGATAGATCGGCCCGGTCTCGGCGACTTCCAACAGAGTCCCTTCATCCACCAGCTTGTAGACATCCGCCACGAAATGATTCGGCGAAGGGCGATCGCTGACAACGATCTTGCTCAACCACTTCACGCTGCGAGCACCGATGTAACCCGGCACAACCATTCGCACGGGAAAACCATGATCGGCCGTTAGCGGTTTGTCGTTCATCGAAGTGGCCAGCAACGCTCCCGGCCCGGCGTCGCGGTCGAGCAGAGCTTTCTCCAACGGGATCGAACCTCCGAACGCAAACGTCTTGCCGCCGTCCTCGACTGCATCGAGTCCCTCAAACCAGACATGCTTGGCCGCATCGCGCACCCCCGCTTTCTTCAACAGGTCCGACAGCTTCGCTCCTCGCCACTTCGCGTTGCCGATCGCTCCCTCACGCCATTGAACCCCTTTGACTGGCTTGATGCGGCTGTGCTCAGCGCGGCGATTGCCGGCACAGGTCAGCGTGGCGGTGACATCGTGTTGATTGAACCGGCCAAGTTCCGCCAGCGACAACGTCAGCGGCGTTTCGACCATGCCCTCAACTGACAAGCGGTACGAGTTCGCGTTGATCTCCGGCGTGTTGCCGTGACTCCGAATGAAGAACGACTCCACCGGCGTGACCCACGACCGCACGAGGTCCGGCAACGCCGGCTCGGCATTCCTCGGAGCCTTCGAGTGGACGAGCAGTCGCTCCTCATCAGCCGCGAGTAACCGCGGCAGTTGCCCCCCGACGAACATCACGCCAATCGCACCGGCGGACCACTGTCTCAGAAACGAACGACGATTGATGAGCGACACAAAAGGGACGTGATTCACGGCGGCGCGTTCCTGGTCCAAGGCAACGGGATGGGCATTGGTTGGGAATCCTAGTAACGCCACGACATGCTGTCTCGCGAAGTTGTCGGACAACGGCGGAAACAATTGAAAAGGAGTCAGAGGAGTGTGGATACCAATGAGGCCAACTCGGTAGGGTTTGCAAACATCGCTTGAGTGAGGCTGACGCAGTACACCTCTTCTTGGAGCAACGCTCACATGGACTCTGAAACTGATCGCCAACCGAATGACGCGGATGAGACGAACGGGCCGCCGGGCGACGCTGAGCCGGAAAGCCTGGCGCTGCTCGAAGAGGACGACAGCCTCGCGACGGTCGAACCTGCTGACGAGGTGCTGCGATTGGACGACGCGGCGGTGATCGACGCGCCAATGGACAGCAAGTATCGGCTGCCGAATGCCGGTCGCGCGTTTTTGTGGGTGCTGCTGTTGTTTGGCTCGCAGTTGATTGTGGGACTCGTCATCGGTGTGGTGCTGGTGGTGACGCTCATGGCCAGCGGCCAAATCCAGATGCCGCGCGATTTGTCGTCAAACATCGCCGAGGAAAGCTGGTCGATCGATCGGATTCTAGTGCCGTTGGCGACACTTCTGACGCTGGGAACCGCGCTGGGAGTGGTGATCCTGCTGTTTCGCAAAGAAACCGCACGCTGCATGGGACTGCGCGGCATGACGCTCACTCAGACGGTGCTGGTGTTGCTCAGCGTGCTGCCCTGCGCGCTGCTGGCCAGCGAGGTCACGAACTGCGTCTCCGAGGTGCTGCCAAACATCTCGATGGATTTGTTTGGTGACTTCGCTCAGGAATCATGGTGGCTCGTGTTTGTGGCCGCGTGCTTGTTTCCTGGACTCGGCGAAGAACTGTTCTTCCGCGGTTTCCTGAGCCGAGGTCTGCTGGCTCATCATGGTCCTTGGCTGGGAACGCTGATCACGGCGTTTTACTTCGGAGCGATCCATCTGCATCCGATCCAAGCCTGCGGAGCGTTCGCGCTGGGTCTCGCGTTGCAGTTTGTGTTCTTAACGACTCGCTCGTTGTGGGGCGCGATCCTGCTGCACACGGCCAACAACGCGGTCGCGTTTCTGGCGATGAGGTACGGCCACTTGGTTCCGATTCCGGGATTCACGACGAACTCGCCGACGGAGCCTGTCGCGGAGGAAGTCCCCGCCATTCACTACGACGAGTTAATCAAGGAACTCAACGGGCACAGCTCCATCGCCCACACAAATCCGCTGCTGCTGCTCGCGGCAACGGTCGCTGTCGCGGCGATCGCGTGGGCATTGCTGCGAACTCGCACGCGCTGGCTGCGCCCCGACGGCACCGAATGGTCACGCGGCTTCCTATCCGCCGAGGGACCACCCCCTGAAGTGCCGGTGCATGTCGCGTCTGGCCGGTTGGACGAAGTTACGGGGTCCGCGGTGCTGTTGGCCAACATCGCTTTCTTCGCGGCATTGTTCTATGACATCCAACGCTGACACATCTTCGTAGCCGCGTTCGCCAGAACGCGGGCGTGGACACCCCCC
>JBJXEX010000264.1:0-10045 GCA_046156195.1 Planctomycetaceae bacterium | reverse complement strand
TATTCCTCGTTGAGCGCCCAGCCGATGCCTTGGACGACTCCCCCTTGCAACTGGCCTTCGACGTAGCTGGGGTGAATCGCGGTGCCGACGTCTTGGCTGATCGTGTAGCGCAGGATTTGAGTCTTGCCGGTGTCGGGATCGACTTCGATATCGACGCAGTGCGTCCCGAAGGCTCCCCCTTGGTTGGCTTCAGACGAAAAACCGCGGCCGATGACGGGGCCGCCACAATGATTGACCTGCTCGGCGATCGCTTTGAACGTGATCGACTTCCCTTCGGGTCCGATGAGCGAAGCGGTCGCGACGTCGTAGCGGATTTTCGAAGGATCAACGTCCCACAACACTGCCGCTCGTTGGACCATTTGGCGTTGGATGTCGAGTCCCGCTTCGTACGCGGCGATGCCGGTGGCGAAGGTGACTCGGCTGCCGCCGGTGACGTCGTTGTAGCCGACGGCGTCGGTGTCAACGACGTTCGGGTTGATGTCAGTCGCGGTCAGTCCGAGCGTCTCGGCAAGCTGCATGGCGATGCTGGCTCGCGAGCCGCCGATGTCGGTCGTGCCCAGAGACAGCGACACGCTGCCATCGGTGTTGACGGTCGCAAACGCGGCACTCTTCAAGCCGCAGTTGAACCAGAAGCCGGACGCGACGCCGCGACCGACCTTGCCACCGAACTTCGGCTTCGGCAGCGGTGTGGAGTAATGCTCGCTCTTCTTCAAGTAGTCCACCGTCTCCCACATGCCGATGCGCGGGAAGACCGGACCGTCGACTCGGCGAGTCCCTTCTTTCGCGGCATTCTTCGCGCGGAATTCCAATGGATCGAGTTTCAGCTTCTCACAGAGTTCGTCGATGACGGTCTCGACGGCGAACGCTCCGTTGGTCGCGCCGGGGGCTCGATAGGCGTTCGTGCGCGGCTTGTTCACGCAGACGTCGTAGCCATCGACGCTGCCGTTCGGCACGTCGTAGCAGGCGAAGGCACACATCGCGGCCATGCCGATCGGCGAACCGGGGAACGCTCCGGCATCGAAGGCCATGTAAGCCGATGCCGCCGTGATCTTGCCGTCGTCATCGACGCCCATCTTGACCTTCATGTACGAGGCGGGCGTCGGGCCAGTCGCTTCGAGCACGGCTGCTCGGTCCATGACCAGCTTGACCGGCTTGCCGCTCTTCTTGGACAGCGCGGCAGCGACCGGTTCGAGGTACACGGAAATCTTCCCGCCGAAGCCACCGCCGATCTCGGTCGGCACAACCTTGATGTTCCCCAGCGGCACGCCGAGTAGCTCGGCGCATTGCTGACGCACCGTGAAGCTCCCCTGAGTGCAGCACCAAATCGTGATGCGGTTGTCCGGGTTCCAAACGGCGGTCGCGGCGTGCGGCTCGATGTAGCCTTGATGCACGGTCCCCGTCGTGAATTCTCGCTCGACAACGATCTTCGCCTTCGCGAATCCGTCGGCGAGGTTCCCCTTCTCAAAATGAAAATGCTTGGCGACGTTGGTTGGCTTGTCACCGGTCGTGCCGGCTCCGACTTCTTCGCAGCGGACGTCGTCGTTGAGCACAATCGCCGACGGCTTCATCGCCTCACGAACATCGAGCAGCACCGGCAGCAGTTCGTATTCGACTTCGATCAACTTCACCGCTTCCTCAGCGATGTGAATGTTGTCCGCCGCGACCGCCGCGATCGCGTGCCCCTTGTAGAGCACCTTGTCGCGAGCCAACACATTCTGCGAGAGGTGCGACATGCAGACGGCACCCTCGCCAAGCTGAGCAATCCGATTCCCCGGATTCGGCAGATCGGCCGTCGTCACAACCGCTCGCACGCCAGGCAGCTTCTTGGCCTTGGACGTGTCGATCCGCTTGATCTTCGCGTGAGCGTGCGGGCTGCGCAGCATCGCGGCGTAGAGCATCCCCTGAATCTTCGTGTCCGCTCCGTAACGAGCGCGACCGGTGACCTTATCGACGCCATCGTGCCGAACCGGACGAGTGCCGATGACTTTGTATTTCGTGGCTGTAGCCATGTGAGTTTCCCTTGTTTCGAAAGTTGCGTTTTGGAGTTGAGAGGCTAAAGACCTTTAGGATGCGGAGACAGCCAATCGGCATACTGAATTCGCAAAGCGTCCCGGGCTGAAGAAGTCCGAAGAAAGCAGTCCATTCCCCCATCATACGGGGATACGCACCAAGCCCCTTGCGAATCAATCAACAACACGTTTCTGATGACATCATTGGCCGTGAGTCGAATTGTGGGATCAAAGACACCACGCATCCACTTTGACCATTTCACGAACAAGTGCATGAAGTGCTCGCCCATGAACTTGTCGGCATCCGGTAATTTGTGCATTGCGACGCTACGCCACCGGATGGCATCAGGGGCAGGCTCCGAAACCGGGGCAATTTCTTCGAGCGGCGAAGAGTTCGAATAGTGAGTCGTCACCAATGCAACGTCGCAACCTTCTGCTGCAAGGCTTTCAAGCACTGCGTTATGACGATGTAAAACGATTTCCATTTCTTCCTCTCCATCCGGATAACGCTTTGATTCCGGGAGACTGTGAAAGCGAACCCAACGATTTTCAAATTGTCGCCGCAACTTATATGAAATCGGAGCGGCGTTCTGAAAAAGCACCATCCAACTTCGGTCCAGCGATTTGACGGCTTTGTGTGATCTCATTTCGGAAGCGGCTCTGCCCAATTCTCGACGTCCAGTCCCGGCACCGCGAACAGATCGCTGTCTTTGCTGACGACCGTACAATCGCCAAGCGTGAAAGCGATCGCCGCGATTTGCACGTCGATCTGCTGCATCGTGCGACCGGCTCGTTTGAGGACGGCCACGAGCCGTCCAAATTCTTTCGCGGCGGCAAATTCATACGGCCAGATGTGCAATGACTTCAGAGCGCGGAGCAGCCGCTCCATATTCCGTTCGCGAGCGCCACTGAGTTCAACACCGGCCAAGAGTTCGCCAGCGACCGGCACGCAGACTCCAATTCGAGCGCCTCCGCGCACGACTGCATCGGCCTTTTCGAACACGCCATATCGGTGATTGATGTCATCGCTCGCGATGCCGGTATCGAGCATGTACCGCTTCATGGCTGCGATCCCATCAGTTGCCGCATCGTTTCAATGGACTTGGTTTTCATTTCAGCGCGGGCGGTCGCGATCCGAGCTTCATCCTCTTCTGTGAGTTCGAGCGGCTCCACCGCTGCCATGCGACGCAGGATTTCCTCGCGGTTCTCTGGCGTATCGGGCCAGTCTTCTTCACGCAATCCGATGGTTTCCAAATCCCGATTCACTCCCGCAACACAGGTCGGATCGTCCTCACACAAGCTGGCGGCCAATTTCTCGATTAACACGAGCCGCCCGTCACGAGGAAGTTTCTTACTGACCTCAAATAAATGTTCGGGGGAAAAGTCTGTTTCCGCGATTATGGGCATGAGATGTTCCTTTGAAAGACTTCACTCTGAGCCGCTCACCCAGCGTTTGCAAATTCGATGAACGGCCGCACGTCGGCCGGACGGAAGCCGATGACGAGGTCTTCTTTGGGAATCCCAGCTCGCAGCAGGTCGTAGGCAATGCCGGATTCCGTGTCGTCGCGCTGAATCCAGACTTTGCCGTCGATCAAGTCGATGTGCAGCAAACAACTATGAATCCGCTTGCGTTTGTCCCAACCGATTGTCGTCACGATGTAGCGGTCACGCGACCGATCGAACACCGCCTCTTTGTCGATCTCGTCGTGGACATACGGAGGCTTCGTGTATTCCAACAGGCAAGACTCAATGATGTCTCGATAACGGTCTATGGCATCCATCGGATGATCTCCTCACTTTCGACCGAAAACGCGAACAGTCTGACTTGGCCGTCCTTCAACAACAGTTGTCCGATCGGCTCTTCAAAGACGTCGTGCATCGCGTGTTCGGGGACTGCCAAAAAAAGTTTGCGATCTGGCTCCTGCTCGTCGAGTATCGCGCCGTACAACGTGAACTGTCCGAGCGCCTGTTCCAAATCCGCCATCTCCGACGGCCCGGTGAAACTCTTGATTTCGACGGCGATTTTCTCCGCGCCCTTTTCTGCCGCCAAGATCCGTTCGGCTCCCAAATCGACAAACAAATCTTTCGTGCCCCATTTCAACGTGTAGGGGTCTTTGGTGATCGTCCACCCGTCTTTGATCAGGGCGTTTCGGACGCAGTCGTGATACTTGTCGCGAGCAGGCATCGGAAATTTCCAATTAGTGACATCCCTTTTCGTGGCAGTTCTTCATGTAGTGATCTTGCCATTGAGAGGCGGCGTCTTGGACGGCTCGGACGATTTTGTCGTAGCCGGTGCAGCGGCAGAGATTGCCCGCGAGGTTGAAGCGGATTTCGTCCTCGGTCGGCTTGGGGTTTTGGGACAGGAACCATTCGCTCTGCATGATGAAGCCGGGGGTACAGATGCCGCACTGCAACGCAGCTCCTTCGAGGAACGCCTTTTGGATCGGGTCCAGGCCGGCGGCGGTGGCGACTCCTTCGATCGTGCGAACGGTCGCCCCTTCGGCCTCGACCGCCAGCACGAGGCAGCTATCAACCGGACGGCCGTTGAGGATCACCGTGCAAGCTCCGCAGTTGCCGTTCGAGCAACCTTCTTTCGTGCCGGTCAGGTCCATGTTGTCCCGCAAGACTTCGAGCAGCGTCTGCCGCGGCTCGCAGAGGAATTCGGTTTGGTTGCCGTTGAGGGTGGTGGTGACGACACGTTTTTTGGCCATTTGAGTATTCCTTGAATAACGAATTCCGCCAACCGACACATCGATCAGGTCGTTGGCAAAAGAGGTTCGAGTTTATTCCAGACTTGAGCCAGAACGCTTTCCGGAAGATGACCAATCAAATCAATCTGCCGAGCACGCCAGTCCAAGCACTTTACCTGGTCACACAGAATCACTCCGGTGACGCCGGCGTTTGGCGGCAGCGGGACTTCAAACGGATAACCTTTCTGACGATTCGTAATCGGGCACATCAGCGCCAGCCCGACCTTTCCGTTGTACGCTGCTGGCGACAACACCAACGCTGGGCGACGTCCGGCTTGCTCGTGCCCAGCTTGCGGGTCGAGCGTGATCCAAACGGCATCACCCCGGTCAGGGATGTAGCTGGCCGACATCACCATACTTCTCTCCCAACAGCGGGGCCGGTTTCAAACTCCTTGTGTAAGTTCTCTTCGGTGACTTGAGCGAGCAGTTCGTTTAAGCGATTCGCCGCCGAGTTGACGGGAGTAACAACCAGCCGCCCGTCTTGAACAACGATATCCACAATCGACTCGACCCCGAGTTTGGCCGCAGTCACGAGCGGATCAGGAATTCGTAAACCAAGTCCGCCGTTCCAAGACTCCAACGTCATTTGCATGACATGCCTCGCTTTCAATGTCCGACTTTGCAATCGACGTGTTCTCCGCGAGCACGCGCGACGGCGGCTTTGAGGACTCGTTCCGTCAGCACGCCGGTGATGTGCAGGCGGAATTCTTTGGTGCCGCGCATGTCGTCGATCGGGACCGCAATCGCGCGAGCGGCCGCAGCAGCCTTCGCGATCGTCTCGTCGTTGATGGGCTGACCGGCGAGTGCATCGCCGACCGCTTTCGCAAACAACGGAGTCGGAGCAACCGCTCCCAGTGCAATGCGGGCCGAGACGAACTTGTCTTTCGCATCGTTCAAGACCACCGACGCTCCGACACCGACGACGGCGATGTCCATTTCGTTCCGCGGGATGAAGCGGCGGTAGTGCGAGCCGCTGTTGGCTGCTCGCGCGGGAAATTTCAACTCGACGAGTAACTCACCTGGCTGCAAGACGTTTTTGCCGGGGCCAGTACAAAAGTCTTCGACGGCGACTGTGCGAGTTCCCTTCGGTCCCGCGATGACGGCGACCGCTCCGAGCACAATCAGCGAGGGCGTCGAATCCGCGGCCGGGCCGGAATTACAAAGATTGCCGCCGACGGAGGCTCGGCTTTGAATCTGCACGCCGCCGATGATGCGGCAACTGTCGGCCAGAGCGGCGTAATCCGACACGATGCCGCAGTGCCCGTAAACCTGATAGCACGGCACGGCCGCTCCGAGTCGCAGTCCCGTCGCGCCGTGTTCCAGCACGTTGAGTTCGGCGATCTTCTTGACGTCGATCAGCACGTCGGGAGTCAGTCGGCCGACTCGGACTTGGTCAATGAGGTCAGTTCCGCCAGCCAAGCAGCGGGCCGAGCCGTTGTGTTTGGCCACCAACTCAATCGCGGCGGCGAGGGTCGTGGGGGCTTCGTACTCAAAGTCGCGCATCGGGGGTGCCTTTCCAAAATGACTGACAGCGAAGCGAAGGGGCTTAGAGTATCGCCGAACGCGATGACGGCAAAGCAAGCTGCTGGTTCCTGTCGAACGATGGCAGTTGTCCCATTCGCTGGCTCCTTCAATTCGCTGTCGAATTCTTGCCGCTCACTGGCAACAATGAGCGCGCGATAACAAGCCACGCAGAAGGTGTTGCCATGCCATTTCAGGATTGGACCCAAGTGCCGTCGGGGCTGTTTCACCACTTTCATCAAGATTGGTCGATCGAGATCGCTCGGACTCTGAATCGAGGACATCTCCCGCAAGGATTGTCCGCGCTTGTCGAGCAGCGTTCCGGTCCCCGCGAGGCCGACGTGTTGGCGATCGAGAGCCGCAGACCTCGGTCGCGGCCTGATTCTGAAACCAGCGGCGGCTTGACGACGCTAGCTCCGCCGGTGACGCGGATTGTGCAGCGATCCAACAGAGAGAATTACTCCGCTCGCGCCAATCGCATTGTGGTGAAGCACCACTTGGGGCGGATCATCGCTGTCATCGAGATTCTGTCTCCTGGGAACAAGGACAGCCGCGGCGCTCTGCGTGACTTCGTCGAGAAGACCGTCGACTTCGTCCGCGCGGGGATTCATGTCTTGGTGGTCGATCTGTTCCCGCCAACTCCGCGCGATCCCTCCGGAATTCACCAAGTCATTTGGGAAGAAATGACGGGCGAGGACTTCGTGTTCCCGGACGGCAAGGACCGAACTCTGGTTTCGTATGACGCTGGGGCCGAGCGAACCGCCTACGTCGAGCCGATTGGATTGGGTGATGCGCTGCCGGACATGCCGCTGTTCCTGAGCGAAGACCTGCATGTGATGGTCCCGCTGGAGTCCACTTACCAAGCCACTTGGGAAGCCAGCCCGGAAGAGATGCGAATCGCAGTCTCAACGGGCGTCCTTCCCGATCCCGACGCAGAATAAAGTTTGGCGAGTGCGTTTTTCTTCATCCGTGGGGCGGCCTTGCCATCCGTGGGGTCAAGACTGCTGAATTGATCCCACGGATGGCAAGGCCGCCCCACGGATGAAGAACGTGAAATCATTTCCACGAAGTATTCTCAATGGGCAGAGCGATGAAATACAGCGTTGCGTTTTCAATCTTCACCGGCCTGGTATGTGTGTGTGTGATCGGTCGGGCGGACGACGTTGGTTGGCTGTCCGAGGTTCAGAAGGCTCCGGCGAATCCGCCGCGCGAGCGGCTCGGCAAGCTGGTGCCGTTGCTCGTGGATGACAGCGGGAACGCAATCACGACTCGCGAAGGTTGGGAACGGCAACGCACGAAAGTCCGTGATGACTGGCGGAAATTTCTTGGCCCGATGCCGGAGCCTCGGCCTGCGGTGAAGTTGGAAGTGCTCAAGACGGAGTTGCTCGACGGAATTGAGCGACGGCTCGTTCGCTACGAAGGCGAGCCGGGGTTGTTGGTGGAGGGTTACTTGCTGAAGCCCGTCGCCAATAACAACGAGACGCTACCGCGACCGGGTATCGTCGCGCTGCATCAGACGACGAACGCCAGCATTGACGAGGTGGCCGGTGTGAGTGGGCCGGAGTCGATGCACTTGGGCTTGAAGCTGGCGAAGCGTGGCTTCGTCGTTTTCTGCCCGCGCTGTTTCTTGTGGCAGAGCGTGAAGGACTACAACGACGCGGTGGCCAAGCATCGCGAGCGGCATCCGCAATCGCTGGGTATGGCGAAGATGCTGTACGACGCGATGCGCGGCGTTGATGTTTTGGTCTCGCTGCCGGGAGTGGACACAAAGCGAATCGGCGCGGTGGGGCATTCGCTGGGTGCGAAGGAGGCGTTGTATCTCGCGGCGTTTGATGAGCGGATCAAAGCGGCGGTCGCGAGCGAAGGGGGGACCGGCTTTCGATCGACCAATTGGGACGCGCCGTGGTATCTCGGCCCGTCGATCCGCAACGAAAACTTTTCGCTCAATCATCATCAACTGTTGGCGTTGATCGCGCCGCGGCCGTTCTTGATTCTCGGCGGCGAGTCGGGTGGCGGAGCGGCGGACGGGGATCGCAGTTGGCCGTTGCTTCAGGAGGCGCTGCCCGTCTGGCGGTTGTACGGCGAACCGACTCGCTTAGGGTTGCTCAATCACCGACAAGGACACTCGATCTCGCCGGAGTCGTCGGGACGAATCGCCGAGTGGTTGGAGACGTATTTGAAGTGACGCGAGTGTCATTGGGCTATCGCCGATGGCTCAGGAGAGCGACGGGGCGAGCTGCTTCTTTCGCCCCCATCGGCCTCGTGCCGATGGAGCGAGAGATGGAGGGCTAATCAACGGCGATCAGGGGTCAGGCACTTCGGAAATTCGGAATTGGCCGGGGCCAATTCCGAATTTCCGAAATGCCAGACCCCGGCGTTATGGCGTCTTCTGCGGGCGCTGTTTGAGCAACGCTTAAAACTCCGGCAACTCGCGGAGCGGAGTGAGATCCGAGTCCTGCGGCATGTGGTCGAAGATGTCGTGCGTGCATGGACTGCGGCCCGCCGCGGCGGGCTGCCGCTTTGCCTTCGGCAGCCTGCTGCCGAAGGAGACGTCGAGCGTGGTTCAACAGCAGGCTGTTGAACCGAAAGCGGCAGCAGGCTGCCGCAGTCCAAACCAAATGATCGTCCCAGCGCGTTACGGCTTCTTCGCCGGGCGTTGTTTGAGCAGCGTTTGAAACTCCGGCAACTCGCGGAGCGGGGTGAGGTCCGAGTCCTGCTGGAGATGCTCGAAGTTGTCGTCCACATGGACTGCGGCAGCCTGCTGCCGCTTTGGCTTCGGCAGCCTGCTGCCGAAGGTCACACAACCGAGAGGTCCAACAGCAGGCTGTTGGACCGATAGCGGCAGCAGGCTGCCGCAGTCCAAATCAAATGATCGCCCCGGCGCGTTACGGCTTCTTCGCCGGGCGTTGTTTGAGCAACGCTTGAAACTCCGGCAACTCGCGGAGCGGGGTGAGGTCCGAGTCCTGCTGGATATGCTCGAAGTTGTCATACCCGGCGGCGACCGCTTCTTTCAGGCAGGCGAGGGACAGGTCGAGGTGTTTTTGCTGCTCGGCTTTTTCGGAGTCGGTGGGTTGCGGTTTGTCTTTCAGGCTGAGCGTGGCGCACAGGCCGTAGGCGCAGGCGGCGTTGTAGAGCATCCCTCCTTTTTGGACTTCGGCGGGACCTGGGGCGGCGGAGGTGGCCAGGTCGCGGAGCTTGGCTCCGACTTGGGCAACCTCTGCCAGTTGTCCGCGTTTGGCGAGTTCGGTGAATCTCAGGGACAACAGTCTTGGAAGAATCTTGGAGTCCGCTTGGAGGAGCGTTGTCCAGTCGCCGATTGCGACAGGAGCAGCCGCACAAATTTGTCGCATCCGCTCGACAATCGTCCTTCGATGTTGTGCCTGCTCCACGTTTTGACCGTTGGCAATCAAGGCATCCAGCACTTCGATGCTCTGGGTGTACTGCTTCACGGCTTGGTCGAACTGTCCGGTCTGCTTGTGAACGGCACCCAGCCGAATGTGGAGGGTCGCCACGTCCCATTGGATTTGGGCACTCGTGGGATCGGCCTCGGCCAGCACACGACTGATCGTTAAGCCGTCTTGAAACTGAGTGAGCGCGTCGTCGGTGCGACCGAGCTTCAGGAACACGTCGCCGAGTAAGTTGTAGACGACCGACGTGAATCGCTTGGCATCCACGTCTGCGGGATCAGCCTTCATTCGCCGCTCGGCAATCACCAGTTCGTCGCTGAAGTATCTGAGTGCGTCATCTGTCTTACCGAGCGACAGT
>JBJXEX010000242.1:0-2859 GCA_046156195.1 Planctomycetaceae bacterium | reverse complement strand
AAGAGCATTTTCCCAACACGCTGACCTCGCAGCGGCACCGCATGTATCGCGAAGCCAAACCAAAGCCAAACCCCCAAACCCGCGCAACGCCTTTATCAAATGCCGCCTAACGTTTTTGACACGCCAGCGGTTGGCCCTGGTCTCGCAGGAAGTGAAGCAGACTCAGGGCCTCACGCTCCGCTCGCAAACTCCGGCTGCTGGATCCGCCACTGTATTTCATTTCGCTTCGTGAGAATTTGGGTGTTTGAAAATTGGTCGATGCCAGTGCATAATCTCGCCGACAATTGACTTGAGCGTGTAATCGCCGAGTCCGCATGGCAGCACACAAAGCCGTGCGGAGCGGGGGAACCAAATTCCCGGGGCGAATCCGGCTTTGCCGGAGGGGGTAATCTCGACTCCCAGCCCGTCAGCTAACCTCGTAGGCGTTCGAGGACTCCTGGTCCTGACGTGGAGGCGGACTCATCCGCTCGCGTCGCGATCTTCGTTTCCGTGCGGAAACGGCCTCATCACGCGACCAAGTGTTGAACCGATGGCGTTCTGACTTTGGTGCACTGTGATTTGATGGCGGAATAACCGCACGGCTTTGTTTCTCGTTCGCCCTCCATGAGGTGTTGAGCACACGTTGGCGGCCCCATCGTGTCCGGCAATTCATGGCTGGCGTTCGTTCTCGCGATCCGCGCGGCATGACACCATTTCCACATTGCGCCTGGTCCCGACGCCGGTCGAGGAAAGGTGCTTCGTCATGTTGATTCAAGGAAATCGTCCCCGTGTTTTGCATTGGTATCACGCCGGGCCGATGCTGTTTGGAGATTGGGGAACCAGCCGGTTGTATGTGTTGGGGCTGGCGTTCTTTTTCACCGGGCAGTCGTCGCTGTGGTTCATGGGCGCGATGTCGTTTCTGCTGATCGCAGTCGGCTGGGCATACGACGTCATCTGCCGACACTTCCCCGATGGTGGCGGCGTGTATTCGGCGGCTCGCCAACGCTCCGAGTTATTGGCGGTAATTGGCGGACTGTTGCTGTGCGCGGACTATGTCGTGACGGCGGCCCTGTCGGCGCTGGATGCGTTTCACTACCTGCATGTGCCGCATCCATCGCTCTGGGCAGCGGCCGGAATCGGACTGGTCGGTTTCATCAACTTCTTTGGTCCGAAAAAAGCAGGCTCGTTCGCGCTGGTCGTGGCAGTGGCGACGATGATTCTGACCGGGATCATCGCGATCGCCGCGGTGCCGTCGTTCGGCAATGTCGTGGTGACTCGTCCGACCGGGACGCCGTGGCAATGGTGGACTCAGTTCACGGCGATCATCTTGGCCATCTCTGGCGTGGAAGCGGTCGCCAACATGACGGGTATCATGGTCGAGCCGGTGACGAAGACAGCTCGCAAGTCGATCTGGCCGGTGTTGATCGAGATCGTGGTCTTCAACCTGCTGCTGACGTTGGCGATGCAGTCGATGCCGCTGGACGTCTTGGGGAACGGCGATGCTTCGGTCGCCACGAAAGCTCATCGGGACGACATGCTGAATGTGTTGGCGTCGCATTACGTCGGGCCGAGATTCGCGGGCTTCGCGGGTCTTGTGTTCGCCGGACTGTTGTTGTCGGCGGTCAACACGGCGGTGACGGACCTCGTCAGCATCCAATTCATGATGGCTCGCGACAAAGAACTGCCGGGCAAGTTTGGCGGATTGAATCGCTGGGGGATGCCCGTTTTGCCGCTGATCATCGGAACGCTCGTGCCGCTGGCGACTGTGCTGTTGGCTCCCGACATCGAAATTCTGGCTGAGCTGTACGCGATCGGCGTTGTGGGCGCGATCGCGATCAACGTCTCGGTCTGCGCGACAAACAAGAAGCTCAACTTGCGAAGCTATGAGCAAGTTGGCATGTTGATCCTGGCCGTGTTGATGGTCTGCATTTGGGTGACGATCGCCGTCGAGAAGCCGCGCGCCCTGCTCTTCGCGTCGTCGATCGTCGCGATTGGTTTGGGAGCACGCTGGCTAACTCGCAACTATGAACGAGTCGGTCAGTGGATACTCACACCGAGCGGGTGGCCTGGCGAGCGGGCACCAGAACCGTCAGGAATGCCGACAACTCCGTTTGGTCCGGTCTCCGAACAGCATTTGGCTCGTGTCGAAGCGATGCTGCGGCCAAAGCCGGCGAAGCGCGTGATGGTGGCCAGTCGAGGCAATCCGAAGCTGCTGCATTTCTCGTTTGACTATGCAAAGTCACAAGGGGCCGAGGTGTGGGTAATGTTTGTGCGACACATCGCGGTACAGGTCGAAGCCGCGCGCGAATCGGACGTCGCCGCAGACGACGAAGCGCAGCGAGTCAATCAAGCGGCCGAGCAACTCGCCGCGGAATACGGTGTCCCGTGGCGATTCGTGTATGCGACCGCGACAGACGTGGCCGAGACCGTGCTCGACATTGCCGCCACTCACGCGATGGATGTGCTCATCCTGGGAGCCACGAAACGGGGCGGCCTCTGGAAGATGATGAAAGGTGACATCATCCAAAAGGTGGCGGAGCTTCTGCCAGAAAGCATCAACTTGCTGATTCACGCGTAACACGACGACAAGGAACCGAATCGACTCAGGAGTCGCAGCCGGCTGGCCTCAATCACGAGCCGGCCGGTTGCGAACATCTGCAACGCCTCGGCTACTTGAGCGCAGAGTTGAGCGATGTCTCGCGACGACGGGGTTGCGTTGGCACCAGCGCCAGGCTCGTTCGGTGCGGCTGACCGGGCGGGCTTGGATGGGATGGCCGGTGAGCCAGCGACGGAGGTCGGCGGCGAGGGCGGCGGCGGACTGGTAGCGGCGGGCGGGGTCTTTCTCCAGGCACTTCAGGCAGATCGTCTCGACATCGCGGG
>JBJXEX010000239.1:0-4064 GCA_046156195.1 Planctomycetaceae bacterium | reverse complement strand
GTGCGAATTTCAGAAATCGCCGATGTCGGCTTGGGAAGTGGCGAAGTCGAGAACGGCGATTTCTGAAATTCGCACACCCGACCCCTCGTCACGTTTTATGTCATTTCACGTTGCAGGATGGTTCGGGCTTTGAGCCAGCGGCGGCTGGCGGTGCCGGGGTTGATGTCGAGTAATGGAGCAATCCGCTCGAACGAGAGGCCGCCGAAGAAGTGCAAGTACACGACGGCGGCCAGTTCGGGATGGTCTCGCTCCAGAGCGGGCATCGCTTCGTCGAGTTGCAGCAGCTCTTCATTCAATTCCGCCTCCTTGTCGGGAGTTGGAGATTCGGTCACAGGTTCGGCGATGGCGGCGATGTCAGCGACGGCTTGGCCGCCGCCTCGCTTTTGCGTTTTGCGTTTGCGAGCGTGGTCGACCAGGAATGACCGAATCGCTTTACAGGCATAAGCGAGAAAATGTTCGCGGTCCTGCCAGGAAATTTCTGGATTCCCCGCTAATTCCACAAAAACCTGGTTCACGACATGGCTGGCGTCCAACGACAGATGATCCGCGGGCTTCATCATCCGCTCGGCAATCGCCTTCAATTGAGGCTTCAACGCGAGATACGCCGCTTCACTGGCCTGCCGCCCGGCGGCCACACAGCGCAAGAGTTGTGCGATGTGACTCTCTCCCGGATTGGCTGGCTCTCCCGCCGGGGACGGATCGGGTTGTTGAGGCAGGGACTCTTTGGGTTTCGAGACATCGTTCATGAGCATGGTCCTGTGTGTGTCAAAGGGAGATCGCCGCTCACAGAGTCGCAATCCACAACGGAAAACGGATGATGAAAACGAACGCCGCGACGAGCACCGACACAGGCGTTGTGTTGCCAGCGAAGTAGACCGGATTCCGTGACGATGACGTTACTCACATCAGGTGATCGGGACAACTTGTCGGTAATCCCTTCGGATCGACGAGATCGTCAGCCAAGAGCCGACGCCCGAATTCGTCGCCATCCTGAACGAGACCTTTCCAAGGCGGACTTGTCCGGCGGTGGCTGCTACTTCGCCACTTCGTCACTTCAAGACGGCAAAACTCGTCTTTACCGGTTTGGAGAGTGTTGCGACATTCCGCCCCCAATCCGTCCCCTCCGGCGCGAGCACTTCTTCCGCGCGAGCCATTTCATGTCTATTGGCCGATCGTCCTGTTGGATTTTTTTGGTGCTGACGTTGTCGTCGGGCTGCGCGGCGTCGCGGCCGATGATCGTGTCGAATCCGGTGTTCGTGCCGGCAACTTCGCAGCACGCGGCTTGGGAACGAACAGTCGATGCGCTGCATGACTTTCACTTCCCGATCGCTCGCGAGAATCGGTTGGACGGGGTGATCGAGACGGACTATCGCGTCGGCTCAAACGTGTTGGAGCCGTGGCATGGCGATTCGGTCGGCGCGTACAACCGTTTGGAAAGCACGCTGCAATCCATTCGCCGCAAAGTGCGCGTGGACCTCACGCCGGTGGAAGGTGGCTACTTGGTCGGAGTCGAAGCGTTCAAAGAGCAGGAAGATCTGCTGGGCGTCGCGGAGAATACCGCCGGAGCCGCCACGTTCCGCAAGAACACTCCGTTGGAGCGCAACCTCAGCGTCGTCGTTGGCCAGAGCAGTCCATCGGGTTGGATTGCGCTCGGCCGCGATGCGAATCTCGAACAAGCGATCCTCGGCGCGATGCAACGCTGAGTCACATTTCACGTCACACCCATCAAGCTCGCGAGATCGACCTCTTCCATCCGCGCGGGCAGCCTCACTGTGGCTTGAGCTGGAAGTTGATCGTGTTGTCGCCGGATTTCACCTCCGCCTGGAGTTCGCTTTTGTGGTTGTAGCGAGCGGGGATGTACTGCTCGATGTCATCGACCATCGTGCCTGCCGGATACGGCGACCCCGCTTCCTTCTGGCCGTTGTTTCGCACGGCGAGAACTTCGACGCGATGGATTCCGACGGACGGACCTTGTTTCGCAAGAATGCGGAACTGTCCCTCAACAACCTCACCACTGGCGGACGCGCCTGGGCTGGCACCGATGGGCACGAAGGTGATCGTTCCACTTGCGACCGGCTGGCCGTCGAAGGTGATTTGGCCCTGCACGGCCCCACGCTGAAATGGCTCGGAGCCGCAGCCCAGAGCCATCATCGCCAACACCACGAGACACAGCTTCTGCAACATGACGGAGAGACTCCCGCGACGCGATGCCTCAGACTTTCACTTCATCGCTCGCGGGTTCGACGAGCGATCTGAACTCACGGCCAATTTGCGAACGCTCAGAATTCACCGAGGACTTTGCCGTCATCGGGGATGCCGAGGTTCTGCCAAGTCGTTAGGAAAATCGTGTTGTTCACGAAACGCACCGAGCCATCCACCATTGCCACATGCACTCCGCCGGTGTGCGAACTGCGAGCCGACAGGATCACCGAGCGTGTGTTCCAAACCGCGTAGGTGCCGATGCACGGAGCCTGCAAAGTCGAGACGCAAAGTCCCGTGCGAAACTGATCGGGGGCCGCAGAATTGGGGCCGGAGTTATGGTGATACAACGGACCTTCGGGATAGTGCATGACGCCACGAAAGTCGTTGCCTTGAATGTTGACCATTTCCGCGAGGGCCACCGTGTTGGAGGTGCCGTCTCGAACATCGGACATTCGACGGCAAGTATTCTGGCGGAACATGCCATAGGCCCCACGAGCGGTCACGTTCCACGACTCGGTCGCCATCGGGCCGATCCCATTGTTACCCGCGTAATTGCCCTTGGCGTAGTAAGTCAGAGCTGGACCAGTCTCTTGATCCGAGGGGCATTTCAGCGCTGGCAACGCCCTGCTGACGACCGTCTGAACGGCATTGGGTTGACAGCCAAAACAGATACTCCAAGTGGGGATCGTCTTATAAAGCGTCTGTTGGTCGATGAATGGCAACGAGTGCGCGAACCGTTCGCGGCCAATCCTTCCGATTCACCAACGGCACAAGGCCCCTGGAATTGAAGAGTCGAACAGTCGATCGACCAAGAGATGCCGACAAGTCAGTCCCTCCCTCGGCCTGCCTCAGAAGGTGAGGATATTCTGCCTCTCGAAGAATCACCACTTATTCACTCGAAGAAGCGCCACTTATCAAATCGTCCAACACTGACTGCCTGCGGATGACAAAGCCGAACAGCGTGCGAGCGGCGGCAATTCGCTCGACGCTTCGGAATCAAACACGCGGTTCTGGAGCCGCTCAAAAACTTCGGCGCGCGTCAGGACGTATTCTGTCTGTGATTCTGGATCGACGATTCGCAAGTAAGGATTGCGAGCTGCCGCGACCGCTTCCGACTCACCCGGTCCCAAACTCAGTTTGAGAAGTTGCACGAACGAGTGATTCTCGACCCGACGAACCTCGCACCACTCGGGCAATGCGGATCCGCTCTCCTCAAAAACAGCAGGAGGGATGAGGACGTGGCCATAGAGTGCCCGCAGCAAATCCAATCGACCGATGTGGGCGAGCGCGATCAGGCAGCTACTGTCGGCGATGGTCACTGATTCGGGCATATCATCTCCGGCCACAATCAGGCATGGCTGAGATCATTTGCCAAGTCTTCTGCCGGGTAGTCGATGATGGGCACGCCTTCTTGCCCCAACAACTCGATGAAAGTCGGCTTTGAGTCACCGGCCAATTCCGCAGCCTGGCCACAGGACAGGCGACCGAGTTGAAACAGCCGCACGGCCAATTGGAACTTTGCTTCGACCTCGCTGACTCAATCGGGCAGGTCCATCGTCATCTGAGACATTGCTTGGCACTCCAAAAGTGAATTCAGGCGAGGCACTTCGCACATCGCTGTGGCTTCTACACCCTGCCGCGTGAAAGCAGCAAACGACGCACTCCACTGCGGCTCCTCCGGTCGCCGCTCCGCACGCTCCCAAGACGCCGCGATTCAGGACGTGATAGACGCAGTCGGGCATCTCAAGTCGCAAGCGGCGTGGCATGGTGAAGTCTCCGTGAGTCATTGCCTAAGGGGTCGGGTGTTCGGTTTTTCGAAATTGGCGGGGATCGAGCTGGTTCATGGATCACGCTTTCGTCCC
>JBJXEX010000235.1:0-48438 GCA_046156195.1 Planctomycetaceae bacterium | reverse complement strand
ACCGGTGACCGCGCGATTTCCAAGAAACCGACTAACAAAAAAACCGCCAACCGCTGGAAAAACCCGGAGAAAAACGAGAACTCCGCGAAAAAATGTTAGTCGATTTCGGCCTGCGGAAATCGGCGATTAACTCGGAGAGCCGATTCGCGACTTGACCGTAGACTTGTGACTCGGTGAGCAGCTCGCTGTTCTGTGGATGAGATTGGCTGAGCTTCGCGAGATGAAACAGCGTGGATGGCAAATGGGAACCATCGACGCCCACTCGTCGCGGTGCCCGAAAGTCGTCGTAGCGTCGCATGGCCGACGGCTCCTGACTCGGTCTCTTCCGTCGAAATAAAGGGTGTGCTGCGACGGCCCATTAGAACCGACTTTTTCCAGCCAGGATTGGGGTGAAACAACAGGCGGCCTTCGCAGACTGTCCGAGGTCGTCGATCCCTTCCGTGGGGATGATCATCTCGACCTCGAAAGTCATCTCGGAATCGTGGCCTGTTCGAGTTCGATGAAAGTGGTTCTCGGCATTGCCCTGTTGTCCCGATTCATCGCGGACACACCGAGCGGCCTCCACCAAGGATTTGTCCGCCAACGCACTGAGAAACGACAGCGCATCGAAGAGATTCGACTTGCCGACACCATTCGCTCCGGCAACGCAGGTGAACGGCCCCAATCGCAGATCAACGTCCAGCAGGTTCTTGAATCCGCGAACTTTGAGACGGGTCAACATACGAATTCTCGATGCCGCGATGGGGTGTCTGACATGTGTCGAACACCGACGAACCTAACAATTCGTCGCGGGAAGCTACAGCTTCAACACCCGCCCCAGAGGCCGAGGTGTCCGAGGCGAGCGCCGACGGCTCATATCAGGCGATCAACTCGTTGATTCCCACATAGGCGGGATCGGCGATGGGCATCGGTCGGCCGCCGATGTCGAACGTGCCTGCGGAATCGACTCCGAGCGCTCGCAGATATGTGTGGAAGAGATGCCCGGCGGTCACTTCGCGGTCGGTGACTTGAGTGCCGTTGGCGTTCGTCTTGCCGATCACCGCGCCGGGGATCACCTTCGCTCCGCCGACGAGCACCGACCAAGCCGTGCCCCAGTGATCGCGGCCGAACAAGTGGTTGATGTTCGGTGTGCGGCCGAATTCACAGAGCACGACGATCAGCGTCGATTCCAACATCCCGCGATCGGCCAAGTCGCCGACCAGCGTCGCGAACGGTTGGTCCCACTCGCCGAGCTGTTCCAGATGAAAATTAAAATTCTCGTTGTGAGTGTCGTAGTTCGAGTGCGTGACTTGAACGAACGTAACACCGCGATCAAGCAGTCGCCGAGCCAGTAAGCAATGCCGTCCGAAGTCGTGCTTGCCGTAGCGAGCTTGATCGGCATCCGATTCTTTCGTGAGGTCGAACGCATCGCGCTGAACCATCATCTGCTGAGCCTGATCGTAGCTCTGCACGAAAGCGTCGGTCATCGCGGTGCGGCGCTTGAGATTGAACCGCTCGTTGGCCTGCTTGCGGAAGTCATTGCGGGAAGCATCGACCGCTTCGGCGATCGCTTCAGGCCGCTCCGAGTTCGCCGGGGGCTTACCGTTGCCGAGCGAGATGCTGGCGTACTTCGGGCCGAGATAGGCCGAGTCGTTGCCTCGTCCGCCGCCTCCGCCCGGCGTGATGATGATGTGACCCGGCAGGCCCGCGCTCTCCGGCGCTAATGACTTCGCAGCGACGGCTCCCAATTGGGGAAACGACATGCCGGGGGTCTCTTTCCGCCCGGTGAGCATCATGTGCATTCCTTTGCCGTGATCGTTCTCTTTGGTGTTGATGCTGCGAATGATCGCCAACCGGTGCATCTGCTTGGCCGTGTGCGGCAGCAGTTCGGAGATATGAACCCCGGTTTGCGAGGTCGCGATGGCTCGAAACGGGCCACCCGTATCGGTCCCGGGTTTTGGATCCCAGCTCTCCAATTGGCTTAGGCCTCCGTGCATATTGAACACCAAAACCCGCTTCTGTTGCTTCGCGAGTTGCTCGGCCATGACCGGTCGCGTGAGCGTTCCGATCCCTCCACCGACGACCGTTCCGACCCCGGCCGCGACCCCTCCCAAGAACTGACGGCGACCGATCAAGTGTGCTGGCGACTGGCAGGCATAGAAGCATTTCATGGCACAGGTCTCCCAAACGAGATCTTGAAGGCGAACTCAATTTATTCGTGTAACCAATCCTCGAAGGACAATCCGGGTACTTTGGAGAAATCTTTAGCGTTTGAAGTTAGGAGTACGGCGTCGTATTCGAGTGTCAGGCAGGCGATTTTCAAATCCATCGAACTGATATGAACCCCGTCCGAACGGAATTGATGAAAGCGTTCGGCCGCTTCCGTACTCCAATCGAATACCTCCCAGTACTGAAACGAGTCGAGCACCCTTCGGAGATCGGAGTAGTCGTTCTGCTGCCAGGTCACGTCTCGGTTCTTGTGAATCTTCGCGAGCCAGCCCCGGAGTTGCTCCTCGTAAGTGATGATGGTCGTGACGAAAACTTCTCCCGATTCCATCAGTCGCATGGCAAGGCGGCGCCCAGCGGCTGAGTCGGACCCCTTAATGAACTCGCTGAAATGGTCGGTATCAAGAATTCTCATTCCCACGTTCCAATCCCAGCTCTCGAGCGGTTTGTTCTCGATCTTGTTGCCGATACTCAGCACCAAGCCGCACGATTTCGTCGTAATGCTCGCTGCCTGCCATCAACCCGAAAGTGACCCACGGATTCTTGCGTGTGGCTTGTGGTGGCAAAGAATGCTTAACTAATTGCAACTCCGCTTCAATCCGCGCCACTCGCTCTTCCAACGCCGTGCTCATTTCAAATCTCCGCTTCAAGTCCCGATGCTCCGTCGTTAGTTCCCCTCATGTGGCGATTGACGCTCTGCCGTTGGCGTGAGAGCCGCTTCACGTTGTTCACGAAGCCGTCGAGCTTTCCACGGTTCGGACGTGCTGAGTCGCACGAACGTCCGCCCGCTCTTGCTCTCTTCCTCTTTGAGTTGCCGGAAGATCGCCCTTAAATCGTAATTCATCGCTTTCGCGTGAGCTTCGCGAAACCGATGAAGCTCTTCGACAATGAGGTCGCGAAACATAATTCAGACCTCGTTCAGTGACCTCAGTGATTAAACCGAAACTCCGCCGATGACAGCAACCCCCAAACCATTTCTTGAATGGCGGGGACGCGGGTGGCGGCGCGCGGTTGAAGGTAGGTCGTGACCAGTGCGATCTCGTCGTCGGTGGGACGGCGATTGAGGACGTGCAAGTACATTTCTTCGGCCAGTAGTTTCGGGTCTTGTTGAGCGGACAGCGGAGCGGCGAGCACTCCGGCCCAAGAGTGAATCGTGCCGCCGTTGCCGTAGAACAAGGCTTGATCGGCAGTCGCGTAGAAGACGTCCTGCGGTTGTCCGGCTCCGCCGCCGAACATCGCGATGAACGGACCAGCGTTGGCTCGAAGCAGTTTTTCAAAGATGTGCTCTTCGACTTGTCGCTCGCGTCCGCCGAGAGGGAGCGGAATGACAACGGGGGGCTTGGCGGCAGCCGCGGTTGCTGCGGCCTTGTCGATTTCGGCGTTCGCGTTTTTCGTTTGGATGTCGATGTAGGTGGTCGCGCTGAGCGTGCTGGCGGTGAGTTGCTCCGGCGTGAGCGGCTTCAAGCTGGCGACGTAAAAGTGCTCGGTGCAGAACTGCATGATCTGCTCGCGAGTCGCGGCGAGTTGATCGGCGTCGGACTTCGCTTGCTGTTGAGTTGTCGTCAGGAATGCGGAGAGGTCGGTTACGGACTTTTGCGCGGTGGCTTTCGCGGCTTCGTCGGCGGCTTGAGTCAGCGTTTGCTGAGCGGTTGCGAGTTCCGTTTGCTTGGCGACGAGTGCGGCTTGAGAGGCGTTGGCCTGTGCGACCTGAGCGTTGTATCCGGCGAGCGTTTTCAAACCGGCGATGCGACGGACGATGACGTTGCGGTTGGCGGTGTTTGCTCGAATGCCGACGGCGGCGGCTTCGGCTTTTTCGCGAGCGGCATCGAGCTTGGCTTTCTCGGCCAGCCACTTCTCGCGCACGGGATTGATTGCGGTTGAAGCGGTCGCGAAGGCGTCCCCCTTCACTTTGGCGGCGGCGGCTTGTGTGTCGCGCGTCTTCGTCAGACCGGCGACTTCATTGTTGAGCGCGGCCGCGCGAGCTTGGAAGAACTCGGTCGCTTTCTTGAGGTCCGCGTCGTTGGGAATTTTCGCGAACGCTTCGGCGGCCTTTGACGCAATCTCGGTGAGCGGTTTCGCGGACTCGGCCTTCGGGGCGATGAGTGCGTCTGTCTTGGCGACGATGTCGGCGGCGGCGTCCCATTGCTTGCGAGCTTCGACAGCGGCGGCGGTCACTTTGTTGAGTTCGTCGCGCACCGGAACGATGGTCTTCTTCGCAGCGTCGAATTCGGTGTCGGGCAGCTTTGAGGCGGCCTTCGATTGGTCGATCGCGGCGGCGATTTCGGTTTGCTTGGCATCGAGTGTCGCGAGCAGCGCGGCGGCCTGTTGCGAGGTGTTGCTCCAATCGGGTGGAAGTTCGCCGGATCGTTGATACGTTTGCGTCAGCGCGATTTCTCGGAGGATTGTTCTCAGTTCGTACTTTGCGGCGACGACTTCGGCGGTCAGCAGGTCGAGCAGTTCCGGGTGCGTGGGTGGGTTGTCCGAATGATGCAGGTCTAGCGGATGCACGATGCCTCGGCCGAGCATCATGGCCCACAATCGGTTGGCGAGGTTGCGATTGAACTGGGCGTTGTTGGTCGTCGTGATCGCCTCGGCCAGTTTGGCTCGGCGGCTGTACTTCGGGACGGGACGAGTCTTGTCGGTCGGCTTGACGTTGTACTCTTCGCCGATCGGTAGCAGCGGGTCTTCGACGAATGTTCCGGCGGGGACTCGCGGAGCGCTGAGGCCCGACTCTTTCGTGAAGACGGAGGTGAACGCGACATCGCCGTCCGCTTTCTCGCCGAGGAACTGCTTCTTGGCGGCGACATCATTGAACATCACCGTGCGGACGACGAACGCTTGCACGCCGTAGTAATCGGCTTGCAAGAAGTCGCTGACCAACGGGCTGTCGTGACACTGAGCACATTGCAGATCGCGGCCAAAGAACAGCCGGCCGATGTCGCGCGTCACCAAGTTTGGCTCGGCGGTGCGGTCGAGGAAGAACTTCGCGGCGGGCCGAGTCGCCGGATCGACGCCGTCCGTCGCGATGATCTCGCGGACGAGTTGGTCATACGGTTTGTTCGCGAGGAACGACTCGTACAAATACTTGTCCCACTCGGCGGCGGTGACGTGTGCGTCGGCTCGGCGTTCCATCAGCATGACGTCGAACGTGTTCGCGAGGTGCCGAGCGAATCGCGGACTGGCCAAAAGTTTCTCGATCAGCTTCGGCCGCTTGTCGGGAGCGGGGTCATCCAGAAACGCCTTGGCTTCCGGTCCCGTCGGAGTCATGCCGTTGAGGTCGAGGCTGGCTCGCCGCAGGAACTCGGCATCGGAACAAATCGGTGCGATCGGCCCCAGCGGAGCGGCGTTGACCAACTGGTCGATCCGCTGATGGAGCGGCACTTGAGCCTGAGCGTTCGCGGTCATCGACACGGCGAACAACGTCGCGGCGAACGCGACAAACCTTCGGGAAACAAACAGTGACCAGACGATTCTTGCCGGCATCGGTGGGCCTCCGGCGGTGGGGGTGGGAACCGAAACAGGTGGGAATGGCCGCCAACAGCGACCAATGAGTATCGGCTGATGCTTACCGTAGGCCGCCAGTCAGAGAGCGTCAACCAGAACGCCTTACCGATCTCGCCTCATTGGAGAGAAGCTGTTCCAATCGTAGCGATCGACCGACACCGCTGGGCCAACCCGCGGATAGACTCGCTCATCGAAGACTTGATCCCGAACACCGCACCATCGCCGATCGGCCAGCCGCTGACCTCTATGGATGACCTCTCGACGAGTTCCGTGAATTTCTCGCAGCGTTGGCGCTTGATCGTGGCCGTCGCGTTGGTGGTGGGCATCGCCGCCGTTGTGACGGTCTATCGTGACGAATTGAAATTGAGCAACCTCGTGCAGTACGAGGACTGGTTACGGCAGACACAGGCCGAGCGTCCGGTGGTGGTCTTTCTCACCGCGTTTGCTGTGTTTGTCGTGGTGACGTCGCTGTCGCTGCCGGTTGCGACGGGGTTGACGCTGTTTTGCGGCTGGTATTTCCCGTTTTGGCAAGCGGCCTTGCTGGTCAGTTTTGCCTCGACGACCGGAGCCACTCTGGCGTTTTGGATTTCGCGCTATCTGCTCCGCGCGAGCGTGCAACTCCGCTTCGGAGATCGGCTGGCTCGTTTCAACGAAGAGCTGGAACGAGATGGCCCGATCTACTTATTCACGCTGCGACTGTTGCCGGTGATTCCGTTCTTTGTGATCAACTCGGTAATGGGCCTGACGCCGATCCGCACCCGCACGTTTTGGTGGGTCAGCCAGTTGGGCCTGTTGCCGGTGAACTTCGTCTGGGTGGCTGTCGGCGCGACGGCACCGAGCCTGCGTGTGCTCGCGGAACAAGGACTGGCTGGATTGCCAATCCTCCCGATCACCATCGCGTTTGCGCTGCTGGGACTGTTTCTGTTGGCGATCAAGAAGTTGCTTTGAGGTTCTTCCGCTTCAGGAGCCAAACGAGACGAATCGAAACGACCTGCGAAACTTCAGCCGCAACATTCCGCGCCGCCTGCCGGCCGAAGTGCTCTATGACGCGATCGACCAAGCATCGGCCGCTAGCCAACCGAACCGGAACAGAAACGCTGTCTCCAACACCTGACCGAATCGTCTGACTTGAAGACTGCCATACTGGAATTGCTGCTCGCGCTGATCAACACCCGCGAGTTCATTACGATCCGCTGACCATGGACTACGACCCCAAAATCAAGCTCCTGCTGACGCTGTTCTTTCGCGAATTCGTCGAACTCTTTTATCCGGAGTTCGCTCGGGAGATCGACTGGTCTCATCCAGTTGTGTTTCTCGACAAGGAACTGCAAGACATCTTGCCCAGCCGGCCTTTGCGAGTCGTGGACCTGTTGGTCCGCATCGAGACGCTGAGCGGCGAACCGCGCTACTGCCTGATCCATGTCGAGATCGAAGGCCGCCGCTCACGACCGGCGCTCGCCAAGCGATTGCATCGCTACTTCAATCGCTTGGACGAACAATTGAATCTGCCGCTCATGCCGATCGCGATCTTCCTGCACGTTGGCGGTGATGGCCTCGGCTGGGAGCGGCACGAGCAATTCTGCTTCGGACATTGTGTCAATCGTTTCGAGTTCCCCTACATCGGCCTGCCCGCGCTCGATGGCGTGCAATACTTGGCATCGGATAACCCTGTGGCTTGGGCACTGACTGGCTTGATGAACGTGCCGGCTGCCGAGCGAGCTCGCATCAAAGCGGAATCACTACGCCGCGTGGAACGGCAGAGAATGGAAGCGAATCAACGAGCCGTCTTGGTAAACTGCGTCGAGGCATTTACGGTGCTCGACGCGGAACAGAAACGTGAGTACGAGTCACTCTTGCAAACCACCGACTATCGAAAGGCTCGCGACATGCAAAAGACAATTTACGACGAAGCGGCAGAGCAGGGCGAACTGCGGGGCGAACTGCGTGGCGAACTGCGAGGCGAACTGCGAGGCGAACTGCGTGGCGAACTGCGGGCAGGCCAACGACTGCTGTTGCTGCTACTCGAAGAGAAGTTCGGCAAATTGCCGGATCGGTCGCGGCGCAAGATCGAACGCATGACGTCGGACGAAATCGAAGGAGTCGTTCGGCGAGTCGTCACGGCCAACGATCGCCGTGAACTGGGTCTGTAACTCTCGCCGAATGACATTCGCTCACCCCGAACAGCAACACGACTGCGAGTCACACTCGCAAACCGAGCAACGTGGGAAGGTGCGTGACATGCAAAAGACGATTTACGACGAAGCGGCAGAGCAGGGCGAACTGCGAGGCGAACTGCGGGCAGGCCGACGATTGCTGTTGATTCAACTGGAGGCAAAGTTCGGTCCCTTGCCGGATCGGTCGCGGCGCAAGATCGAACGCTTAACATTCGATGAAATCGAGGGACTCGTTCGGCGAGTCATTACAGCCACCAATCGCCGTGAATTGGGCCTCTAACTCCCTCCTGGAATCTGCCAGGCCAGCGTCCCAATCCCGCGACTGTGACGGCCTGAAACGTCGCGACTTTCTATCACACGCTCGGCATCGGCGCGGCGAAAGAGTATCACACGTCCGTTGGCCGCCGGATCACCTTGGTCCGCGACGGCAGACTGCTCCGGCCTCTCCTCTGTGTCGCCATCCCAGTGGGACGATCGTTTTACTCCTTGCACGGATAAGTACGAAAATGAAAAAAAGCTCAGTGAGCGGATCGCGAACATTTTGCGCGACGCTCTTCGCGACCTTGATGTTGAACGCGGCACTGCTGGAACCAAGCGTGGCCAGTGATGCTCCGGCGAACGATCCAAACTGGAAGCATTCCGGCGCGATGTGGCTGCTCACGACTCCAGAGGGTGCCGACCTACCGGCAGAGGCGTCGGTGGAAGGATTCCCGTTGCTGGTGAGGTTGCATCGGGACTTCTTTGATTTCCGCCAAGCGAAGCCGAACGGCGACGACTTGCGGTTCTCGTCCAGCAGTGGCGAGCGCCTCGCGTTTCAGATCGAAGAGTGGGACGCGACGAACGGGACCGCGAGCGTTTGGGTGCGGGTGCCGAAGATTGTCGGGAACTCGCGGCAGGAGATTCGGATGCAATGGGGCAACGCGGCGGCGTCGAGTGAATCGAACGGCCAAGCGGTGTTCAACGAGTCGAACGGGTATCTCAGCGTCTGGCACATGAGCGATCCGGTGCGAGAGGAAGTCGGAACGCTGTCGAGTACCGATACCGGCACGACGGCGACGGCAGGGATGATCGGAGCCGCTCGGCATCTGCCCGGCGGCAAAGGGGTGTTCTGCGGCGAGAAGATCCCGAACTATCCGTCAGGCGCGAGTTCTCACAGCACCGAAGCCTGGTTTCGTCCCGAGCGACCGAACGCGACGCTCATCGGTTGGGGCAACGAGCAAGCTCAGGGCAAAGTCGTGATGCAGTTCCGCAGCCCGCCGCACATCCGCATGGATTGCTACTTCTCCGGCGGCGACGTGGCGAGCAAAAGCCGCATCCCGCTCGGCGATTGGACGCACGTCGTTCATACCTATCGCGAGGGGGAATCGAAGATCTATGTGAATGGAGTACTCGACGGTGCGAACCTCAGGAAAGACGGGCCGCTCAACATCCGAACGCCCGCCCGGCTGTGGCTCGGCGGCTGGTACAACAATTTTGATTTCGTCGGCGATCTCGATGAGGTGCGTGTCTCGCAAGTCGTCCGCTCGGCGGATTGGATCAAGCTGCAATACGAGAATCAGAAGCCGAACCAAACATTGGTCGGCCCGCTCGTGCAGCCGGGCGATGAGTTCTCGGTTTCACAAACTCGCATTGAAGTCGATGAAGGCCAGAGCGTGACGGTGACGGCCAAGGCGGGGGGCGCTCAAAAAGTCTTCTGGAACTACTCGGACCCGAAGTGGCCATCCGACTTCAAACCGGTCGTGGCTACGGATCGGTTTTCGTTCACTTTCAACGCCGGACGAGTCTCTCAAGACGCCTATCGCAAGTTGCACTTCAAAGCGATCTATCCCAACGAAGTGAAGTCGCAGGAGATCACGATCAAGATCAAGGAAGCGATCCCGGAAGCCGACTTCACGCTGCTTGCTCCGGCAACTTGGGACGGGCGACAGACGATCGAAGTCGTCCCTCAAGTCACCAATTTGGCCGACCTAAAAGCCAAAGGAGTCGATCAACTGAAATTCCAATGGACCGTCGATGATGTCGCGGTGATCAAACAAATCGAACCGGGGAAGCTGATCCTCAAGCGGGCACAGGGAAGCGGAACGCTGCGAGTGGACGTCGGCATCAGCAACGGAGGCGGCGCGTGGAACTATGAAACCGTCACGATCGCCGTAAAGGAACCCCCTCCGAGCCAAGACTCGTGGTTGCCACGACCGCTCGCAGCCAACGAGCAACCGGAGGACAACCAGTTCATCGCTCGCGAAGGGACCGGCCGTGGGGGGACGCGAGAAGGTTCGCTGGTCTATGCCGGCACGCTCACCGAAGCGGTTGATTCCGTCTTCGTGCGAGTCTTCGCGGATGACAAACTCTTCGCTACTCAGACCGCCAAGCCGACCGCCGAGAAGACGTATTCGCTGTCCGTGAAGCTCAAGGCGGAGCTAACAAAATACCGCACCGAATTCGGCACGACGACCGGCGACAAAGAGACGGTGCTGCATCGGGCAAAGAACATCGTTTGCGGAGATGCGTTCCTCATCATCGGCCAGTCTAACGCCGTCGCCACCGACTTCGGCAAAGAGAACCCGCTCGTCCCCAGCGAGTGGGTGCGGACGTTCGGCGCGACGGCGGGCGATCCCAACGGTTCGCGGTTGAAGCTGTGGGCCAACGCGGAAGCGCGCAGTCCCGGCGGCAAGTCGGAGATCGGCTATTGGGGCATGGAGCTCGGACGCCGCTTGTCCGACCTAAATCAAATCCCAATCTGCCTGATCAACGGAGCGGTCGGCGGCACGCGTATCGACCAGCATCAACGGAACCCTGAAGACCCGACCGATGTGGCGACCATCTACGGTCGGCTGCTGTGGCGAGTCCAACAGGCCAAGCTGACTCACGGCATCCGCGCCGTCCTCTGGCATCAGGGGGAGAACGATCAAGGAGCCGACGGTCCGACCGGCGGATATGGCTATGAGACCTATCGCCAGTTCTTCGTCGATCTCGCCGCGAGTTGGAAACAAGATTTTCCCAACATCCAGCGTTACTACGTCTTTCAGATTTGGCCGAAGTCCTGCGCGATGGGAATCAACGGCTCGGACAATCGGCTGCGTGAAGTACAGCGGACGCTCCCGAAACTCTTCTCGAACCTCAACGTGATGTCGACGCTCGGCATCAAGCCGCCGGGCGGCTGCCACTTCCCGGCCGCAGGCTATGCGGAGTTCGCTCGGCTGCTGATGCCGATGATGAACTACCAGCTTTATCACCGCTTTGTGGACGGGCCAATCGCGCCGCCGAACTTGCTGCGAGCGTTCTTCAACACCGAGCAACGAGACGTACTCACTCTGGAGTTCGATCAACAGGTCGTCTGGTCGGAAGCTCTGGTCAGTCAGTTCCACCTCGACGGCGAGCCCAAGCAAGTCGCCTCCGGTTCAGCGAACGGCACCACGATCACGTTGAAGCTGAAGGGATCATCAAAGGCCAAGACCATGACCTATCTCGATAGCGCGAATTGGAACCCCGACAACCTGCTGTATGGCAAGAACGGCCTCGCCGCGTTGACGTTCTGCGAAGTGCCGATCGAGACGAAACCATGATTGCGAGCGGTACGCGCTAGCGTCGGGCGATTCGTGCATTGTGAGCCGAACGCGCTAGTGCCGGGCGATTCGCGCATTGTGAGCCGAACGCACTAGTGCCGGGCGATTCGCCGTCAAACGTCACCCACCGAGAGGCCCGTGACTAGCGCCATCGGCTCACCCACCGAGGCCCGTGGCTAGCGCCATCGGCTCACAAACCGAGGCCCGTGGCTAGCGCCATCGGCTCACAAACCGAGACAATTTCCCTGACGAAAGGTTTGCGATGATCCGTTTCCTAATGAGCTTGATGCTGATGGGCCTCTTCGCGGTTTCGTTGCCGGCAGCCGAAAAGCGGGTCAAGGTCTTCCTGCTCGCTGGGCAATCGAACATGGAGGGGAAGGCTCCCAACGCACTGCTCGATCACCAAGCCACGGACCCGAAGACCAAAGATCTCTTCGCTCATCTCCGGAAGGACGACAAGTGGGTCGAGCGTGAGGATGTCTTCATCAAGTTCCTCGATCGCAAGGGGCCGCTGACCGTCGGGTACGGCTCGCCCGGTCGCACGGGGGTCGAGCTGGAGTTCGGCACCGCGATGGGCAATCACTTTGAAGAGCCGGTCCTCTTGATCAAAGCCGCGTGGGGTGGGCATTCGCTCTACAAGCTGTTCCGTTCGCCGTCGGCCGGGTTTCCCGCGGATGAGTTTCTCCAGAAGGAACTCGATCAGGCTCAGAAGCGAGTCCAACAAAACAACGACAAGAACAAAAAGACCGACCCGCTGCCAACGCTGGAGGAGATCAAAAAAGAGTACGGCACCTCGTACCGCAACATGCTGCGGGAAGTGAGCGACGTGCAGGAGAACTTCGGCACGCTGTTTCCCGCGCTCAAAGGGCGGACGCTGGAGCTGACGGGGTTCGTGTGGTTCCAAGGCTGGAACGATCAATACGGGGCCGAGAACGAATACGCCTCGAACATGCAGCACTTCATCCGCGACGTCCGCAAAGACCTCAACGCCCCGAAGCTGCCGTTCGTGATCGCCGCGATGGGCCAAAACGGATCGCAGCCAGCCAAGGGTGCGATGCTCACGATTCGTGATGCACAACTCGCGATGAACGACGTGCCCGACTTCCAAGGCAACGTCAAAGCGTTCCGCACCGACCTGCTCGTCGATAAGGCTGCCGAGGAACTCTTCCCCACCTGGAAGCAAAACATCGAACAGTGGAAGCTGGTCGGAGGCGACTTCCCCTATCACTACCTCGGCAGCGCGATCTGGTTCAACCGCATCGGCAAGTCCATGAACGACGCGATGCGAGAAATGCTCAAGGACTCTCCGTAAACAAGAACAACAGCCGCGTTCTGGTTGGGGAAGGCTCCAGCGGTTTTATTCACGAAGGTCCAACGGGAGTCATTCCGATTGCTGTTTGCGAACGATCCGCGATGCGGTCGTGATGCCGAGGTGCCGCAGACTCTACCTTCGCAAGTTCGGCGATTATGCTTCCGCCGGATTCACGTCTTCCGATTTCTCATCTCACAAAGGACACCACGATGCCTCGACCGACTGATCTTCCCGCTTGGAAAGCTTTGCAGGCCCATCAAGAGAAAATGGCCTCGGTCCATCTGCGCGATTTGTTTCAGCAAGACGCGCAGCGGTTCGACAAGTTTTCGCTGCGATTCAAAGACACGTTGCTCGACTACTCGAAGAACCGCGTCACCGAAGAGACGATGAAACTGCTACGCGATCTGGCTCGGCAAGCCGATCTGGCGGGCTGGACCGAGAAGATGTTCTCCGGAGCGAGAATCAACACGACCGAAGACCGAGCCGTCCTGCACGTCGCTCTGCGGAATCGCTCGAACCGGCCGATCCTGGTGGATGGCAAGGACGTGATGCCGGAGGTCAACGCGGTGCTCGCGCACATGCGCGAATGGACCGAAGCGATCCGCTCCGGAGCCTGGCGCGGCTACACCGGCAAGGTGATCACCGACGTCGTCAACATCGGCATCGGCGGCAGCGATCTCGGCCCGGTCATGGCGACCGAGGCTTTGAAGCCGTTCAGCAAACGCGACCTCAAAGTCCATTTCGTCTCGAACGTGGACGGCACGCACATCGCCGAGATCACTCGGCAACTCAACCCGGAAACGTCGCTGTTCATCGTCGCGTCGAAGACGTTCACGACGCAGGAGACGCTGACCAACGCCCACTCGGCGCGGACTTGGTTCTTGAAGACGGCGGGGGATGTCGCTCATGTGGCGAAGCACTTCGTCGCGCTCTCAACCAACGAACCGGAAGTCAGCAAGTTCGGGATCGCCAAGGAAAACATGTTCGGCTTTTGGGACTGGGTTGGCGGCCGGTACTCACTGTGGAGCGCGATCGGTTTGCCAATCGCCGTCAGCATCGGCATGGACAACTTTGAGGAGTTGCTCGCCGGCGGTCACGAAATGGACGAGCACTTCCGCACCGCGCCGCTGGAGCAAAACCTCCCCGCCACGCTCGGACTGCTGGGGCTGTGGTACAACAACTTCTGGGGACTGGCGGGGTCTCAATCGCACGCGATTCTGCCCTACGACCAGTACATGCACCGCTTCGCCGCGTACTTCCAGCAAGGGGATATGGAATCCAACGGCAAGAGCGTGACACGCGACGGTGAAGCCTGCGACTGGTCCACCGGCCCGGTCATCTGGGGCGAGCCGGGCACCAACGGCCAACACGCCTTCTATCAGTTGATCCATCAAGGGACGAAATTGGTGCCGTGCGATTTCCTCGCACCGGTGGAAACGCACAACCCACTCGGCGAGCACCACGACATCTTGTTGTCGAACTTCTTCGCTCAGACCGAAGCCCTGATGAAGGGCAAGACGTCCGACGAAGTCCGAGCAGAATTGAAAGGGAGCAAGCTCTCGCCCGAAGCGCTGGAGAAACTCGTTCCGCAGAAGTGCTTCGCCGGCAATCGGCCGACGAACTCGATCCTGTTCCAGAAGCTCACACCTCGCACGCTCGGCAATCTGATCGCGCTGTACGAGCACAAGATCTTCACGCAGGGGATCGTCTGGAACATCAACTCGTTCGATCAATGGGGCGTCGAACTCGGCAAGCAACTCGCGAAGGCAATCCTGCCAGAACTGAGCGGAACGGGCGAAGTGACCAGTCACGATAGCTCGACGAATGGCTTGATCAATGACTTCAAGAAGCGACGCCAACGATAGGTTGCTCAAAGCCAGAAAAGCCCGACGAATTGAAGGAGACGACGAATGTGAATTCTCAATTCATCATTCGTCGTCTCCCTTCATTCGTTGGGCTTCTTCTTTTGCCGTAGCCGCCGTTCGCCAGAACGCGGGCCGACGGTTGCAAACCCGCGTTCTGGCGAACGGCGGCTACAGAGAATGAGGCCCCCATGAAACTTCTCGGCCGCACCGCCCTCGTCACCGGAGCCGCTCGGGGGATCGGACGTGGTTGTGCTCTGGAACTCGCGAAAGCCGGAGCCGATGTGGCGATCAATGATCGGCAGCCGTCGGACAACACGGCGTCGTTGATCACCGAAATCGAATCGCTCGGCCGGCGTGCGGTGCTAGTCGATGGCGACGCATTCGAGCGAGCCTCCTGCGAAGACATTGCGAAGCGAGCGATCGCTGCCTTGGGGCGGATCGACATCCTGGTCAGCAATCCGGCGTTTTCTCGCCGCGGCGACTTTCTCGATTACGACGCGGAGATCTTCGACAAGACGCTGCGCGGCACGCTCACCGCCGGATTTCACATGAGCCAATTTGTGGCTCGGCACATGGTCGAGCGGGGCGGTGGCGGGAAGATCCTGTTCATCTCCAGCGTTCATTCGCGGCGACCGTATGCTCGCTCGGTCGCGTACAACGCGGCGAAGTCCGGCCTGAACCACATGGCCTTCACGATCGCCGCCGAACTGATCGGGCACCGCATCAACGTCAACGTCATCGAACCGGGTTGGATCGACACGCCCGGCGAACACGAAACCTTCGGCGATGCGATGATCGCCGATGAGGGATCAAAGTTGCCGTGGGGCCGACTCGGCCTGCCATCCGACATCGGCCGCGCGGCGACCTTCTTATGCTCGGACGATGCCGACTACATCACCGGTATCTCGCTGGTTGTGGACGGAGGGTTCTGTCTGCGCGATTCGATTTCGAGTCCGTCGTCCGGTAAGCGGGTTGAGTGATCAGAGGAATCTCCCAATTCCACACAGAGGACCGAACAGATGCCGCATGATGTGAACCGCTCTTACGACCTCTATCGCCGAGCCAACGACCTCATCCCTGGCGGCACGCAGTTGCTCAGCCGGCGGCCGACGAAGTATGCGAATGGCGTCTCGCCGGTGTACGCCGCGCGAGCGAGCGGCGCACGGATTTGGGATGTTGATGGGAAAGAGTACATCGACTGGGTCAGCGGCATCGGCGCGATCATTCTGGGTTATTGCGATCCAGTCGTAGACGATGCGGTGCGCGAACAGATCGGCCGAGGCGTCGCGACGTCGATCAACAGCGAAGTGGAGCTTGAACTGGCCGAGGAACTGTGTCGCACGATTCCGTGTGCCGAGATGGTTCGATATGCCAAGTGCGGCGGCGAAGCGTGTGCAATCGCGGTGCGGATCGCTCGTGGAGCGACTGGCCGAGACAAGGTGCTGTTCTGCGGCTATCACGGCTGGCACGATTGGTATCTGGCGGCGAACCTCGTGACTGAAGAGAGCTTGAACTCGCATTTATTTCCCGGCATCGAGCCGATCGGCGTGCCCAAGGCGCTGGCCGGGACCGCGCTGCCGTTTCCGTTTGGTGATCTCACGGCGCTGGGGCAGTTGCTCGATGACCACAAGGGCGAAGTCGCTGCGGTCATCATGGAACCGCTGCGATCCGAGCGACCAGCCGACGGATATCTCGCGGGTGTTCGCAAACTGTGCGACGAGCGTGGCATCGTGCTGATCTTCGACGAAGTCTCGTCGGGGTTTCGCTTCGGGATGCAGGGAGCTCAAGGATTCGTCGGTGTGACACCGGACATGGCGGTGTTCGCGAAGTCCATGTCGAATGGGTATCCGATGGGAGCCGTTGTCGGTCGTCGCAGTGTGATGGAACCGGCCGCGAGGATGTTTATCTCCAGCACCTACTGGTCCGATCCGATTGGCATGGTCGCTTCGCTGACGACGATTCGCGAACTGCGACGCCGCAAGGTGTCCGAGTCGCTGTGGACGTTCGGCCGTACACTGCAAACGCGACTGAATGCTGTTGCTAGCGAGGTGGGTCTCGACGTGCATTGCGGCGGCTTGGCCGTGCATCCGCATCTGGAGTTCGCGTCGGCCTCACCCGATCAGAAGCCAGTTCTGGCGACGCTGTTCATTCAGGAAATGGCCAAGCGCGGCTGTCACGGTTACGCCTCGTTCTATCTCAACGCGGCTCAAGGAACGGCGGAGTTGGAACAGACGGTACACGCCGTTCGCGAGGTCTTCGCGATCATCCGCCGCGCGATCGACAGCGGTGATGCAGAGTCGTTTCTTGAATGCCCACGCCAGCAAGATGCGTTTCGGAGATTGGTGCGATAGGCTGTCGGCTGGAATCAGAGCATTCGAACGAATGCTTGGAACACTAATTCTCGCTAATCGACGCTAATGAAAACAAAAGGTTCTTCTGGGTCTGTAGTGGCTGATGCAATCAGGAATGGAATGGGAAACGTGAGGCGACTCCCCGGTGGATTTTCTAAGGCATGACTCCGATGTCCCAGAGTTGGACTCGCGCCGACGATTCTGTACCAAACCTGTCTTCGAGAGGTTCACGCAGACACCCTGGGACATCGGAGTCATGCCTCCCAAAATCCACCGTCGAGTGGTCTAACACTTTCCATCGTCTAGGAAACCAGCCACTACAAATCCGGAAGAAGCATAAGTGAAGATTAGCGACGATTAGCGTTCTAAATGTCTTTCATCGGCTTGAGGAATCTTCTGTGGACAAACCGGACCTCACGCTCGACTCCGGCCTCGAATGGCCCGACTTCGCGGCGATCGCGTTTTACTTCGCGCTGACATTCGGCATCGCGCTGTGGTTCGGCCGCAAGCAGAAGAACGTCGATGACTTCTTTGTCGGCGGTCGCCGGATGCCGTGGTTCGCGGTGGGGCTGAGCATTCTCGCGACGCTGTTCTCGACGCTGTCGTACCTGGGCATGCCAGGCGAGATGATCAAGAACGGCGTGGGCGTGTTTATGGGCTATCTCGCGGTGCCATTCAGCATGGCGGTGGTCACGCTGCTGTGGATTCCGTTCTTCATGCGGCTGAAGCTGACGAGTGCCTACGAGTACCTCGAACTGCGATTCAATTATCCGGTGCGGTTGATCGGGGCGTCACTGTTCGTGCTGCTGCGGCTGGGCTGGATGAGCATGGTGATCTTCGCCGCGTCGATGGCGCTCGATCGGATCAAAGGCCCGGACCTGCTCTGGTTACCGGGACAGGACATCTATTGGTGGATTGGTCTCGTCGGGATCATCGCCGCGATCTACACGGCGGTCGGTGGCATTCAAGCCATGATTTGGACCGACGTCTTACAGTGTCTGCTGTTGCTGGCGGGCGTGCTTCTGGCCATTGGCTACGTCGTCGCCGTGGATGGCACCGGCCCCGTCGATTGGTGGACGACGGCCTCAAACACGGAAGGTCGCAACAATCTGCCGCCGGTGTTCAGTTGGGACATCACCGTCCGAGTCACGATCGTGTTCGCGCTGATCAATAATTTCTTTTGGACCGTCTGCACTCACGGCTCGGATCAAGTGGTGCTGCAACGGTATTTCTCGGTCTCGTCGCTGAAGAACGCTCGGAAGAGTTACTTCATCAACTTCCTCGTCGATATCACGATGGCCACGCTGCTGTCGCTGTGCGGGTTGGCGTTACTGGCGTACTACCTCAAGCACGCCGACCAAGTTCCCGACGGACTGACCGCGGTCAAAGGAGCCGACAAACTCTTCCCGCACTTCTTGGGCAACCAGCTTCCGGCGGGCTTCGCGGGGCTGATCATCTCGGCGTTCTTGTGTGACGCGATTCAAACTTTGGAGTCCGGCGTCAACGCGATCACAGCGGTTGCGGCGAACGATATTGTGCCTCGGCTGCGTCGCGGTCGGCCGCGCATGATGAGCGATCTGACGTTCGCTCGCGTGCTGAGCATCGTCATCACGATCGCCGTCACGGCGAACGCCTACTTCGTGGCGAATCGCGTGCAGGCGATCGGCGAGACGATCGTCGGCATGATGCCGAAGTTCTTCAACATGTTCGTCGGCCCGCTGTCGTCGCTGTTCATCATCGGCATGTTCTTCAAACGCTGCACCGCGAGATCGGCGATCCCGGCCGTGCTGTGCGGTTTCGTCGTCTCCGTCATCTGGAGCTGGTGGCCTGAGATTTTCGATGTTCCGAAAGAACAGGCTCCATCGTTTCTCTTAGCCATCGCCGCCCCCTGTCTGACGAGCTTGTCGATGGCCTGGGTCTTGGGATGGATCGTCGAGCGTGGCGGAGAACACTCCGGCCTCAGATTCACTTGGCGGACAATCGTGAGCCAAGACGAGAACCCATCAGAACCCTGACCGGCCGACAGCCGATCGCCGTCAGCCGACCCGCCGCGGCGGGTCATACCGTTTTTGAGGAATGACTAAAAACGGTATAACGGCGATCGGCTTTCGGCTCACGGCTTTCGGCCGAACAAACAACGAGAGACCTGCGATGTCCCCCAAAGACGTTTACGACCGCGACGGCTTCGTCATCGTCCGCCAACTGTTGTCCTCGGATGAGTTCGCCGAACTGCGGCGGGAACTTGATCGCTACATTCGCGAGGTCGTGCCGACGCTGCCGGACGCCGACGCTTTCTTCGATGACAAGACTCGGCCGGGAACGCTCAAGCAGATGCAGCACATGCAGGGAGATCCGTTCTTCCGCGATTACGTTCAGCAGCCGAAATGGGTGACTCTGGCCGAGATGCTCGTCGGCGAGTCGGTCGCGTGCGAGACTCCCGAATGGTTCAACAAACCGCCGGGGACGAATCACATCACTCCGCCGCATCAAGACAACTATTACTTTTGCCTCGCGCCGCCGAACGTCGTGACGATCTGGATGGCGCTCGACGATGTCGATGACGAGAACGGTTGCCTGCGCTATGTTCGCGGCTCACACCTGCCGCCGCTTCGGCCGCACAGTCGCTCGAACGTGCTGGGCTTCTCGCAGGGGATCACCGACTACGGCGACCCCGACCGCTCGGCCGAGGTTCGCATTCATCTGGCTCCCGGTGACGTTGTCGCTCATCACGGCAACACGATTCACCGAGCCGACGCCAACCGCTCGCCGATCCGCAACCGCCGAGCCTTCGCGATGGTCTTCAAAGGGGTCAGTTGCCGCCGCGACGAAGTGGCATTCACCCGCTACATGAAGGCTGTCAAAGAACAGCATCAGCAGATGGGATTGAAGACATAATCGACAACTTCAATGTCTTCATTCCTTTGACCAGATTCCTTTGATTGAATCGTCAAAGGAATCTGGTCAAAGGAATAAGAAAGAAGCGGCGAGCAACATGGATTGGCAACTTCTTGATCGTGACCGGGACATCTGGGACCGCGAACTGGCGTCGTTCGTGCCGCCGCGTGTGTTCGATTCGCACCTGCATTTGTACGAGTTGAGTCACTTCACTGGCCCACCGCCGGGGTTGTGTGCGAAGGGACCGAGCAGAGTTGGCTGGTCTGAGTTTCAATCGAAGATCGCCGAGATCATGCCCGACCGAGAAGTCAGCGGACTCGCATTCGGGTATCCCCAGACGACCGTAAACTTCGAGGCCGCGAATTCATTCTTGGCGAATGAAGTCCAGCATCGCGGCGCGCTTGGCCAGATGCTGATCCATCCGGCGATGGACCCCGACTTCATTCGCGAGACGGTTCAGCGCGACGGCTTCGTGGGACTCAAACCATATCACCTGTTCGCGACCGAGAAGCCGACGTTCGACGCGAACATCCCCAGCTTCCTGACCGACGAGCACATGCAAGTCGCTCACGAGTTGGGTCTGTCGATCACGTTGCACATCGTCCGCTCGCAGGCACTGGCCGATCCGTCCAATCAGGAAGTCCTGCGGCGGTACGCGACGAAGTATCCGAACGCTCGAATGATCCTGGCTCATGCCGCGCGCGGCTTCAATCCGCATCACACGGTGGTTGGCATTGAATCGCTCCGCGGATTGAGAAATGTCTGGTTCGATACCTCGGCCGTAACAGACTGCGGAGCCTACGAGGCGATCATCAAAGTCATGGGGCACGATCGGCTGATGTACGGCTCTGACTTTCCCGTCTCGCACATTCGCGGCCGATGCGTCGGGCTGGGTGACAATTTCTTGTGGCTCACGCCGGAGAACACGAAGCTCGACGCGGCCTACGCCGATGTGCAGTTCACGCTCGTCGGGATCGAATCGCTGCGAACGCTCAAGGTCGCCGCGTTCGCGTGCGGGTTGAGCGACGAACAAATCGAAGACCTGTTCTTCGGCAATGGGGCGAACTTGTTTGCACGGTGACAACTCTTGGCCCGGCCGAACGCCGATGGCCGATAGCCGATCGCCGTTATCCTTTTTCCTTGGTTCGTAAAAAGGATAACGGCTGTCGGCGATCGGCTTCCGGCAGTCGGCCGGATGACAACGAGCTGTGGGAGAAGAATCATGGATCGGTACTGTTTGCTGGCGTTTCTGCTGATCGTGTTGGGAGCGCAGGTCGGTTTGTCGGGGGACGAAGTTGATCGCGCGGCCGTGATTCCGTTGGCTCCGGAACTGCGTGAGCGATGTCGTGTCGTCCTGCAGCGCGGATTCAACAGCATCGACGATTCGCCGACGAGCTTTTGGCCGGCGATGCACGCGGCCGAAGCATTGACGCTGGCGGGGCAAGGAGCCGAAGTCGTCGGGTTGCTCAAGGAGCGACTGCCCAAGGAAGCCGATCATCAACGCCGTTGCGGATTGGCTCGCGAGATCGTGCGAGCCGGTCAGCGCGAACTGCTCGACGTACTGTTCAACACGCTGGCCGATGAGAAATCCAACGGTCGAGTTCACGCGGCCGAGAGTCTTTACAAAGTCGGAGAACTCCGCGACGGCAAGCTGATGCGCGCGGCGTTTGAGCAGAAGGACAACCTCCGCCTGCAACTGATGGCGGCGGCAGCACTCGGTCGGCAAGGAGACGCGGCGGCGATGAAGCGGTTGCGGCAGATGCTCGGTTCCGAGGATCGCGAGATGCGGAAGATCTGTGGCTGGGTGCTCGGTCTGATTGGCGAGGCTTCGGATGTCGAGCCGTTGAAGAAGACGCTCGCGGCCGAGACCGACGAACTCGCGCGAGCCTACTTCGTCAACGCCCTCGCCTGTCTCGGCGATGCTTCGGCCCGAACGTCGCTCGGCAAAAATCTGACGTCGAACGATCCGGCCATCCGAACGTACTCGGCCGAGTTCGCTGGCTACAGCCGAGCGGTTGAGTTCCGGCCGCAGTTGATCAAGATGCTCGACGACGACAACGTCGATGCACGGGTGCGAGCGGCTCAGGCGTTGATCATGCTCGCGCAGCCGCCGAAGCCGTATCGGATTGATAAGCCCAAATGATGTCGTCGCCACGTTCGCCACGGCCTGTTGAGAAATGGAGAGTCATGTAACCCGAAGCGTGAGCGAGGGTCGGAAACGTCGAGAATTCTCAAGGCGAACTCCCTCGCTGACGCTTCGGGTTACATTTTTCAACACGTTCGCCAGAACGTGGGATTCGCGAGACCTTGGCCACGTTCTGGCGAACGTGGCTACGACACGAAATGACGCCGCCATGATTTTCAGAGCCTGTTGCTTGCTGATTGTCACCGTTGCTCCTTGTGCGTTCGCCGAAGACTGGCCGCAGTTTCGAGGCATCAACGCGAGCGGCGTGTCGGCATCGAACCAAAAACTGCCAACCGATTTCTCTCTGGAGAAAAACCTGCGTTGGTCGGTGAAGCTCGGCGATGGCGTCGGCAGTCCGATCATCGTCGGCGGAAAAGTGTTCGTCACCGCGATGACCGCCGAGCGGACATTTTCCGTCTTCGCGCTCGAAGCCATGACCGGCAAGAAACTGTGGCAGAAAGATTTCGAGACCGGCAATCTCCCGCGCATCACGCCACCGAACAGCCATGCTTCCAGCACTCCAGCCAGCGACGGCAAACAGATCTTCGTCTACTTCAGCACTCACGGCCTAATCGCGCTCGATGCGATGAGCGGTGACGAGAAGTGGAAACGCTCGCTGCCGAGTCCCAGCTACTTGATGGACTGGGGAGCCGCCTCGTCACCGATCGTGTACGACGGCACCGTCTACTTCAATCAGGACGACGATCTGTCTCCCGTGCTGTTCGCGGTCGATGCGAAGTCCGGCGCGATCAAATGGACCGCCGATCGGTCGGACATGCTGGGCGGCTACGCGGTCCCGGTCATCTGCGAAGCGAATGGCCAGACCGATGTCGTCATCTCCGGCAGCGGGTTCCTCAAAGGCTACGACCCGGCGACGGGGGCCGAACGCTGGAGCAGCAACTCGACGCTGCGCACGATGATGTCCTCGCCGGTCGTCCGTGATGGGATCATCTATCTCTCGTCTCAAAGCTACGGTGATGAAAAGCGAACGCTGAAGTTCGCGCTGCTCGAATGGCTCGACACGAACCAGGACGGCAAGCTGGCGAAGGCGGAGATCCCCAAAGAGTTCGCCTCACGCTTCGATGCCTCGGACAAGAACGGAGACGGCGTCATCGCCGATGCGGAGATCGACACCGCGTTCCAATCGGCGAAGAACCAAGCGGGGGGCGGCAACACGATTCAAGCCGTGCGTGGCGGAGGGCGCGGCGATGTGACCAAGACGCACGTCTTGTGGAACATCAGCAACAAGTCGCCGTCGAACATCGTCTCCCCAATCGTCGTCGGCGAGCAGCTTTTCATCGTCAAGAAGGGGGGCCTCTCAAGCTCCTTCGACGCGACCACCGGCAAGAGCCACTGGGAACTCAACCGCATCCGCAACATCGGCGACTACTACGCTTCGCCCATCGCGGGGGACGGCAAGATCTTCGTCACGGGCGAGAACGGTTTCATCGTCGTGCTGGAACAAGGTCCGCAACTAAAAATCCTCGCGACCAACGACGTCGGCGAATCGTGCGTCGCGACCCCAGCCATCGCCGATGGCCGACTATTCGTGCGCGGCCGAGAGAGTTTATTCTGTTTTGGTGAATGAAAAGCGTTCGGATTCGCGGCGAATCGTCGAGAGGACAATGTGATGTCAGAATCTTTTTCAACGGACGTCATCAGCAACGTGCTTGATCCGTTTACCGAGTGCTTGACACCCGAAGCGGCGCGGCGGATTGTCAGATTTCAGGCATCCCCAGCGGTTCAGGGCCATGTCGATGAACTGGCGGACAAAGCGAATGAAGGCCAGCTCTCGGCCAACGAGCAAGCAGAATACGACCGTTATCGCTCGGTCTTTCACTTCGTCACGATCTTGCAGTCGAAGGCCCGCGCGTACCTGCGACGAAATCCGGCGGAATGATGAACACGGCCCTCCGAGAGCTTGTTCGACAGCGCGGCGGCAACCGGTGTGAATACTGTTTACTGCCTCAAGCGGCGGCCCCGTTTCTTACTTTTCATATTGAGCACATTCGCGCACAACAACACGGTGGCAAAGACATCGAGTCAAACCTCGCGCTCGCCTGCCCGGATTGCAATGCCTTCAAAGGTCCGAACCTGAGCAGCGTGGATTCTCACACGGACGCCATCGTTTCGTTGTTCAATCCTCGCAACCAAGTTTGGAATGATCACTTCGTTGTTCAAGAAGCAATCATTTTGGGAGTGACTCCAACGGGGCGAGCAACCGCCGAATTGCTCAACCTGAATGAAGTCGAGCGTGTTGAAATGCGAGCGGAGTTGCTCGCAAGTGGCGAATGGCCGTAACCATCAGTCGCATCGAAATCGAGACCATCGACATGCCACTTCGCGATCACTTTCACTCGCCGGTCAACGACCGGCATTCTTGGGACGGGTTCCACGGAATGTGGCCCGCGATGGTCGTGATGGCACTCTCTCCGCGCTTGCCCCCCAGCTACATGGCGGTGCCGACCGTGCATCTGGGATCGCTGGAAGTCGATGTCGGAGCATTCGACACCGACGAGTTCGCAGGCTGGAAGGGCGACGATCCCTCCGGAGAAGGAGGCGTCGCGACGGCCGTCTGGGCACCGCCGAAGCCTTCGCTTTCGGTGGTGACCGAATCGCCCGATCTGGCCGAGTACGAAGTCCGCATCTACGACACGGATCGTGACCGTCGATTGGTCGCGGCGATCGAATTCGTCAGTCCCGGCAACAAGGATCGGCCCGAACATCGCAGCGCTTTCGTCGCAAAATGTTCGTCGCTGTTGCAGAGCCGCGTGGCGGTTTCCATCGTCGATGTCGTGACGACCCGTGAATCGAATCTGTATTGCGACCTGCTGGAAGCCCTCGGCCAGTCGGACCCGTCGCTGAGTTCTCCGCCGCCGTCGCTGTACGCGACCTCGTGCCGCTGGATCAAACGTGGCCGGAAGTGGTATCTCGAAACGTGGGCCAACACGCTGCGTATCGGTCAGCCGCTGCCGACCCTGCCGCTGTGGCTCGACGACCACTTGGCGATTCCGCTCGAATTGGAACCGTGCTACGAAGAAACCTGCCGCATCCTGCGCATCTCGTGAGGTCTCCCGATGAAATCCATGATGGCTTGTCTGATTGTGTTGTTGTCGAGTCTCTCCGCGTTCGCTGGCCCGCGCGTGGACATCGTCATCGGCGAGAAGGCTCCCGCGCTGGAACGATTCGCGGCGGATGAACTGGCTGGCCAACTCAAGCGAGTCTACGAAGCCGAAGTGAAGATTGGCTCAACCGCGCCGGCCGATGCGCCGCACGTCATCTTCGTCGGCAGCCCCGACACGAACGCCCGCATGAAACCGTTCGCCGACTCGTGGCCGAGCGGCGACAAGAAGCTGACCGATCAAGGGCACTTGCTGCGCAGCGTGACTCACAACAACAAACCCGCGCTGTTGATTGGCGGCGGCAGCCCGGTCGCGACGTTTTGGGCGGTCGCCGAATTCGGACATCACCTTGGGATTCGGCCGTTGCTGTTCGGCGATCTCGATCCGATCAGCCCGCCAGAGTTCATGCTCGATGAAATTGATGTCGTGCTGGAGCCGCAGCATCGCGAGCGTGAATGGCACTTCCGCAACCGAGAACCGATGGATTCCGGTTCGTGGAGCGTGGAGGAGCATCGCCGCGTGCTTCAACAACTCGCGAAGCTCAAGTTCAATCGAGTCAGCATCAACGTGCGCGCCTCACAACCGTTCGTGCATTTCGAGTTTCAGGGAGTGCCGCGAAAAACGGACGGACTTTGGGGATTCCAGGATCGCGCGTACTTGGTATCGGGCGACACATCGGGCCGGAAGGTTTTCGGCGGAGCCAAGCTGTTCGAGAACCCCAGCTTCGCCGGAGCGACGAGCTATGAAGATCGCATCGCGGCCGGCAAGAAGCATCTGACGGGAATCGTGGATGCCGCTCACGCCGTTGGGATGACCGTCCGATTGCAGCTTCGCCCCGATTGGTTTCCGGAAGATTTCGGAGCGTTCGTGAAGGAACCCAAAGGGATGCAAGGCCGCGATGGTCCGCACGTCGTGTCTGATGAGTCGGCATTCTTTCGGGATGACAAGACGCTGAAGCTGGCCCGAGCACAACTGCGTGCCTATCTCGACGCCTACCCGGCAGTGGATGGAATCGACCTGGAATTCAACGCGGCGAAGGTCTCCGAAAAACAGTTTCGACGAGTCTTTCCCGATCAAGACTTTTGGCGACGAACGGATGGTCGCGTCGTGGACGTGCGAGTTCGGGCTAATGAATACCCTGCGAGAACCTTCACTGCGCTGGACCAACTTGGTCAGCCGCTGGATTTCCAAGTGGCTCAGCCCATGCTTTTGCTGACCGAAGCGGACGATTTCGTTCCGAGCAGCCCCGCCGATTTCCCGGAGAAGTTCGAAGCGTCGCGGCAGCGAAGCTCGAACAATTACCTCGTCGATCCGGAGGGGATCAGCGACCTCGATCTTCCCATCTATTGGCTCAGCCGCCACAGCTTTGGCGCGAAGCTGACGTTCGAGCAGACGTGTCGCGAGGTGCTCGATCCGACATGCGGCGAAGGGGTCGCTGATCGAGTACTCACGGCGTTTCAACGAAACCATCAAGCCCGGCAACTGATGCAACGCTTGTCTTTTGGCGGCGGCATGTCCGGTCCTGTGGACTTGCGAGATATCGACGGGGCCGTGAGTAGGCATCCCATGAATCTCACTTCGGCTACGGACGACTATCTCAACGCCATGAACGAGATGTACCGAGCCAACACGCGGGCGCGCGAAGGAGGTCGAGCCTTCACCTTGTATTGGGCGCGTCGCTTCGAGTTCGCGTTGGAATACCTGAGCTTCGCTCAAGCCGTCCAAAAGGCGAGTGCCGCCGAAACGGCGAAAGACACAACGACTCAGATTGCCGAGTTGGAGAAAGGCATCGAGTCGCTCAACAATGGTCTCAACGCGCTGGCGGCGGTCGCTCGCAGCAACAGCGATCGTGGCATGATCGCGGTGCTCAATAAGTACGGTTATCGTCCGCTCAAGAAGAAGTTGGCCGAGGCGGAAGCGGCGAAATAAATTGGGAGTGCGGCGATTCATCGCCGAACTCTCTGCACGGCAAATGTTGAAAGTTTTGTATTGGTGAGAACATTTCGAATGTGCGTTGAGTCTTTTGCTTTTACTCCGCAGGAGTTGTGTCTCATAGCCCAGGGTTGCCGCGCTTCGCGGCTACCCTGGGTCACAGTGGTTAAACTGAGTTCTACCCCGAATGGGGTTGCGTCATTCGTTGTCCGGCAATGACGCAACCCCATTCGGGGTAGATCGTGATGTTGTGACTCAATCCCTTCGGGATAAAGGCCGGTCGGAAACTTCATTACTCCAAGGAAAACAGATGACTCGACGATTTGGTGGGATGTGGCCGGCGCTCGTGACGCCGTTTGGGGTGGATGGAAAACCGGCGCTCGATGTGGTCGAGCAGCTTGTGGATCTGTTCGCGAATCAGGGACTCGATGGGCTGTACGTCACCGGCTCGACGGGGCAGTGGCCGTTGCTGACCGTTGCTGAGCGGCAGGCGATTGTCGAACGCTGTGTGAAGGCCAGCGCCGGACGCATTCCGATCATGGCACATATCGGGGCGGTCGCGACGGACGATGCGGTGACTCTGGCGAAGCACGCGGCGAAGGTCGGGGCCGATGCGGTTTCGACGGTCGCTCCGATTTACTTTCAGCATTCCTCGGACGTGGTCTTTGAGCATTACCGCCGCGTGGGGGCCGCTTCGGACTTGCCGCTGTTTGTTTATCACATCGACCAGGCTCAGAAAATCGCCGTCGGCGCGAAGGAATACACCGAACGAATCCTCGCGCTGCCGAACATCGCCGGCATGAAAATCACTGCCGGCGACTTGTACTTGTTCGGCCTGATTCACTCGCACGCGGGGGACCGGTTGCAGCTCTTCAGCGGCGCGGACGAAGTCATGTGTCACGCGGTGCTGTCCGGTTCGATCGGCGCGATCGGGACGTTTTACAACGTCTTCGGCCCGGCCTGTCGCAAAGTTCGGGAAGCGATGGTTGCCGGCCACGTCGAGAGTGCTGGCTCGTTCATGCTCAAGTTCCAGCAGGTGATCTCGCGCGTCATTGCGTCCGGCTCGATCTGGTCATTCCTCCGCGCGGCCATGCGACAGAAATACGGTCTCGACATCGGAGCGCCTCGCGCACCGCTGGGAATCATGGATAAGCCGTGGGCGGAAGCCGATGTCGCCGAGTTACTGTCGCTGGTGGACGAGGCGATTTAGGGGCTGTGCCAGAATTAACTCCAAGACATCAATGAAGCGATCGACCTCTGCGGTCTTCCAATCTCTTGCGGTGTTACCGTTGCACCGCATGAGATTGGAAGACCGCAGAGAAAGTCTTGGAACCAAATCATGCACAACCCCTTAGTTCGCCTGTCTGACCTTATGACCCCAACGGCCTCGTGCCGTTGGTGAAGAAGACTTCAACGAGGATGATTGCCATGTCCTGCTCCATCGACCGCGGTTCGCTCGGACAACAAGTGACTCAGTGGCGACACCGATTGGCCACATCGGGTTTGTTGGCGATCGGACTCTGTTGGCTCTTCGGCTCTGATTTCGCCGCCGACACGGCGCATTCAGCCAGCAGTCCCAACGTCGTGCTCATCTTCGCCGATGACTTGGGCTACGGAGACATTGGGCCGTTCGGCAACACGCAGGTGAAGACGCCGCATCTCGACCGGTTCGCGGCCGAGGGAATGAAGTTCACCAGCTTCTATGCCACGCCAGTCTGCTCGATGTCGCGAGCCTGCTTGATGACCGGCTGCTACAACGCGCGCGTGTCGCTCCCCGGCGTGCTGTTTCCCGGAAGTCAGATTGGTCTGCATCCCGACGAGATCACGCTCGCCGATGTGGTGAAGTCCAAAGGCTACGCCACGATCTGCATCGGCAAGTGGCACCTCGGCCATCGCGAGCCGTTCCTGCCGACCAAGCAAGGCTTCGATGCCTACTTCGGAATCCCGTACAGCAACGACATGACGATCGACCCGCAGCACGCTCGGTTCGCCAAGGACTGCCTCTTTCGCGAAGGGATGACGGAAGAGAAGGCTCGCGGCGAGGCCATTCGTCACACGGTTCCGCTGATGCGCGGCGAAGAGGTCATCGAGTATCCGGCCGATCAATCGACACTCACGCAGCGTTACACGGCCGAGGCGGTGAAGTTCATTCGCGATCATCGAGCCGAGCCGTTCTTCGTTTACCTGCCGCACACGATGGTCCACGCTCCACTCGCCGCCTCCGAAAGTTTTCGTGGCAAGAGCGGCCACGGGTTGCTGGGGGATGCGATCGAAGAACTCGATTGGTCAGTCGGTGAAATCCTGCGGACGCTCAAGGAATCGCAACTCGACGAGCAGACGCTGGTCATCTTCACGTCAGACAACGGTGCCGCCGCCGGTTCATCCGCTCCCTGGCGCGGCAAGAAAGGGAGCAACTTCGAAGGCGGCGTGCGCGAACCCTGCCTCATGCGCTGGCCGGGCCGCATCCCGGCTGACACAACGTGCCAGCACATCGCGGGCAACATCGACCTGCTGCCGACGTTTGCGAAACTCGTCGGCGTTGAAACCGCGAAAGACCGCGTGCTCGATGGGCGCGATATCACACCGCTGATGTTCGATCCGCAATCCGGCCCGGTGCGAGACACGCATCTCTATTTCACCGCGAACCAGAGTTTGGCCGCGATTCGCCAGGGGGACTGGAAGCTCTTTCTGACCGCCCCCGTCGCCAACGGAAAAGCCAAGCAAGCGAAGGCCGCCAAGAACGACACGGCTCCGACTGGCCCCGTCCTCTACAACCTTGCCACGGATCCAAGCGAAACCAAGAACGTCGCTGCCGATCACCCCGAAGTCGTCACCAAACTGCAAGCCGAAGCGGCTCGGCGCGAAGACGAGATCAAACAAAACCGTCGTCCGGCGGGGCAGCTCAGCAGTCGGTGAAATGAAGAGGTCACGTCCAGCGTTCATCCTCGAACGGATGCCGTCTCTTCGCGAGGCTCGGTTGCGGGACGTGATCGACCAGAGCTTCCGCCAGCCGGAGATCTTCGGCCGAGGTGATCTTCAAGTTCATCGGCGAGCACTCGACGACATGCACCGGCTGACCGAGCCGCTCGACCAATTGTGCTTCATCGGTCGGCTGGAAGTCGCCGCGCTGGGCGAACGCATCCAGCAGCAACTGGCGTCGAAAGACTTGCGGAGTTTGAGCGGCCCACAATCCCTCGCGCGGCACGGTCTTCACGATCCGTCCGTCCGACGCGACCAATTTCAGCGTGCTGCTGATCGGCGTTGCGGGAATCGCCGCGCCGTATTTCTCGGCCGCTCGGAAGACCGCGTCGATCCACTCGTGAGCGATCAACGGTCGAGCGGCATCATGCACCGCGACGTACTCGACATCGGCACGCACGAGCGACAACGCGCGGGCGACTGTATCCGCTCGCTCCGCTCCTCCTTCGACCAGTTGCAGTTCGAGGAACGCGAGGTTTGCCCGATACTTATCTTTGAACCATTCGAGATCTTCCGGCGACAGCGCGACAATTCGTTGCACGACATCGTCGCGATTGACGAACGGTTCGAGTGCTCGCAGCCAAACCGGCCGGCCCTTGAGTTCCTGAAACGGCTTTTTCCTGGAAGCCGCCAAGCCAAGCGCGGCAAGTCCGTCGCTGACGGAACTCGCAAAGCGACTGCTGCGGCCGGCAGCGGGAAGGATCACGGCAAATGTGGAACGGGGAGTTGTCATAGTTGGAAGACCGTACCGCGACGGTTCGAGAGCGGCCAGTCATGGCGAAGCTCTCCGCCTGCCGCCGTGATGCCGGCTCGCCACGTCCGTTGCCGAACGGCCTCAACACGGCGTTGCCGAATCGCCACACGGCTGAGTTCCGCAAATGACTCTTGCGGCTGCCGGCTCGGCAATTCTCGGTCTTTTCAGGCTGCTTGACGTTCGTTTCGGAAAGTTGACGTGATTGGCACCAGCTTTGTTTCAGTCGTGCAACAGACCGTTGGTCAGCCGATGCAGGCTGACGCCGTCCCGCTCGCCAATTTGTTTATTTTGGTCCGCCTGAAAAGGCGAACCTCTTTGGAGCTTCTCGATGAGCAAGCCGATTCTAATCGTGTGCAGTCGCAACCCGATCTTTTCCTCCGACCTCTCGTTGGCCTTGAGCGAACGCTTTGACGTTCAGCTTTGCGACACCGTGCAAAAGGCGGGTGAGCTGTGCTTGAAGCACGCGGCCCGCGGTTTGATCGGCGACTTCCAAGTCGCTCACGATGGCGGACATGCTCAAGAGTATGTCATCAGCCAACTGCGGCAGCGGCTGACTGAGTTGCAGGTCTTGTTGCTGACGGCCACGAATTGTCCAGAGCCGATCGAACGGCTGGCGGCCTGTGGAGGCATGACGCACCTGCGCGGCAACATCAGCACCGCGCAAGTGGTGACGTGGGTCACGGAGAAGTTTCCCGTGGTGCCGGTCGCCGCTCCGGTCGAGCCGGCGGCACCGTCGAACTCGTTCAAAGATTCCGATGCCGTCCTGCATGGCATCAGCCGTCGGTTTGAGACGAACACACCGCAACTCCGCCGCATGTTGATCGAACTGGAAGTCGCCGCGCAGCATGACGTGACGGTGCTGCTGATCGGCGAGACCGGTTCCGGCAAGACTTTTCTGGCCAACTTGATTCACGAAGTCTCGCCGCGCCGCACGGAAGCCTTCTTGCACGTCGCCTGCGGAGCGTTGCCCAGCGAGTTGATCGAAAGCGAACTCTTCGGCCATGTGAAGGGAGCCTTCACGAGTGCTCATGCCGACAAAGAAGGGAAGTTTCTGGCGGCGGGACGAGGGACGATTCTGCTCGACGAAATCGACGTGCTCGGCCCGGAGCAGCAAGTCAAGATTCTGCGTGCGATCGAAACCGGCGAGTTCGAACCCGTCGGCTCCAACAAGACGTACAAATCACAGGCGCGATTAGTGGTCGCCAGCAATCTCGATCTGAAACCGTTGGTGGAGAAAGGTCGCTTCCGTCCCGACTTGTACTACCGGCTCAACATGTTGAAGTTCGAGGTGGCACCGCTGCGTGATCGCAAGCCGGACATTGCTCCGTTGGCTCGCAAGTTCGTCGCACAGTCGGCGGCGAAGCACAGCATCAAAGTTGAGCGGATCGACGACAACCTGTTTGCCGCGTTGTATGCCTACCCGTGGCCCGGCAATGTGCGCGAACTCGAAAACGTCATTCAGCGAGCGGTCATCTATTGCCGCAACGGAGTGCTGACCGCCGACCAACTGCCGTATGACATCCTGGTGGGGAACGCCGGCCCGACGAACGATCCGACCGTGCAATTGGGAACCTCGATGAACAACACCGCCGCGTCGCTCAATCGCCAGATCTCGCTGACCGAACGGGAGATCATCGATCAGACGCTATTGAAGAATAATTTCAGCCGCACCAACACGGCCAAGGAACTCGGCATCAGCCGCGTGACGCTTTACAACAAGATGAAGAAGTACGGGATGATGCAGTAGCCGTCGAGGTGGCGCACGCGGCTCGCGTGCATGACACCCGCACCGAGGCGAGCGTGCTGCGGCGGATCGCATTGCCGGAGCGCACTGCCCGGAGCGCTACTGCCAATGCACCTTGCTGTGTTCGGCGAGCGCTTTCAAAGCCTTTTTGGGGCGACCCGCGGCATCGATCAGGCCGGCATTGGGGAAGTCGTGCGGAGCGGCGTCCGACAAGTGCGTCCAATAGATGCCAGTCACCAACTGCTTGGCGATCAACAGCGGCAGATAGGTGTCGATCCACTCGGCCTGAGCCTCTTCGCTCCAGGGCGACTTCCAGCCGTTCGGCTCCTGGACGATGCCATGTTTGGATTGCGGATCGGGTTGGTTCGACGAGGGAAACGCCAGCGTGATGTGCAGCGGGACTTCCAAGCTGCTCCAGACATCCAACATGCGACTGAAGTCGAGCAGATCGCGCGACGACGATCCACGATCCGCGTAGCCGACGGCAATCTCCAAGTTCACCCCCGCCAGCCCGACTCCACAACGGAGCAACGCATCGACGAATTGCACCGGGGTCAGCCGATGCTGGCCTCGCGACTGATACGTTCCCCACGGTTGCTCGATGCGAATCAAATACTGCGATTCCTCATCGACTCGGCGAGCGACTTCCAACGTGCGTGCGACGAGGGTTAGACAGTTCTCTTCGGTGAGGTTCAACGCGCCGCCGGTGTTGACTCGCGAAGAGACTTCCCACAATCGAATCTTGCCGGCATAGCGTTGCACGGCGGTCTCGACGAAATCGCAGAGAAAACTTTGCAAGTTGAAGAAGTCGTGGCCCCATTGATCCAGCCACTTGGGCAGGCCGTTCGGCGACAGATCGAGCAACGGGCCGCCGCTGATCACCAGCTTGCGTTGGAGACACCACTCGACTTGTGCGTCGAGCAAATCCCAATCGTAATTGCCTTCGGCTTTCTCGATGTGCCGCCATTGGATGGGGACGACCGCCGTGTTGAAGGTGCCCAGCATCCACGCATCCCAATGGGCCGAGGGGGTTGCTTGAGCCAAGTTGCATCCCAACTTGATCGGCAGTTGCGACGATTTTTTGACGCGGATCGCCAGCCGTTGTTCGGTGTACGCTTTCGTCAGCAGTTCGGCGGCTTGGCAGGCTTTCACGATCGCTTGGGTGGCGATGTCACTCGCGGCGGCGGGATCGCTTCGGAGTCCGACCGCTTTGGCAAACAGCACATGCGCCGCTTTATGAAGCGGCTCAAACGTGACGGGAATCTGCATCCCCAATTGATCCCACGCCGCGACCTGATTGCGAACCTGGCAGATCTTTCCGCGAGCCAACTCGACAGCCAGCAGATAGGTGCCCTCTTGTTCGCGGAGACTAGAGGTCGTCAACACGGGCCGACCAAAGCCGGGCACGGGCCAAGCAATGTTGAGCTTGCCGCTATCTGACGCGGGACGACGACAGGCAAACGTGTTCGCGTCGATCTCGACGCGCGACGGAAACACGCGGCCGTCGTAGCCAGTGATGTATGCGTTCTGGGCTTCGGGCCATCCCGCCATCAGGCTTTCGGGATAGACCTGGAACTTCATGACACCCACGCGAATCCTCGCACCTTCAGCGGCTGCCACCACGAGTTGGACCGCGCGAGCGTCCGGTCTCAGACATGTCACGCGGATTTCTGTTCCGGTCTTCAGGCCGGCAAAGGGGAGGGAGTCTATTGGTGGTGAAGTGGTTGTTCAAGCAGCGGTTACGCGACTAGACTCCGCCCCCCTTCCGCCCAACGGCACTCGCTTTGTGAGCCGATGGCGCTAGCCACGGGCCTGTGGGTGACGTTTGACGGCGAATCGCCCGACGCTAGCGCGTTCGGCTCACAAGACCGAAATCGCCCGACGCTAGCGCGTTCGGCTCACAAACCACGTTCATTCGGGTGGCGAGAAATAAGAAACCGAATTCCCCCATGCCAGCCTTCTTGAGCAGTTCGATCCCCGGACAAACCCCGAAGCGGGGAAAAGTCCGGGACATGTATGACTTCGGCGACCGAATGCTGATGGTCGCTTCCGACCGGATCAGCGCCTTCGATTGGGTGCTGCCCAGCGGCATCCCCGACAAAGGCCGAGTGCTCACACAGCTCAGCCGCTTTTGGTTCGAGCATCTTCCGGTGCGGCATCACTTGCTGAGTCAAAACCTCGACGATGTCCCCTTGCCCGCCGGCACTGATCGCGAGTCGCTCGCCGGTCGCAGCCTCGTGGTTCGCAAGACGGAAGTCGTGCCCATCGAATGTGTCGTGCGTGGCTATCTCTCCGGCTCCGGCTGGAAGGAGTATCGTCAGAGCGGTGCTGTCTGCGGCATCGCGTTGCCGAAGGGCTTGCTGGAAAGCGATCGGCTTCCCGAACCGATCTTCACTCCCGCGACCAAAGCCGAGTCCGGTCACGACATCAACATCTCGTTCGAGGAAATGTGTCGGTTGATTGGTGAGGAGACATCGCGACAACTCCGCGACCTGAGCCTCGACATCTACCGCCGAGGTTGCGAGATCGCGCATGCAAAAGGGATTCTGATCGCCGACACGAAGTTCGAGTTCGGCCAACTCAACGGCGAACTGTGGTTGATCGACGAAGTGATGACTCCCGACAGCTCGCGCTTCTGGCCAGCCGATCAATACTCGCCGGGCCAGGGCCAGCCATCGTTCGATAAGCAATTCGTCCGCGACTGGCTCGAGACCAGCGGCTGGGACAAGAACAGCCCGCCGCCGCCGTTACCCTCCGAGGTCATCGACCGCACCCGCGCGAAATACATCGAAGCCTTTGAACGCCTCACCGGCGAAGCGTTCGCATGGAGATAGTCGCGAGCCGTCTCACTTCTTTCCGCCCTTGCGCAGCTCCAGCATCTTTTGATAATCGGCAAGCACTCCTGCCGGATCGTCGTTGAACGCATCGCGGCAACCGGTGCAGCAGACCCAATAGGTCTCCCCTTTGTACGAGACCTTGATGGTTCCCACGCCGCCCGTGACAACGCACACGGGGCCAGTTTGATCCGACTCCGCCAGCCGAGTCCCTTCGCGGGTGTAGCCAACCTCGGCGATCCGATTGAAGAAGTTTTGTCCCGCTCCCTTTTGCTCGAACAGCACCAGCGTCCGTTTCTCGTTGAGTCGCGTGACCGTGATGCGACGTCCTTCGGTGTCGTCCTTGGCGAGCGTGTCGAAGATGAGTTTGTTCCCTTCCGCGGTTCCCGTGTATTCCCGTTTGATGAGGTCGCCGTTCTTCACGCCCAGTTCCACCGTCTGCAATCGAAAACCTTTGGTCTTGGGATCGAAGGACATCAGAGCGGAACGGAGCAACTTTCCTTCCTCAACGGCGTACTCCAGCTCGACGTTGTCGCCGTCGAACTTCCAACGCCACTCGGCCTTCTCGATCCAGCCGCCGGTATTCGATCCACGTTTGGGCAAGGCGGTCCCGCGCCAGCCGCCGACCAAATCTTGAAACGGAGCCAACGCGGCTTTCGACGCCGCCTTGGTCCCAATTGCCGAGCCGGCTTTGGGCTTCGTCTCTTCCGTGCGCGGCTCTCCGACGACGATCAAGATCAGACACAGACCGGCGGCCAAGCCGTACCAAGTCCACTTGCGGTGATTCATTCTGGAGCGACGCATCGCATTGACTCCCCGTTATTGAGACGCTGATCTCGTTGTGGGCCTGATGTCACGGACAAACCTCATGTCCGCACAACCGTTTTGACCGAATTGTGCCCCCGCGATCTTCCAAGATGTTCCAAAACTGAGCAATGGTCCTGAGGAATTCATTGCTTGGCGGCGGTCGCAACGGTTATTTTCACCCCCCTGCCAGTACACCCACCCCAACGATCGCCTTGCCGATCAAGCCTCCGACCGACCATGCTGCGTCGCGATTTTGCGTGGAGATTATCGTCATGTCTCAAGAACCCGATGTGCCTCGTTCAGGTGGAATGGTCCCGTCGCGGGGGATCGAATCGAGTTTCATTTGGTTGGCGGTTGGAATCGTGGGGTTAGTGTTTTTGTTTTTCCTGGTGCTGGGCACGAAGTCCGACGACAAATCGCCCGCCTACGAGAACGGTCGGCAAATCAATCCTCCATCGCCCCGCAACCGCCGTGAGTCCGATGGTAAACCGGAACTCGGCGCGCCAGAAAAAACCGAGTCCTCTTAGTGCGGCGACGGGGAAGTGACTTATGCGGCGCGATGGTTCGCAAGTCGTTCATGTTCGCCAGTCCGATGCGGGACAATTGCTCGCCGCGTTGCTCAGGCGATTGCAACCTGATGCGACCGCAGCCTCAGCCGCACAACTGCTACGAAACCGCCGAGTGCAGATTGACGGCAACCTTTGCCAAGATGGACAACGCCGCTTGAAGGTCGGCGAGGTCGTCAAGATTCTGCCGCACGCGATTGCCGCGCCGCCAACCGCTGATGACATCCGCGTCCATTTCGTCGATGAGCACCTTGTCATCGTCGAAAAGCCGTCCGGCCTGACGACGATGCGACACGCGGAAGAGGCTCAGTGGACCGGTCGCCGACAGCGCCGCGAATCGACGCTCGATGATCTATTGCCCGGCCTGCTCACGAAGTCCGCGAACTCCGCGCGCGGTCGGCCCAAACACTCCGCTCGGCCGCCGCGAGTCATCCCCGTGCATCGGCTCGATCGCGAGACCAGTGGCTTGATGGTCTTCGCTCGCACGACGACTGCCGAACGATCACTCGTCACACAGTTTCGCGAACACTCCATCGACCGCGCGTACCTGGCCATTGTCAGCGGGGAGATCGCCGCACAAACGATGGAATCTCATCTCGCTCGTGATCGCGGCGACGGCAAACGAGGGAGCGTCGCCGATCCACAAGCCGGGCAACATGCAGTGACGCACGTCCGACCGGTGGAAGTCATCCATGATTTCACGCTCGTCGAATGCCGACTCGAAACCGGTCGCACGCATCAGATTCGCATCCACCTGTCGGAGGCTCAGCATCCCGTCTGCGGCGACAAAGAGTATCGCGGGCCGCTCGGCCAGAAACCGATGCTCGATTCCAGCGGCGCACCGCGGCTCGCGCTGCACGCGGCCGAGTTAGGCTTCGAGCATCCGCTCACCGGCGAAACGATGCACTTTGAGACCCGGCTGCCGCGCGATCTCTCTGACTTGCTGCGACGATTGCGAAGATCAACCGCGGAGGCCCGTGGCTAGCGCCAGCGGCTCAACGCGCGGCGTCGCGCAAACGGCGACTGACCTCGCCCGTCAGTTTGGCGAACTCGGCGCTGGAGCGGAGTTCCGCGTCGCGAGGCTGATCGAACGGCACGGCGATGTCGGCGATGAACGTGCCGGGAGAATGGCTCATCACCAGCACGCGCTGGCTGAGGAACACCGCTTCGGCCACGTTGTGCGTCACGAAGATGCCGGTCCAATGCTGCTCGGTCCAGATGCGAAGCAACTCTTCATTGAGCTGCTGCCTGAGCAAGTCATCGAGCGCCGCGAACGGTTCATCCAGCAACAACAACTCCGGCCGAGTCACCAACGCGCGCGCGAGCGACACGCGCATTCGCATTCCGCCGGAGAGCATTCGCGGTCGTTTCACCGAGTCGCTCGGCTTCAGGCCGATCAGCTCCAGACTGTTCTCAACGGCGGCTCGCTGTTCGTCGATCGGCACGCCGCGCAGTTCCAGCGGCAATCGAATGTTGTCGAACACGCTCCGCCACGGCAGCAGGTTCGAGTCTTGAAAGACGAACGCGGTTCGCGAGTCGCCGGTCGATCCCGTTTGCACGCGCAGTTCGCCGCCGGTGGGTGAAATCAATCCGGAGATCATGCGAAGCAGCGTCGATTTGCCACAGCCGGATGGACCAACCAGTGAGATCAACTCACCCCGTCGCACGGCGAGATTCACATCGCGCAAGCCAAGCTGCCCCGATGCAAACCGCATCTCGACCCGCGTCGCGTTCACACTGACATCTTGCGGCAAGGTCGCACTCCTCTTTGGGATTCGTTGCCTGACTCTCCGAGCGAGTGAACCATTGGCGAGCGAGGCGACATCTGCCCCCCGGCACTCACTTTGTGAGCCGATGGCGCTAGCCACGGGCCTCGGTGGGTGACGTTGGACTGCGAATCACCCGACGCTAGCGCGTTCGGCTCGCAAAGTGATTGCCATTGGGCGTCAGCCCCCCAGTGGTTTCACGAGGTCATGGCATTCTGACGGCGACGGCGGAGCAGGCCAATTGCCAGTGCGATGGCCGCGAGCGTGAACATCAGAAAGCAGAGTTCGCTCAGCGGCGATGGCAGGAAGAACATGCCCAGCAGTCCGAGAGATCCCAGCACGCTCAGTCCGACCGTCACTTGTCGGCAGGTCGAGCAGCTCGAACAGCCGCGAATCAGACACAACAACCAGACGGCGATCGCGATCCAGATTGCCGACCAGACCAAGCCGAGGCCCAGCTTGTCCGACTCGTTCGGACGAACGGTCAACGCCAGCCGAGGCGAACCGCTCGCGCGAGAGAACTGCAAGACGTTCCCTTCGCGTTGAATCACGATGGGGAGCGACAAGCCGCCCGCTTGAGACCAGACGTTGGTGGCTCCGCTATCTTCCCAGCGTTCGGTCAGCGATTGCTGGTTAGCAACGCCGCTGAATTGGACCGCGCCGTCACTGGGCATGAAGCCTGAATGACCGATGTAGTTCAAACCGAGTGTGGTTTGGCTCGCGGGTTGTTGCGCGCGACTTTCACCAGCACCTGGTGGCTGGAAGAAGCCGCCACCGCCGCCACCACCACCGAAACCGCCGCCACCCTGTTGACCGGAGCCTGCTGAATTCATGCCGGGACGGCTGGGACGACGGGTGTTGAAACCAAAGGCTCCATTCGCCGCACCTCCTTGGGGGAGTCCTTGCCCACCCTGTTGACCACCACTCACATTCGCTGTTCCTGGTCCATTGACGCTGCCCAGCTCGCGGCTCTGAGGCTGTGTATTGGCGAGTTGCTGAGATGGCTGTTGAGATTGCTGTTGAGATTGCTGCTGCGCGAGCTTTTCGTTCGTGACGGTGGTATTGAGGTCACCGAGTTGATCGACCGATTGCTTGCGGCGATTGGCTCGGTTCTCTTCGGAGGCTCCTTTGCCCGTGAGTGTTTGGCGTTCGCCAGGACCGGGACTCACTTGTCGCTTGGCCGGCTTGCCTTTGGCGACCGCATTGAGTTTGAACTTCAGTCCGCGCTCGAGAACGATGCCGTCCGCGTTCGCTCCCAAGAGGGAGTCGCGGACGCTGCCGAGGTTCAGGACACCGTCGCCGTTGATGTCTTCACCGGGGTCGAGCAGTCCGTTGCCGTTGCGATCCTCACCATTGGCGAGGCCACCCGAATTGCTGAACAGCAAAATCGTGTTGTTGTCGGTGACGACCTGCCGCTGAAAGGTCTCGCCGTTCGAGTTGAGTTGATCGAAGAACAGATCGACGTTCGCGTTCGGCCCTCCTTGAGCCTGCGCGGTGTTGGCTTTCGCCGCCTGTTGCTGATCTTTGGCGACGTAGAAATTTGTCGTGCCATCGCGATTGTCGATGACGATGCGGCGATCGAGGTCTTGTTGCTTGGCCTCGAAGTCCTGCACGGCTGCGGCCAGCTTGCGACCCTCTTCAGACTGTGGAGCCAGACTGTTCGCGCCCCGTTCCTGTTGGAGCTTGCCGCGCAATTGCTTGAGATTGTTACTGGCCTGCATTCGTTGCGACGAGCGGTAATTGGAACCCTCGACGACGCGCATCAAGTCGTTGCCCTCTTGCAACAACACCGATTGATACGCGACCGCCACCGTGTCGGCCGCCTGATCCGTGAGATTGTTCTTCAGAGGATCGTTGAGCGGCTTCGCGGTCCAATCCTTGGGGACATGCACCGCCCACAGCGTCCGAGCCACCGGGATGCCGAACTCTTTATCGTCCGACAGTGACACCACGCTCGGTGTCGGCAGTTCGATTTCTTGAGACCAGAATCTCAACCCGCGTCGCAACGGGCCGCTCGACAAGCGACCGCTCAGCACCAGCTTCACTTCAATCGACAAGTCCGCCTCGCTGGTCTTCGGCAACGCGATGAGCTGGTAGGTTTGGGGATTTTCGATTTTTGATTTTGGGTCTTCGATTGGAGATTTCGGTGATCGTTTCAGTTCAACCAATCGCGACGGTTGACCGGCGACGAAGACCGACAGGGCTTGCGACTTCTCCGGCAGTTGCAGAGCGAGGAATTGCCGCGAGCGATTCTTGATCGTGTAGACGCATTGCATCCGCCACGTCCCATCGGCCGCGAGCACCGTCGTGAGATCCGCGAGGTTGACCGACGCGGGGGCTCCGGCTTGAGCGGCATAAGACTTCAGCTCCCACTTGGGTGGCTCACCTCTCACCCTCAGCACGGCTGTCGCCTGATCGACGAGCCGTTGATCGACGACGATCGGCAACTCGTCGCGCTGCACCGCTTCTCCCACTTCGCCGACTTGGTCGAGCTGATTGCTGCTGATGTTGATGACGACAACGTATTGGCGTTGTGTGTCGAGCGGCGCGAACGGCGATGCCTCTTGCCCATCCGCGGGCGGAGCGGCGGCGGGAGGGTCGGCGGCGTCCCCGTCAATTGCGACCGCGCGTTGAAAGGTGATTGTCGGAGCGGTGACTTCACGTTTCTCGGCCGGAGGCGGCAGCGTTGCCGTCGCCAGCAGGAAGTATCGCGAGCCGACCGGGTCTTGCAGCGTGACCGTCCAGCGCGTGCGACCGCTCCCTTCTCCCGCTGACTCAAACGAGGTCTGTCGAATGCCGGCTCCTTGGAAATCCAACTTCCCCGCCAGCCAATCGGGTGTCGTGAACGTGAACGTGTCCGACGCCGCGTCGGAGATCTTCCACTGCAATGCCAATGAGTAATCCACCGCCGTATCCGAGACCGTCACCAGCGAGACCGCATCGGCTGACAGCTTCGGCACCGCACGCCCCACATCGAAGGCGAGAATCTCCGGCACCACCGCGTTCGACGTGAACACAAACTTTGCAGGACGGCTGAGCTTATTGCGCAGCTCTTCGCTGCAATGCTCCGGGTCGGAGGTCTTCCAAGTGTTCGAGCTGCCGATCGTCGCCTGATACGCCGGGTCGAACCACACGGCCGCTTGCGTGACCAGCTTGCTGAGTTCCAGCGGAGTCGGCACGCTGACCTCGGCGATCGCGTCTTCCGGTTCCTTGGTGACGTTGCCTTGCAGCACGACTTCGACCGCGCCGATGCGCGGTTCGGTGAATTCGACCGTCAGCACGTTCGTCACCGGGTCGATATGCCAGTCTTGCAGAGCCGTCGCATCGACATCGACCGTCAACCACTTCTCCGGCAATTGCACCTTCGGCAACTGCACGCTGACGCTCGACCGCAACGCTCCGGCCAACTCCCAACGCAGCCGCGATGACATCCGCACCTTGCGACGCTCGACAACCAGCGCGTGCTCGGCGAAGCCGGTTGATTCGGGTGCTCGGCGTTGGGCCGAAAAGCTGACCTCAAACGGCCGCGCCGTATATCGGAACGCACTGAGCGGCGGACTCGCCGTTCGCGCCTCGCCGCTCGCCCCTTCTCCAAACTTATTCACATTGATCTGCGTCAGCCCCTTCGTCGCGATGTTCTTCAGCGTGAACTGCGGAGCGGCAAACAATCCGACATTTCCAAAGTCTCGCGTGACTGCCAGCGGAGCGAACGCCGGCAACTTGATCGTCACCGGCTCATCGGCGACGCGAGTCTCCAAGAACAACTCAAACGCCAGCGACGTTTGATCGCCGACCGCTCGACGCAGGAAGACGCGGAGCACGCGGCCATCCACGTTCTCGCCGAGTTCCCAGCCACCGACATCCGGCCCGCTGATCGAGCGGACTTTCAATTCCTTCGGCAACGAGAAGGAAACGTCATTGATCGCTCCGCGAGGAACTTTGAACAGCCAGCTCGATTCGATCCGCACACCCGCATCCTCGACCCGCACCGCCGTCGCCGAATCCGATTGCACGATCGCATCGACCGCCCCCGCCGCCTGCTTCGGCTGCCACGCCAGGCGAATGTCGCCGCCGGAGCTGATCGGCACCTCGAAGTAATTCCGCTTCTCCCCTTCTCCCTCTCCCTTCTTCTCCCCCGCGAATCCAACCGCGCCGTTGCGCATCCGAAACGCATTACTCGCCCCATTCACTCGAAACGTCACCTCCTCCATCGGAGGCAGGAAGAGCAACTTGCCACTCGGCAACGGATCGACGCCGATCACCAATTGTCCGGCCGGGCCTTGCTGATTCACCGGCACCTCGGCCGTCAGATCGAGCACATGCAACCCCGGCTTGTCGATCACAACATGCAGCCGCGCTCGGCGCGGGTCTCCCGATCCCGCCGCTCCGTTCGGAGCTGCTGCCACCGGCGCTCCGCCTTCATCGCGCACGATCAACGCCGCCGGAGCGTCATCCAACTTCGCTTCGCTCAGCGACGCCAACCGCAGCGGGACCGGCAGCACGATCTGATGTTTGCGAAAACTGAACAACGTGATGCGCGCCGTGACTTTCGCCGTCGCGTCAACTCCATCCACCTTCTTGTTCGGAGCGACCACGATCAACGCCTCGGCCACAAGACCCTCTTGCGGCGAGAGCGGTGCGACTCGCGACTCAGGATGTGCCCCGTTCCAGAGTTCGACGAACTTCGCGTGAGGCAGATAAACCCGCTCGGCTGCGAGCGGATCTTTCGCATCCTCGAACGGCAGGATGATCGTCGGCCGCGCGGGGAGATCGGGATTCGGATCGACCGGCGGAGCGGCCCCCTGCGGCGCTTGAGCGAACGCGGAATTGGCCGCAAGCAACGCAAAGAGACACAAAAAGGCGAACGCCAAGCGACACCCCACATTGCATTTGTAGCCACGCTCGCCACTGCCTGTCGAAAAAGTCGGAATCATGTAACCCGAAGCGTCAGCGAGGGTCGGAATCATGTAACCCGAAGCGTCGCCGAGGGTCGGAATCTTCGAGAAACCACAATCCAAACTCCCTCGCTGACGCTTCGGGTTACATTTTCCGCCACGCTCGCCAGAGCGTAGGTTGTGTCCGAAAACGCCCACGCTCTTGGCGAGCGTGGCTACCACGAGATCAATGCGGGGGCACTGAAACGCCCACTGCGGTTCAGCCCCAAAAGGGCGCAACTCGATAGCCCAGGGCAACGCCCTGGGTTGGCGTTCGCCACGATGGTTTAAGCCCTGAAGGGGCGAGACAACCGACGTGCGATTCGTGGCGGTCGGGTGTCGCCCCTTCGGGGCTTCATGAATGGTGTGGTCGCCAACCCAGGGCGTTGCCCTGGGCTGTCGAGTAACGCCCCTTTGGGGCTGAGGCGAGAACGTCATTGTTTTTTCCAAGCTCAACAACATGTGACTCATCCGATTGTGACTCATACGACCTATGAGACTCATGTGTCCCATTCCACTCGCGTGACCGATCCGACTACTCATCAGCAACTAACCCGCCATCCTGCGAGTCAGCGCCCGTGTCCAGAACGATTTCGTTTTCAGGCGTGGCCACGCGCTGGCGAGCGACTCACCCGCCGCGCGAATTGTCCACAACGCGATCGCGGCGACAGTGCCGAAGAAGACTCCGTCAAGCGTGTTCTGCCACGCCAGCGGCGCGATCGACGCCAGAGCCAACGGCAACGTCAGTCCCAAGGCAGACCAAGTCCGCTTGATCGTCCGCCGATTCGGAGGCAGCACCCATGCCAAGAACGCCAATGCCGCGATCCAAACACCTCGTCCGGTCCAACCCGTCGCGCGATTCTCGTAAACCAGATCAAGCCCAATTCCATTCGCGGCCGTCTCCGTGCCGAGATACCGAAACCTTTTCGTCACCGCCCCGCCCTGAGATTCCATCACCATCGTCAGCGACAAGAGTCCGCCAGCATCACGGCGCGATTCCATTTCACGCTCCAGCGTCTCGGCCGCTTCCCCATCGTTTTCACTGCCACTCACGGCATTTCCAGTTTTCATTGCCTCCAGCATTTTTTTGTCGATGCTGTCCATGTTAGGCTGCGGCATGGCGGTGATCACTGGGCGTCCCGGTCGCGTTACGCTCGCCGCATACGGTCGGGACTTCCGCAGCGCTTCGTCAGAGACTCCCTTCTGCCTGAGTTCCTCTGCGGTGAGTGCTCCCGGCGTGTCGAACGGGACTTCCTGGAATTCCGGGGCAAACGCTCCGACAGCGGGGACATACTTCGTCCGGCCACTCGCGGGCCTCTTCGTACCATCGGCCTCCGTTGCGGACATGGCCTTGTCGCCCGGCTTACTTTCCATCGGCTTCGTGGCTACCGGTGGAGCCATCGACGGCGTCGCTGAGGACGGAGCCATCGGCGCGCTCTCGTCAGCCATCGGTGCATCCAACATTTCGACCCTGTCGCCGCCGACGACTGGCTTCGATGGTTCGGACCACACTGCGGTCATTTTCGGATCGTACAACATTTGTGTGCCGCCTGAAACGCCGCCAGCAAAGTCAACCGCGTTGTTTTGTTCTTGCACGGCGAACGTGATGAACAGCGCGCCGACAACGAAGAGTGGCAAGATCACCGCCGCGGCACGGCTCCAACGACGGCCGAGCGCCATTGCACCGATCACGACCAACACGCACACAATGCCCGCCACCATGCGGCCCGCGTTCAGCTTGTTTGGCAACGACAGCGATCGAGGCAGGTTCTCCAGCCAACTGGTGCGGTCGAGCGGAGTCGTCGGGTCGGGAACAAAAACTCCTTGGCTGTCGGTCAGCAGCAGATCGGGCGGGTAACGCAGTTCCCATTGTTGGTCGAGCACCTGCATCGGCTGCGACAGACCGGCTCCGTTGAGTACCGTCAACTCCGGCGGCGGCTGACGCAACTCGCCCGTGCCACGCAGCGCCGGCACGCTCGTCCGATAGAACAACTGCAACGACCGTTCGGCCGCCGGAATATCGCTCGGTCGCAACGGGATGAGAAACGCGCCGTCCGCTCGCCGAACTTCGACCGGCACGCCATCGACGAGCGCGGCCCAGAGGGAAGTGGCGAGTGGCGAGTGGCGAGTGGTGAGTTCCGCTGCATTCTTCTCTTTGCTCGCCACTCGCCCCTCGTCACTCACCACTCCAAACCGCACTCGCAGACTCTGCACTCCGACCGCCGTGAATACGAACGTCGCTTGATGTTGGAACTCGCCAGCCGGGCTGAGCACGCTGCTGATCGAAGCGACTTGGCAAATCGCGGTCGGAACCGGCAAGCGATCGAAGCGTTCGTCGGTGATCGAAATGATCGGAGCGCCGGAGAAATAACGATACGCGGCGACGATCCGTTGCTTCAGCTCGTAATCCAGCGGAGCAGGAAAGTCGATCGGATCGACTTCGGGAAGATTCGCTTTGTTGCCGTCGATGGCGGTGATCGTCAGCCGTTGATCCCCCTCGGCTTCGATGGAGACGAAGCCGTTTTGTCGGTCGGCTTGGAGGATGCGGAGATGCGGGAGATGCGGGAGATGCAAGAGGGGGAGAGGGGGAGAGGGGGAGAGGGGGAGATTGGAATTCGTCTGCGCTTTGTCTTTCGCCCCCTCTCCGGAGCGCGGCGCGACACTCGTCACCAGCAACGTCGCCGTGCCGACCAAATGCCGATCCAGACGCAGTGTCCAAATCATTTCCCCTTTCTCGTCGGGGCGCGATGTCTGTTCGACGATGCGAGCGACGGCGTTCGCAATGAGGAATCTCAAATCTTTTCCGGCTGTGGCTGGCAACGAGACTTCCAGCACTCGCAGGCCGCCGCCGGTGATCGTCAACTCGGACTCGAAGTGCGCGTGCAGCGTTTGCTTGTCGAGCCGCGCGAAAGTCAACGTGCGCGCGGAAACTCGCGACGGTTTGCGTTCGATCTTCAGCGTGCCGCCGAATCGCGTGTCTTGGTACTCGAAGCCCAACCGTGCTCCGGGGATCGGCACGTTCGCGGGGTCGAGTCCCGTGATCTCACCGGGGACGACATCCAGGTCCGCATCGGCCTTGATGACATACGTCCCTTCCGTGACCGATGACTGCGGCAGACGCAGCTCCGGCAGAGCCACATCGACCGGCTTGTCCTCGACCGGCCAACCGTCGGGATCGCGGTGTGCTCGGACTTCGAGCTTCGCCTGCTGGCCCGGTCGCAGCGGCTGCGGCAACGGGATGCGAATGTGATTGATGGCCAGCTCATCTTCTTTGGTGCGAACCTGCCACGGCAACGGCTGACCATTGACCGAGACCGCCGTCAGCAACCATTCGGCAGGAAGCGAGACTTCCAATTCAAACAGCGGAGCGAACGAAGTCTCCATTGTCGCGACGGTAATCAAGTCGAGACCCGTCGCGGTCAAATCGAAGATCGAGGAGATGCTCGCCTGCACGTCCTGCTCTTTCGGTTGAGCGACGAAACCCAGCGAGAAATCTTCTTTCCAGACATCGAACAACAACGCGACTTGTCCGGCATCGGTGGCTCCCGCCGTGCCGATGGATTTCAGATCGGCATCGCTGACAGTCGCCGTCCGCACGCCGACCGACTCGACCGTCCGCAGCCGCACGGCCGGTGCGTGTTGCACGAGCGCTCGGCCGATGTGCGATGTCACTTGATTGATCTTCAACGTCGGCACGTGCCACGACTCGCCCGCTGGGACCGCCATCACGCCGCGAAAGTCGATCCGCCGTGCGCCGTCAAACGGCTGCCGATAGTTCAGCGTGATCCGAGTCGAGTTCGCGTCGTTCGGATCGTCCGAAAGCTCCCACGCTTCGAGTCCTTTGGAATCGACGTCGGTGATCTCCAGTGTCTTCGGCACAACGCAGACCAGCCGATCGAGAGGCGTCCCATGCACCTGCAATGCCGTGACTGCGTGCCAAGTGATCTCGCCCGGAGCGACTCGCAGTCCGAAGCCCGTCGTTGCGAACAACAACGAGTCGGTCGCTCGTTCTCGCTGCCGATCGGTCAGTTGCAGCGCGACCGCGTTTCGCTTGCCGCCGACCGCCAGTTCGTAATTCGCCGGCTGATCGTTCGCCGCCGGACGCTCGACGCTCAGTCCATCGAGCTGCAAATGCTTCCCCGCCGGGACCGCGACCTTGAGCGTCCCCGCGATCCCCGGCAGCACGCCGACTGACGCAACCTTGTCCGCACCGACCGCCGACAGCGGCGTCGAAAGTTCGAGCGTCAACGTGTTCTCGCCGCGCGTGTCGCTGAGCAAAAACAACGTCTGCTCGTTGCGCCCCAGCTTCGCTGGCTGCCCGTTGAGCTTCGCACTCTCAACCGCCATCGCTCCGAACGGCAACGCCAACGGTGGCCACGCATCGGCAAGCTGATTGATCTTGATCGTCGCCTCGACGACGAGTTGCTCGCCTTCAAACCTGGCCGAGTACGTCGCTCCCGAAATCACCGCCCCAACCGGAGCGGTCGTCTTCGGCGGCGCGTTCTTCTGAGCGTCGCGATACAGCTTGAGAAACTCATCGCGGGGCAACATGACGCCCCGCTGGTCCTTCGCGATGATCGTGTCGAGGTCTTCAACGGGAACGAAGACGCGGCGAGCTTCGATGTTGTCCTGAGCAACACAGAACGAAGCCATCAGCGAGAGAATCACGAGAAGTATTGCCCGGCCGAAAGCCGTGAGCCGATGGCCGATGGCCGTTATCCCAAATCGACTTGCGAAAGGAATTGGAATATCGGCCATCGGCCATCGGCCATCAGCCATCGGCCGGACGAAGCCACACGCCGGGGTCAGGTCTTCAAATTTCAATTTTGGTTTCCCGATCATGGACTGACTTTCTTCCCACGCGAAACTGCCGAACAACCTGTTGCTAAGTTCGTGGCTCCAAAATTGAAATTTGAAGACCTGACCCCGGCGTGTGGCTTCGTCCG
>JBJXEX010000230.1:0-21404 GCA_046156195.1 Planctomycetaceae bacterium | reverse complement strand
CATCGGTGACCGCGCGAATTCCAAGAAACCGACTAACAAAAACCCCGCCACCCACTGGAAAAACCCGAAAACAAACGCGAACTCCGCGAAAAAATGTTAGTCGATTTCGGCCTGCGGAAATCGGCGTCAAAGCCAGCTCGCCCCGCTGCCCCGGCTCCAATTCCTTGGCCCGACACCCACAGTTTGGACACGCGCTGGCTGGCAACCCCGACACCGCCAATTGAGAATCATCCATGTCTGTTTCCTCCCTGAAACTGAACTTGGTTTCCAACACCAACTCAGTTTCACGGAAACAGACTTTCTTACCACCCCAATCTGATCACCACTTGCTACCCGACATGAACCAGGCCAGATTTGACGCGCCCGGCAAAACTAGCAGCATAAAACAACTGCCTAAAACAACCAACGCTTTCGGTTCATTAGTTTATTGAAAAGAGACAATCGGTTAAGATGGGCCGTGTGATTCGGCGTCTGGCGGTCTCGGGAGTCGGTGCCATGCGGCAGGTTGTTGATCCGAAGCAGCAAATGATGTTTGATCCTTTTGGCGGCGTCATTTCCGCGGCGGGGTGGACGCGGATCAGCAACGGCTGGCAGGGGATCTTTCGCGAAGTCGTTTGGGAACTGTTGCCCGGGGGTCGGCTCGCACGGCATTTTGATCGCTGGCAGGGATCTTGAAGCGGAAGGTCAGTCAGCAGGGCGTGGAGATCGTCAGCCCGGTCTGCGGCCGCAAAGAGCAGGACGGTACGGACCGGCTCGGACCGGAAGACTTCCCGCTCGATCCGCTGCCGCACACTGTGACGGCCTGCCCCGCTGGCCTGGTTCCTCTGGAAGGCCTGTACTTCACGACGAAGGAGCATCGGCTAAGGGGGCGGCGGAAGAATAAGAGGCGGCCGAGTTCCGCAACCGCCTGCTGCTGAAAGCGGGTCGTTTGGGGGGCCGTTGTGCCGTTTTTGTGTCTCAGGCACATGTCTGGAGCTCTCATTGGCCCCTTCCTTCGCTCAAAACCGCGTCCCCGCGCCACGGGTTCGTGAATCTCTCACCGGCTGCCTGAACACTTGGTTTTCAAATCCGAATTTTGTCGGGCGCGTCCTACTTGCTTTCCCCTCGCTCATCAGCAGGGGGCGGATTGAAACCCGTTGGACTCCTTCATTTCTGATCTCGTCACCAGAATCTGTGGGTGGCAATTGCTTCCGGGATAGGCCGAAACACGCCCGAACGCAGATTCGACAGGAAGATTTGGGACAGGAAAATCGGAAGCAACGAAGGGGAAGTTCCGAGACTGAAATTGTTTTCATATTCCTGTCCCCAATTTTCCTGTCGATTTCTTGGGCATGATCCGGGCAATCCGGAGGCGATGCCTGCCCGCGTTCTGGTGAACGCGGCTACCAAGCCCGATCCGCGCGAGCCGGATGGGGGCGTCTTAGAAACGGGAGACTCGGCGATGCGACTTCATGGCAACACGCTTTATGTGCAGACGTCGGGCGCGTATCTCCACAAGGACGGGGAGACGGTGAAAGTGGAAGTCGAGCGGGAGATCGTCGCGGCGAAGATTCAAAACAGTCGCACGGTGTTGCTGCGAGCGGCTCGCGAGGCGGAAGTCGCGACGGAGGAAGCCACCTTGCGACGTGCGGTCGATCGCTTGGAATGTTCGATCCAAGCATTGCCACAGGCGGAGACGCTGAATGTCGTGCGCGGCTGTCGTTTGTTTACAGCGTGCTGACGCATGACATGGCGGCGGCCGTCAGCACGGTTGGATGCCAAAGTTCCCATCGGTCTGCTGCCGTTGTTGCAAGCTCGACTCTTGGCCCGTCATCTCCGTGGAGAGTTGCCAGCCTATCCGGCGTTTGTCGCGAAGTAGTCACAGTTCGCGAATCGGTTGGCCGCCGTCGGTGAATTCCACCGGCCGTCTGTCGGCTTTGTGCAGGCGTTGGTCGGTGTCGATGGGAAACGAGTCTTCCTTTGACGGCTTGGGCAACTTAGACCGCTTCAACGCAGCAACAAATTGTCGCGCAACTCCGAAGGATCACCGCTCGCGTCGAGGAGCTTCTCGGTGGCACCGCCGAGGATGTTGCCGGTGATCAGGTTGTCGCGGCTCTGACCGAGGACTCGAATCGCGTGCTTCATCGACGGTGACGCGCGGCGGTCAACGATCGTGTTGTTGGCGACTCGGCAGCGAACGCAGTCTTCCAGTTCGAGGCCGCGATGCAGCGGGTCGAGGATTTGGCAGTCGGAGACTCCGCAGTCGCTGCAACGGACGAACGTCACCGCCGCTCCGCGTTCGGCCGAGCCAGCACAGAAGCGCTGGGTCGCGAGTCCGCTCAGCAACACGCTGTCGCAATCTTCAAAGCGAAGCCCGTCTTTCGGCGGCTCGGAATCATTGCCACGCCAGACGAACGTGTTTCCGCTGACCGCGATGCCCGCGCTTCTCGCAGCGAAGACGGACAGATCGGCCGAGTCGTAGATCGAGTTACCGGTGATCGTGACTCGCGAGACGTTGCGAAGTTCGACCGCTCGCCATTGGCTGCCGAGCACATTGCCGGTGATGTTGATGAGATGCGCGGTGTCCACCTTCTGAGTCTTCGGAACATCGGCTTGCTGAGGCCGTTCGACTTCGGCTCCGACGATGCGGATGTTCGCGCCGCCGGTTTGCACGGTCGCTTGGATCGTGTTGCCGCTGATCGTGACCTCGCTGATGACGCCGTCGGTCGCGTCGAACCAGATCTCCGAGCCACCCGGATGGTCCGTCAGTTCTGCCGGTGGTTTGCTTCCTCCGCCCGCCGTCGCGTTGTTGTATTCGATGTCGTTACCGACGATCTGCAAGTTGTGAACGTCGCCGCCGAGTGACTTGATGCCCGCCACTTTGTTCCAACTGATGTGGCAGCCATGCACGATGATCTGGTGCAGATTGCAGCGATCGAAGAACAGGCCGATCTCGTGGTTGTCATACAAGTGCGAATTGGTCAGCAGGAAGTCGCGATTCCGTTCGACCAGATGCACGCCGATGCGGCAACGTCGAATCAGCACCTGCGAGATCACGCACTTCATCGTCTTGCGAAGCTCAATGCCGACGGCGTCGGGATGCTCGCCAACGATCTCGATACCGGTGATTGTCGGGAACCGCTCTTTGTCCCAGGTGTGAGGCTGCACGCTGCTCGGCACCGCGGTCCCTTGATGATCGCCAATCACACGAATCGCCGGCCCCGCTCCGGCCATCACGATCCGCGACGTTCCACCTTCGCCGCGCACAGCCCCGAACCCCGTCTTCGTCAGGTCGAGCACCAGCGGCTTCGTGATCCGATACGTCCCCTTGTTGAGCCGCAGCACTCCGTCGCCCGAATCAATCGTGTGCTGCAAGGCCGCTGCGTCATCCGCGAGGCCGTCACCGACCGCACCAAACCCGAAGACATTGGACATCGCGGTGCGTTCCTTGGACGAATGACTCGTTGAAATCGTGAGGTTCTTGAGGCAACGGCAGAAGTCTATCGCGCGCCGGCTTCGAGCCCAAACTTGAAACACCGTTGATTCGACGGACCGAGACGTGCGACCTACCATCAACACGAGTTCGAAGAGCAACAACCTGGACGCAAAAATGAACCGATTCCATCTCAGCATGGTTGTGTTTCTCGGAGCGGCTCTCGCGGCCATCGCTGCTGATGTCTGGGCACAAGGGCCGTTGGCTCAGTCGTGGCAGGGGGCGTATTCGGGAGCGAACTCGAATGGCCCGCATGTGATTGGTCACTGGCGATTTGAAGCGGGTGAAGTCACGAAGGACTCCGGGCCGCTTGCGCTGGTCGGCAAGCTAGATGGAGTGGTCGCGGTCGAGGGAGGAAAATTCGGCGGCGGCATCGAGTCATTTCCGGGTTGGCCCGTTGAGGACAAGCACCACGCGCTGGTCGTGACGAACCATCCGTCGCTCACTCCGCTCGGCGCATTCACCGCCGAGATGTGGCTGCAAGCAAAGCCCGAGTTGGCGAAGGCCAGCCTCGTGTATTTGCTGGATAAGAAATACGCGTCACACACCGACTATCAATGGATGCTGGGAGTGCCGGAGAAGTCGGGAGCGCGGCGCGTCATCGTACACCTCGGCTTCGGGAACGACTCGGAGAGCTTCGCGACCGACGCGATCGAGTTCGCGCCCGGCAAGTGGCATCACCTCGCCTTCAGCTATGACGGAGCCGGCGTCGTGCGGTTCTATCGCGATGGTTCGACGATCGGGACGGTCACTCGGCAAGGACGACGCGCGGTGGCCGCAGGCTCGCACGGGCTGAGCATCGGCGATCGCCTCGGCAGCCACTACGGCGGCTTCCCCGGCTTCATCGACGAGGTGCGACTCTGCAAAGGTGCTCTCGAATTCAGTCCGGCGTCGATCGCGATGTCCGCCGAGCGATTGACTTGGATTCGTCGTGAGAAATCGTCGTCAATCAACATCACCGTCAGGAACCTGCAAGCCGCACCGCTCAAGAATGCGACCCTCTCATTGACGGGGACCGCGCACCCGATCGACCTGATCGAGGTGCCGAATCTCGAACCGGGAGAGACTCACGTCTTCACCAAACCGTTCGACACATCGCTGCGGCCCGACGACTACGAATTCCGGGCGCGGCTGACGGTCCCTGGTGATCCACCGATTCAGCGCGACGAATCGTTGCAGCTCAAATTGGTTGCGCGACCGCTGCCGCAGCGGATGCCCGTCATGATGTGGGGCATCGGTAGCGCGACCGAGTTCGCTCGCGAGCTGCCACGATTGCAGCAACTCGGATTCAACCAATGCCTGGGGTTCGGAGCGGACTACGACGCCATCTGGAAAGCGGGCAAGCCGGTCCCAGCCAATTCTCCGGAAACCAATGTCGCGACGAATCGGATGCTCGACACGGCTCTCGCGAACGACTTCGGAATCGCGGCCACGTTGTATGCGGGTTACTTCCTGAAGCAACGCCCCGATCTGTCGCGAGTCGATCGGGAGGGGAAGCCCTACGCTCGGCATGACTGCAATGCCGCGCTGCCGGGCCTGACTGAGTTCTCTGAGAACGTCGGTGCCAGCGTGGCTCAAACCTACGGAAAGCATCCGGCGTTTGTCGCGGCGCTCGTCAACAGCGAGGTGCGTGACGATTCCGAAGTCAGCTTTTCGGCCTTCGATCGCGAGCACTATCGCAAGTTCGCCAACCGCGACATCCCCGCGGACGTCATCACGAAGTCCGGAGTGCAGTGGAAGTCGATCAAGGACTTTCCGGCCGACCGCGTGATTCCCGACGATCATCCGCTGTTGCAGTTCTATCGCTGGTTTTGGACCGTCGGCGACGGCTGGAACGGCTTGCACACGGCGCTGCATCGCGGGCTGAAATCGACGAGTCGCGAAGACATCTGGACGTGGTACGACCCGACCATCCGCGTGCCGAGCATCGGCGGAAGCGGCGGCACCGTCGATGTGCTCAGCCAGTGGACTTACACCGAGCCGAGTCCGCTGCGCGTCGGTTACTTCGCCGATGAAGTGTTCGCGATGGCAGCCGCCTCACCGCAGCCGCAGCGAGTCATGAAAATGACGCAGCTTTTCTGGTATCGCTCGACGAGCGCCCCGAAGAGCACCGGCTCAAACGACATCGCGTCACCGTTCGACGATCACGATCCCGATGCGGCATACATCTCGATTGCCCCGATGCACCTGCGCGGCTCGTTCTGGTCAAAGCTGTCGCGGCCCGTCAGCGGCTTGATGTATCACGGCTGGTCGTCACTGGTCCCGACCGACGGAACGCACGCCTACAAATACACGCAACCCGACCTGCAAACCGAATTCCGCCGCCTGCATCGCGATGTTCTGGAACCGCTCGGCCCGACGCTGCTGCAAATCCCCGACCGGCCCAGCGACGTGGCCTATCTCAACAGCTTCACATCGCAAATGTTCGCACGCCGCGGCAGCTACGGTTACTCGCACGACGAGGCGTACCTCACGCTGCTGCACGCTCAATTGCAGCCCGAAGTGATCTTTGACGAGACCTTGCTGAAACGAGGACTCGACCGCTTCAAGGTACTGGTGTTGGTTGATTGCGACGTGCTGACAACGTCGGTCGCCGCTCGCATTGCCGAATTCCAAAAGCGAGGCGGCATCATCATCGGCGATCCGAATCTCGCCCCCGCGATCAAGCCGGACATTGTCCTGCCGCGATTCACGCGCACCAAAAAGACCGCCGAAGACAAAGCCGTGATCCTCACCAACGCCGCGAAGCTGCGGTCGGCTCTCGATGCTCGCTATCAACGCTTCGCCGAATGTTCCAATCCGGAGATCGTGACCCGCGTGCGTGCCAGCGGCGCGAGCGACTACGTCTTCGTCGTCAACGATCACCGCGAGTTCGGCAGCTACGTCGGCCAGCACGGCCTCGTCATGGAAAACGGCCTGCCGAGCGACGGGCATCTTTCCATCCGTCGCAATGCCGGCCACATCTACGACCTGCTCACCAGTCGGAAAGTCAGCACCACACTTCGCGGGGATGCGTTGTCCTGGCCCGTGCAACTCGGCCCGTGCGACGGGGGCGTCTTCCTGGTGACACCGCAACCGATCGAGCAACTCAACATCGCCGCTCACGAATCCACTCCACGCGGCGAGACCATCGACGTCGACATCACCATCGCCGAATCGTCCGGCACCCCTATCCCAGCCGCGATCCCGCTCCGAGTCGACATCACTGACTCCACCGGCCGCCCCGCCGAATGGAGCGGCTTCTACGGTGCCACAAACGGGACACTAAAACTGAAACTCGACATCGCCGACAACGACACCCCCGGCATCTGGCAAATCCGAGTCCGCGAACTCGCCTCTGGCCTGATCGCCTCACGCTACATGCGAGTTCGGAACGCCGGGAAGTAATCAACACGAACGAGCATCGACATGTTTGATCCGGTGGCACCCTGCTCGGACAACTTCACGAACCTCTTTTAGGAATCGACAACTCATGGCCGCACCCAAACTCGGCAAGGCGCTCAAGGAAAAGATGCAGCGCGGGCAAACCGTCTACGGCACTTTCTTCCAATACACGGTCTTCGTCCCAATGATCGAATCGGTCCTGGCGGTCGAGAATCTCGAAAAGATTTGCTCGATCCCCGGCGTCAACGCAGTGTTCGTCGGCCCCAACGATCTGACCACGAACATGGGCATCCCCAACGAGTACGACCACCCGGATCTCGTCGCGATGATCCAACGGATCATCGACATCGCCAACCGCTCACACGTCGTCGCCGGAAGCTGGTTCGGGAAACGCGAGCAAATGGAACGCACGATCAAACAAGGCTCGCGGTTCGTCGTCTATTCCAATGACGGCGCATTTTTTCGCGAGTCGCTGGAACAGTCCTTCACGCAACTCCGCAAACGCTGACGCTTCCAACCGCAGTACCGAGGTCGGGTGCCCTGCCGCTGGCTCACAGCGCGAGCGCATTGAGCGATCGGGGGATGGGGTCCAACCGCCGGACATAGGCGCGATCGGCCATTCGCTGAGCGAGGTCCTTGCATCCCTGTTCGAGGATGCGTTTGGACTTCGGCCAATCGTAGGGAGCCGTGGCGCTGTAAGTTCCGAGCACCGGAAGCTTCACCACGATGACTGTTCCCATTCCGATGAGTCGCTTCAATGTGTGTCCTTTGCATCATTTGTACTCGCGGCAGCACCAAGCCGGATGGCCAGCTCTCGCAGTCCCTTGGGCCATTGGTCGAATTCCACACTTGTAGAGTTCTTGATCTGCGGCTGAGTGATTCCCGGAACCAGTTTGGCCGAGGGCTGGGCGTAAAGAAACGGCACGTTGTCTTGCCCGTACGTCGCCGACAGGCTGCGGGCATAGAGTTCCAGTTCGGCGGAGTAGTCCGCAGGCGAGTAGCCGAGGTTGCCCTGGTCGGGCACCCAGATCACGCCGGACACGGCCATCGGCGAGAGCGGGCTGACGCACCAGTTGTAGGCATAGGTGGGAACCGTGTCGGGCTTGACCTCGCCGTTCTGTCCCGGTTCTGGAAAGGCCGGAAATTGCAGCGGTGCCTCGGACAGGTTCGCGCCCTGCTTGGCTCGCTCGGCGATCAACGCGACGGTTGCCTTCACGGCCTGCACATACTCCGCCGTCGCCTTTCGCGAGACATCGGAATTGGGATCCTGAAGTCGCAACGCATCCAAGCGAACTCGGAACGCGGGGTGCGAGACATCCTTGACCCCGGCGTAGGAGGTCCAAGACAGCGGCGAAGCCATCTGGGCGCCCTGCCCTGACGACATGGTCACAATTCCCTGCGGGACGCCCGGCCGATTGACCGCCTTCGCAAACTCATAGGCGAACATGGAGACGCCGTCGTCGGGCGAGGTGAAATCAGCGGTCTGCCAGAAGGAGCGATATTTCCGGTCGCCTCCAACCTCGAAACCGCGTTTTCTCGGGACGGGGTTCGTGTTGGCAGCGGTGCGCCGCCGGAACTCGCGAACCAGCCGCAGTGCCTCGGGTGCGGCGGCCTGCTTGTTGCGCCGGTCAAAGGCTGGTTCGGAAGTCAGCAACATGCCGCCCGTCACGAACCACACATCACCGACGAGGATGTCTTGCACCGTCCTGCTGTGACCGTGGCTCGCTTTCACGGACAGAGTGAGTGGGTGAGCCGACACCTTCATAGCCGGGAACAAGACCGACCACTGTTGCCGGTCGTTGGCAACGACAGACAGAGTAATACCGCCGAGCGTCACTTTGACTTCGACGCCTTTGTTGGCATGCCCCCACACGGGAATCGGTCGGTCGCGCTGAATGATCGCCCCATCGCGATAATACTCCGCCACTTGGAAGACCGGGTGATCGGGATCGGTATATGGCGCATACTTCGCCTTGAGCGCCGCCACTTTTTCCGCGTCGTCCTCTTCAAAGATCAGCTTCCCATCGACGGCAGCGAAGGGTGTCGCCGGAAGTCCGGCCTTGTTGTAGAGGTTCGCGTTCTGGGGCGCGGCGCTGTAGGCGTATTGCACACCGATCGGCTGCGGCACGTCCTTCGACGTCACCACCACGGTGTCGCTGACGATCACCGCTTGTGCGGCATGCCACTTCCGATCTTTGCCACACAATCGAAAATGATTGAGCGGTTCACCCGGTGTCGGTCGAGCCGGTTCGACGAACTTGCTGGGGTCTTGTTGAAAATCCTTTTCGAGCCCCTTGCTACCCACCATCAGTCCGCCGAAAAGAGTTTCCTTTTCAAACCTGACAACCGCCGCTTTCCCCTCAATGGTATAGGACTCGTAAACAGGACCGGTATAGGCGACATCGCGTTGATACTCCTTCGCCAGCGCCCAACGCGCCAGTCGCATGCCGGGATGCAGTTTATTTTGATAGTGGATGTTTCCCGGAGCGGCCGGGTTGAGATCCGTTTGGACCACCATGCCGACATGGCTGCGGTTATTCATGAAAAATAAATGCTGGACTTGGCGAATGTCGGCGAACCCGACGTCCGCAGAATCCGCCGCGCCGTAATTCTGCATTTGAGTGAAGTACAACGGCATGTCGGGCTGGCCCCAGGCGTCGCGCCAGCCTCGGACGAGTGCCTCCATCCGAGCCGCATAGAGACGACCGTCTCCGGAATTGGACTCACCCTGACACCAAATCGAACCGCGAATGGCATAGGGCACGACGGGTGCAATCTTGCCGTTGAAGAACTGCGAAGGCCCGCGCCATTCGCCCGCGATCCCCGGCAGGTTCGGTCGCTTCAAAGGTCTTTCGACAGGAAACCCCAGCTCCGCCGAAGCCGCCTGCCACGCGGACAAATCCCGGTAATATTTCTCGAACGCCGCGCGGCCCTGCTCCGTCGCGACATCGCCGTCATGTATCAAGTCAGAATCCACTTTAAGCGCCGCATGAGCCTCGATCGCCTTGCGTTCAGTGAAGGCTTCAATGCGCGTATTACTGTGAGACGTCAGTAATATCCCAACCGGCACTTTCAGTTCTCTGTGAAGCTCGTAAGCAAAGGCGAGCGCCAACGCCGAGAAGTTCCCCGCCGCGCGACTGGTTTTCCAACCGGCCTCCGAAGTGACTTTCGTCTGTGGGTAGAGCGCCGAGACGGTATCAGTTCTGAACTCCCTGACCGGCAGTTCGTCCTTCGCGCGAGTGATCTCCTGAGCGAGTCCCGCGCAGTTTGACTTCGAAGCGAACCATTCCATGTTGGACTGGCCGCAGGCATGCCACACCTCGCCCACAAGGATGTTCTTCAGGGCAACCTGCTTGCCCTCGCTGTCACTGATCAGCATCTCACCCGGTTCAGCGCTGGCCTTAAGCGGCTTGAGCTTGAGCAGCCACTTCCCATCCGCGCCGGCCTTGGCGGTTTCCTTCTGACCGGCGAACTCGACCGTGACCGAAGTGCCCGGCTTGCTCCAGCCCCAGACCGGAAGAGGCACGCCTCGTTGCAAGACGGCGTTGTCACCAAAGGGCGCGCCAAGTTCGATCGCCAGCGCGGGTTTGTCCTCAGCCGAAGTTGATACTACCAGCGCTACGGCAAGGCCGATGCAGGCGATAAACCGATATCGCATATTGTTTCCCTTTTGGACTGCGGCAGCCTGCTGCCGCTTTGGCTTCAGCAGCCTGCTGCTGAAGCACACGGACTGATCTTCAAAACGAGTCGTCCAACAGCAGGCTGTTGGACGGAAAGCGGCAGCAGGCTGCCGCAGTCCAAAAAGAATTCACTTCACCGGCGTCAGGGTAAATGCCTTCACGGCGATCCCGGCTTGCGGCGGATCGTTTCGGAAGAAACGCAGGGTGTTCGCGCCCTCTTTGAGCGTGAGCTTGACCGGCTCGCTGTCCATCCACTGCCCAGCGGTAAAGGGCAGCGTTATGCGGACCTCGGAACTGTCATCGTTCGATGAGACGTTGAGTTGCTGATCGTAGTTGTTTGCTACCACTCGCGCCGTCAGCGCGTACGTTCCTGATCGCGGGACGTTGATCACATACTCGAAGCGTGACTTGATACCCTGACTCGGGCCGGTCGGGTCTACCTTCGGGCTCTTGGCGTAGTAGTCCCGAACATAGATGTCTGCTACTCGCTCGCACACATTGCCGTGCATGTCGTAGAGGCCCCAGGCATTGGGCTTCTTCTGCCCCACTGGATGCGACATGCCGCCGTCGTTGTCCTTGAACCAGGCATAGTCGCCGAGCTGCGACGAGTCGTCGCCGAAGTGCCAAGCCGTCTTGCTCCCCGCGCGGCAGGCGTATTCCCACTCGGCCTCTGTGGGAAGCCGCGCTTCCTGCCCCGTCAACTCCACGAGCTTTTCACAGAAGGATATCGCGTCGGTCTCGGCGATATTATCAACCGGGCATTCCGGCTTTTTACTCGCCCCACTGGGATTCGAGCCCATGATCGTCTGAAACTGCAACTGCGTCACTTCGTACTTGCCAAGATAAAAACCCTTGGTGAGTTTGATCTCGTGGGCCGGTAGCTCGACACAGTTGAACTTGCCGTCTGCCGTACTCTCACCACCCATCGTGAAAGTGCCGGGCTTGATATAGACAAACTCCATCGACACCCCGCCGCCGAGATCAAGTTTCAGGGTCGCCGGAGGATTGCTATCAGCCGGAGTCACAGCCGCTCGGAAACCCCAATTGTTGTATTTGCCATAGCCGCCGCTGAGCAGACGCGCTCCGGACTTACTACCGTTAGCATCACCCCGCCACGCACCGCCGCGTAGGATCGTCAGGCCCTCGCGGCCGAATCGCGGAAGAGAAATCTGCATGCCAGATTCAAAGCTCTTGATAACCATGACGTCCCCCGTACTGCCCGAGGGCTTGCTGAATGCGGCGGCTGGTATCGTGATCACACCGTTCGGACCGACGGTAATTTTCCGATCGGAATCAGCCGTGCCCACCGCTTGAATGACAGGCTTCGCCCCGGACGCATTCGACTCGCCGAGATTCGTCCCGACCGCCGCCAACGCCGTCACCTTGGCCTGCGCGATGATCTGTCGCTGAGTGCCAAGTGATACGCCATACCAGAAGCCGGGATTGCCGTCGTGAACTCCATAGACCGGAGTCTCACCCACGACATCGCCAATCCACTGCGCCCGTTTGACCTGAAGAAAAGAGGTATTATTTTCGCGCGCCTGTGTGGTGGCCAGAAAATCGAGATCGTTCTTGTAGCGCGTCGCGGTCCACCCGCCACCCCAGCCAGCTCCCAAGCAGGGCACCCATCCCTTGGGCGTCCAATGCACCAGCGAACCATGACCGGTTTGCGGACGAGCCGTCGTTGGAACTCCAAACGCACGCAGAATGAAACGTCCGAAGAACGCGCGACGACCGCAGATCCCGCCGTTCATGAGGATGTTTTGGTAGCTCTGCAATTCAGGCCGGTCGAACTTCACGTCACCGGAACCGTACTTGACGTCGGTCGTAACGGACTGCACGTACCGCCAATTGAAGTCGGGATTGGCGACAATGTCGGGCCGGTAGTTGCGCAACATCAGGCGTCCCCACGCGGAGACTTCATCCGGCTCGTCGCCATCCACCACCGTCCGAAGATCCCAGACCGTCAAATTCTTGAAGGCCGAATCCAACTCGCCGGCCGCGTAGGCTTTCTCGTAGGCCAAATAACGTTTGACGGGATCGACCGTGGCCGGGCTATCGGGCTTCTCAATCGGATTGCTCTGCTTGACCGGCACTGCGTGTTCCATCGCAATCGCCAGCGCCAACCGCTGCAAGATCCCGTCCTTGGCTTTGCCGCTGGCCTTCTGAATGGATGAGTAAATCTCCATCGCCCGGCCGTATTTGTGCTCCTTGGCACCGTCGGCCACGAGCATCTGTTTCATCAGCTCGGAATCCGCGAGCAGCTTGTCGATCAACGCCGCTTGTTCCGCGCCCTGCTGAGCGAACTCGGCCAGCCCTCTGGGTTTCGCAGTTTGCAAGACGACCAGTTTGACAAGTTTCGGATCGAGCTTGGCGTCCGACAGAACAGGAGCGAGATTCAGCTCGGCCACGGCCTTGATCATGTTGTCCTGCGCCGCCGCCGACTTCCTGTCCTTGATGGCCGCCAGGAAAGCCGCTTTCTTGGCCGCGTCGATTTGAGGCAGCGCCTTTTCGATCTCAGTCTTCAATGCCTGGAGTTGCGCGGCATAGCCCGCTTCGAGCTTCTGTCCGTTTTCGGTCAGCGCTGGTGGTTGCGTCTGCTGCGCGTCCGCCGTCATTGCCAATGTCACGGTCAACAGTAACGCGCCTGTTATTCCCGTTATCTTCTTTTTATTCACAGTGTGCTCCTTGGTTGTCATTTGCGAATTTCGCCCATCACCTTCTCGATCAGTGGAGACCAAATCAGAGATGCCAGGGGCTTTCGGGTTGGGCCATTTGTTGATTTCCACCGCGACGTTACAGCCTTGAATCGCTTGAGGGGCGAGCGCCTCATCCCTTGGATTCGACTCTCCGAAACCAAGAACAAGTGCGGCCGAGGCTCACTTCGAGTCATCCTTTAACAGCGAGACCATCGCCTTGCCCATGGCTTCGCCGACGTCCATATAGACCTCAGCTTTACCGCCGTAGTGGCCGTTGCCACTGCCGCCTTGCGCCATGGGGTTGGTGTAGATGGTGGCAACATTGCCTTTGAATTCCGGGTACTTGCCATTGGTGCCATCAACGGCGAGATGGCCCTCCAGCACGAGGCCGGTCGGACCATTGCTACCTTTCACCGCCTCACCCAAAGTGCTGCAAACAAACTTCGCGCTCGGCGAGTTGAATTCCTTTCGTAGCGCCTTGATGAAAGTCACGAGGTTCTTCTCGTAATGGGTTGCATGTCCGGCGTTACCGGCGTCTCGCTCACCCTGCCAGAAGAAGAAACCTGCGATCTCATAGCCCTTCGCTCCGGGGTAATGTTTTTCGAGATCGGCCAGCGCCTTCTTGGCATCGCCGATGTCGGTATCCCACTGCTTGCCGGCATACCAGTCGATCGGCTTGCCGTTCTTGTCCACCCACGGCGCAGGTTCGGTCTTGAGGCCCTTAGTCGGGTCCATCTCCCAGAACTCCGGCTTGTCTTTATAGCCGGCATAGACCAGCTTCTTTTCGACGCCCGCCTTGTCCGTGGATACAAACTCGCGGCGCTCACTCCCCGGCGGCAAGAGATCCCATCCGAGTGCCCGATTACCGATGCAACACTTGAGGATCATGACCGGCGCATCGATGGCGTTCCCCAGCGGATGGCCGATCCCGAGTTCCGGGCCGAGTGTGCCGCCGCTGACCGTCATCCAATCGTTGTTCAGCGGCCCCTTGCCGGACATATATCGCACGAAGCGAACGTCCTGCCGCACGGTCCAAGCCCCTGCATCATCCACGAGATATTGATACTTCTTCTTCTCCTTGACCGCGTGCTCCAAGGAGATCTCAGCGCCTTTCACCTTGCCGAGCCCGACCATGTTGGACTGACCTAGCAAAATGAAAACCTGGACCGGCTTGGTCATGTCCGCCGGTTTGCCATCGGGTTTCGGGAGCTGAGCCGGCACTTCCGCCGCGAAAGTCGTCAGGGGAATCAGCACCAGCGCGGCTGCCTGGAAGAAATAACGTCGCCAGAGATTGGTCATCGAAAAGGCTCCTAAACGTGGATTTGAAAAGGCGGTCGATCATTGTGAACTGTGGCTCGCGCGGCTCCAGCTTAACATCTCGAGCGTGTCTCATTCCCACTCCGGTCGCACCAGTGTTGGCGCGGGGCCGGTCCACGATGGCTGGCGAGTCGCCGTCGTGCCCCGTTCGGCGAAGTGATGGCAGATGGCGAATTGATCGACGCCGTCCCAAGACTTTAACGGGCCGCTCTCCGACACAAAATCCTGGGCTTCGAGAAGGATCGTCTGTTCGCCGTCTGAGCCGGAGATCTCACGCTCGCAGACGAACGTCTTCCTCGGGCCGCGATAGTTCCGCCATTCGTTCTCGATCACGACGAAACTCAGTCTGTTCGTCTTGGGCATCTTCAGCGTGAGCTTCAGCTTTGCTCCGGCAACACCGCGCCAAGCTGGATCGGTGAGCTTGCGAGTCCAATGCTGCACGAGCGTCGGATGATCTGCATTGATCGGATACCAATCGCGCAGGCCGTGCGAAAAATCGTCGATCAGCGGGCTGACTTTCAACGAGGCTACGGCATCGGCGGCTTGCAACGCGCCGGGATTCACCGAGTGATACTCGCTGCTGAGGCAGACTTCTTTCACCGGCTTCCGATGGCCGGGAATGGCTGCGAGCGACTCCGGTTTCGGCAGCGTGTGATAGGCGTTGGCGAACGCGAACAGCGGCAGGTCGAGCGTATGCAGCGGCAACTTCGCAACGAATGCTTCGCCCTCGCGCGTCACGTCCGCACTGCGCCAGAACCGTGTACGCGGATCGGGATCGACGCTGTAGTAGATTTCAACACGAGCCACCGGCAGCGACTTCGCATCGGGGATGATTCGCAGCACCGGTACGCGATCGGCGGTACGCAGCGTGAGTTCGCTGCGAGGTGTCGCAGGCAGAGCAGGCCCACCTTTGAGATGCTGGTCGAACCACAGCGGCATCGTGATCGCGACTTCGGGGTTGAGCCGATGATTGACGTGTGGCGTCCACGAGTAGCGCAGCGGTTGATTCGGAATCAGCGCGTTCGTGCGATAAACGTCGTCCATCCAGCCGTGAAAGTCATTCGTCGCACTGCGGTGCAGGACGGGACAACGAATCAACGGCGCGTAGCTCTCGAAGCTCATCGTCCGACGGAACAGCTCGACATCCCCATTGATGTGATCCAGTTGAATGACTCCGCCGAGAACCTGATGCGGCTGCCAGCGCCAGCCGGCTCCACCAACGGCAGGCACCGCGGCCTTCACGCGACTGTCGGTCCCCGCGACATACATCGTCAGATTGCCACCCATCGAATAGCCATGCACGCCGAGTCGCTCGGCATCGACTTCCGGCTGCTGCTCCAGAAACGTCAGCCCACGCCGGCAGCCGAGCGCGAGCAAGTACCAGTTGTTGTTCTTCGGGTGCTCACGGTCTTCAAAGACTTGCAACGGTCCCGGCAGGATCGAAGCGTAGCGAGTCGCGTTGAGCTGACTCGGATCGACCGCGCCCCAATCCGTATTCGGATCTCCCGGCTGGGCACCTTCGACCGAATTGAAGGGCCGCTGCCCGGCTGATCCGCCCCAGTTCACCGACAACCCCGCATACCCGCGCGAGACGAGCAATTTCACTTCATGCAAGAACGCTCGCTGCCCACCGCCGTGAATGTGCATGACCGCAGGCAGCTTTTCTTTTTTCTCGTTGGCACCGTCAGGAAAGCCATAGATGGCCGTCATGCGAGCCGTCGTGCCCTTGAACGTCCCGACGACAAATCGCACATGCCGAAAGACGCCGCCGTCTTCTTTGAACTCGCGAATGACCTCGGTCTCGAGCGCGTCCTTTCGCGGATCAAAGTCCGCCCACAGTTCCTCGACCGTTTGCGGCACATCCGCGGCCATGAGCGAGCGGGGCGCGATCAACAAAGCGAAAAGGAGAGTCAAGATATCGCTGCGTTTCATGGCGATCGTTTTCCGTTCGATGAGTAATCGTTGGACGTGATCATGAACCGGCCGAGTCTACGCTCATGTCACCTGCAAGACATCACTGTGCCGCCGTCGCTCAACGAGCTTTCAAACCACCTGCTTGGCTGGATTGCCTGATCTCGTCCTCGACGAAGATTCGCGAGCAATTCAATTGCAAGGCACATTTTGCTTCAGGGCACCAATCTCAGCCGCTATGCTGACTCGGCGTGTCGTGGCATCAGTTTTGAACGCGACACGTCCCGCCGAAACATAGCCATCCAAAAAGCTCCCACCGATTTGATCCCCTCCGTTCGGTCGCTGGTTTGCCAGTGCCGACATCGCATTCCCCCCGAATGCTGGCTCAGAACGATAAGCAGCCTATGAAGACTCAAACGATCATCGTTCTGCTAGTGCTCGGAAGCGCGAGCATCATTCTGTCCGCCGATGGCCCGGCGGCTCCGGTCACATTGGAAGCAGCTAAAGAACAGGGACGCAACAAGTCCAGGTTCTTGAAAGAGACGAAGGAAGTTGCGAAAGCGGTCGATGCCGCTCCAAAGGCGAACGCGGCTTTCTTTCGCGAGTCGGTGGGACCGATCCTGAAGAAGAGTTGTTTGGCTTGTCATGGTCCTGAAAAGTCTGAGGGCCGACTTCGCATTGACCAACTGAATCCTGACCTGCTGGCCGGTCCTGACGTGGAGCGATGGCGAGAGGTCTTCAACGCTCTGGGCAAATCCGAGATGCCCCCCGTGGACGAACCGGATTACACGCTCGCGGATGCGGATCGCGGTCGCATTGTGGATTGGCTGAGCGAGGAGCTGAATACGGCGTCGCTCGTCCGTCGCAGCAGCAAGGAGCATTCGTCTTTTCGCCGGCTGACGAAGTACGAATACAACTACGCTCTGCAGGATTTGCTGGGGCTGCCCTATGCCTTCGCGAACAAGCTGCCGCCGGAAACCGCTTCTGAGGACGGATTCAAGAACAGCTCAGAATTGCTGCAGATGTCGGTCATGCAGTTCGAGACCTACCGCGAGCTGGGGCTGAAAGCGCTCAAGCGAGCCACCGTGAGTGGTGAGCGTCCGCAGGCCGTCACCTACATCATCTCGATGCCGGAAGAGATGGCGAAGGCGGAGTCCAAAAAGGACGACAAGGCTGCCGACGAGAATAAGAAGCCCAAACGAAAGCCGCGAAATCAGCAGCAACTCTTCAATCGCGAGACCGGCGAGAGCATGCCGTTTCCCGGCGGAAAGACGCTGCCTCGGGCCGAGGCGGTTGTCGGGCAATCGCCAGCCGTTTCTCAGGTGGCGCTGGTGCTGCCTCGATCCAATGAGCTGAAGCTGGACCTCGATCGCTTTCTTCCCGACGACGGGATCATGCGCGTCCGCATTCGAGCCGGTCGCTCGACGATGAACCCGGACGAGTACGCGAGCCTGCGTCTGATCTTCAGTGCTCACACCAGCAACAACGCCAACTTCTCGCAGGTCGTCAGCGAGCGTGACATCCCGGTGACGGCATCCGCCGATGACCCGCAATGGATTCACTTCGACATTCCGCTCAGCGACATCCAGCGCAACCCCTTTCGAAAACTCACCACCACATTTCCGCGACGAGATGAGTTTCTGCACATCCACAATGTCTCGAATGCGCACGGCGGAGAAGAACCTCTGCAAGTGCTGATCGACCACATCGAAATCAGCGCTCCGTTTTACGAGCAGTGGCCGCCGAAGACTCACACGGACATCTTCTTTGCAAGCGGCAACAAGAGTGACGAACAGGTCTATGGCCGCGAAGTGCTGAGTCGATTCCTGAAGCGAGTCTGGCGTCGCCCCGTCACCTCGCTGGAGGTCGATCAGTTCATGGACCTGTTCGCGAAGTACCGGCCCGGCTTCTCGACGTTTGAAGAGGCTATGGTCGAAGTGCTGGCGACCTCGCTGGCCTCTCCAGAGTTCCTCTATCTGACTCAGCGAGCGACGGCCGATGAGCCGAAGTCCTTGGCGCGGATCAGTGAGTTCGAGTTTGCCAGCCGTCTCTCCATGTTTCTGTGGTCCAGTATTCCTGACGACGAACTGTTGAAACTCGCGGAGCAGGGAAAGCTTCGAGAGCCGAAGGTTCTGGCCGCACAAATCAAACGCCTGTTGGCGGACCCGCGTTCGAAGCGATTCTCGCAGAACTTCGTGGAGCAATGGCTGGGTTTGGACCGGATGAATAGCGTCACTCATGTGACTGACAGCTCGTTGCGGGCAGCGATGCTGGAAGAGCCGGTCGCCTTCTTTGAGGAAGTCCTGAAGAACAACCGCAGCGTCATGGACTTCATCCATTCCGATTACGCCGTGATCAACGAGCGACTCGCGGCCCACTATCGGATTCCCAAGGTTTACGGCCCTCATTTCCGAAGCGTGCCGATCACCCCGCAATCGAATCGCGGCGGCCTGTTGACGAGTGCGGCGATTATGACCATGAACTCTGACGGCACGGATTCGCATCCCCTCAAGCGTGGTGTCTGGATGCTGAAACGCATTCTCGACGACCCGCCCCCTCCGCCACCGCCGAATGTCCCGGAAGTCGATCTGACCGATCCGGCGATTCTGAAAATGACTCTGAAGGAACGGATCGCCAATCACCGGAACAAGGCGGCCTGCATCTCGTGTCACTCCAAGATCGACCCGTGGGGAATCGCGTTTGAGAACTACGATGCTCTCGGAGCCTATCGGACTCACATCAAGAACCAACCTGTCGATGCGACTTCAGAACTGTTCAATCGGCAGTCGTTGGCTGGGGTCGATGGGCTCAAGCGATATTTGCTCACGGACCGACAAGATCAATTTGCTCGAGCGATGGTGCATAAGCTGACGGCTTACGCTCTCGGCAGACCGCTTACTTTTGGCGACCGGGCTAACATCGACAACTTGACCGGGCAATTCAGACGCAGGGATGATGGCTTGGGCGACCTGATCCACCTGATCATCGGCAGTAACCTCTTCAACTCGAAGTGAGAGTCAGGAACAAACGATGAATGACAAATCCGTTTTGCTGAGCCGTAGGACGTTTCTTCGCGGTACCGGTATCGCTTTGGCTTTGCCGTGGTTTGAAACGTTTGCTGTGGGCAGTCCAAGCAAGGACGAGACTCCAAAGCGATTCGTCAGCGTCTATCACCCTGATGGCGTTGGATTGCCGCTCAAGTCCGATCCTGCCTGGAAGGATTGGAGTTGGTTCCCTCGTGGCGGCGAAAAGGACTTCGAATTGACCAGGGTGCTCGATGTGCTCGAGCCACTGCGAAGTGAGATCACAATTTATTCCGGGCTGTCGCATCCTGCCGCAAGAAACGTTCATGGCCATTCGAATGCAGACCAGTACTTGACCGGCGCGCCAATCGGCGGACGCGGGCCGTATCGGAATACGATTTCCTTGGACCAACTGTTCGCGGAGCACGCAGGCGACTTCACTCGGCATTCTTCGCTGGTCATGTCGACCAATGGTGGCGTTGGCGGCCCTCGCGGTGCCCAGACTCAATCCTTCAATCGCGAAGGACGTCCGATTCCCGCGATGAACAAGCCCAAGGAAATCTTCGACCTGCTGTTCGTGACGAGCGGCAAAGACGCGGCAACAAGACTGGCGAGAAGCAAGAGTGCCCTCGATTTCCTGATTGAAAATACTCGGTCGCTGAATCGCCAACTCTCCAGACGCGATCAAGAGACGCTCAAGCAGTATCTTGACGCTGTGCGCGATACAGAACTGAAGCTCGCGAAGGCTCAACGGTGGATTGATGCTCCGATTCCTCAGGTCGATACCCGCAACCTGCATCTGGATGCTGAGCCTAAAGAGGCCCGGCTCTATTTCCAGACGATGTATGAACTGATCTATCTGGCCTTCCTGAGCGATTCGACTCGCGTGGCGACGTTTCAGTTGGGGAGAGAAAACGGCGAAGGCCCACACGACCTGCTGTCACAAGCCGTTGGTCTGGGCGCCGCGCATGGCCTGACACATGAAGTCAAGAAACCGGGCGGCTGGCAGAACCTTGGTTTCACCAATGGTCGATATCTCAAGTTCGGCAAAGGAAACGAAGACAATCAGGCCGGTGCCGGCATCGACACGGATGCTGGCTGGCATAACAAGCCGGAAGTAGAAGAGCTGCCGTTGGCGAAGCTCTTCGTCACGATCTTGCAGAGGCTCGGCGTCGAGACCGATTCGTTCGGTGGGTATACCGGATCGTTGAGTCGGGTGTAAAACCCAGGTGGCACGCCCGACGTTCACACTGTCCGCAGCACGAGACAACCAGAATGGTGTTTATCTAAGATTCACAATGAAACACGCATTCATTCTCTCCCGCCGCCGATTTTTGCAGACCGGGTCGCTGCTCAGCCTCGGACTGGGGTTGTCGCAAGTGATGCGGCTGCGCGCGGCGTCGGCGAGTGAGTCCGTAGTGAAACGCGACGATACCGCGGTGATCCTTGTCTGGCTCACCGGCGGGCTGTCGCACATGGATACCTACGATTTGAAGCCTGAGGCACCGTTGGAGTACCGAGGCGATTTCTCGCCGATCCGCACGAATGTGCCGGGGATCGAGGTTGGCGAACTATTGCCGCGGCATGCGAAGATCGCTGACAAGTTCTCGCTCATTCGCTCGGTCTCGCATGGATATGGCGATCACGATGGCGCTCACAAGCGGATTTTGACCGGCAGGATACCGAAGTCGGCGGCCGGCTTCGTGAACGACGCTCCGTCGGTCGGCTGCATCGTCAACAAGGTACGTGAACGCGCTCGCCCCGACATGCTGGCGTTCACCTCGGGGCAACGTGCCGACACCAACGCCGATTCGTATTCGCAAGGAGCCGGATACCTTGGACGGTCTTATGAGCCGTTTCTGGTCGGCGGCGATCCCAGCGACGCCAAGTGGTCGGTGCCGAATCTCGCCGTCGTCCC